>CALDDP010000026.1 GCA_937936805.1 uncultured Gammaproteobacteria bacterium | reverse complement strand
TAAACTCAACGCCACGGGCGGTGTCGAAATTGGTGGTGACAAGTATGCTCTTGATATCGTTTCCTATGATCACGGCTACGATATTGAAAAAGCCGTCCAGGGATACAAGAAGATGGTCTCGGAAGACGAGGTCAAAATGGTGATGATGCTCGGCGGTGCGACCGTCGGTGCGGTAATGCCGTGGGGCGAACGCAAGAAAGTATTCACCACCACGCTGCTATCCAGCGATGTCACGCCTGATACGAAACACCTGGTCGCTACCTGCGAATCCCACCCGCTTTATGTTGTTACGGGTGTCGAATGGTTAGCCAGAAATTTCCCTGATGCCAAAACCGCGGTGATTGTGACCAATAACGACGTGGAATACGGGTTGCAGGCGGCCGCTACTTACCAGGCCGCGTTTGAAGTCGCCGGCATCGAGGTCGTCGACATGAACTTACACGGTTTTGACGTTACCGATTTCGCGCCCATCGTGAGTTCGGTGCTGGCCAAGAAGCCTGATATTTTTTGCATGGCAACCAGTTTCTACACCACGCCCCTGATGGAGCAGCTTTATCACCAGGGCTTCAAGGGTAAAGTCATCTCCACGACGCTGGATTATCACGAGGAAGTAATTGCCAAGACAAGCCAGGAATTCGTCGACGGCACGATCCACCAGTTCCCTTCTTTCGACGATCCCAAATTGAAAGAAAAAGGTATCAGCTTCCCCGATCCGGCCGGTTTCGATGCCGAATTCAGAAAGCGGCATCCGAACGACTGGTCCGCCGTGTCCTGGGAATACCCTGCCATCATGCTGAACTGGCTGGAAGGCGCAAAAGCGGCAGGCAGCACCGATCCGAGCAAGGTTCTGAATGCGCTGCAAAGCAACCCGAACCCGGAATTTGTGTTTGGTGGCGGTAAATGGTGGGGCAAGGAACTCTGGGGCCGGGACAACATTGTTGTTGGTCGCTGGCCTGTCGTGGTTATCGAGGGTGGCAAGACACGGATCCAGGAGTTCGCCAGCGTTACCGACTGGCTGGACAAGCATTCCGATGTTCTGATCAAGTACATGAAGTCGCACGGCCTGCGGACTGTCAGTTAGCGGCAGTCTCTTAGAGGCCAGTAGGCATTGTCGCTGCGGCGTTGAACGTTGAACAATCTAATGACGCGTCAACCCCGCAGCGGCAACGCCTGAAATTCTGGCAAGAGCTGTTGCAGTACCCGGTGCCAGGCACAATCCACTGTAGATTTCATAGCAGGACAATAAGATAGAGCTTTTTCTCCAATCAATCGTAAACGGCCTCGTCCAGGGCGGGTTCTTTGCACTGTTTGCTGTCGGCCTGGTGCTTATTTTCGGCGTCATGGGGGTAGTTAACTTTGCTCATGGCGAGTTGGTCATGGCCGGCGCCTTCACCATCTGGTTGCTGCATGCGCAATTCGGCCTGGGATATATCCCCGCCATTGCCGCGGCGATTGTGCTGGTTACCGCGATCGGGCTACTGATGGAGCGATTATTGTTCCGACCGACGCGCTCGGACCCGTTGGCGGGATTGATCTGCTCGATCGGCGTGCTGTTTATCCTGCAGGTGATTGCGGCACTGATTGGCGGCGACGGACCGTCGAAGCAGGTGCCACCGCCATTTCACGGCACCCTGGTCATGTTCGATGTGCTGCGCATACCCTACCAGCGAGTCTTCAGCCTGATCATTTCCGCAGCAGCACTGGGAACTCTCTGGTTCTTCCTGACGCGTAGTAAGTTTGGCTGGGCGCTGCGCGCCGTGGCGATGGACAGGGAAGCGGCCGAGTTGCAGGGAATCAACACTGACAGGATCTCGGTTATCGCGATCGGAGTTGGCACCGCGTTGGCGGGCCTGGCCGGGGGGCTTATCGCGCCACTGACCAATATCAACCCCCACATGGGGCATAACGTCATTGTCACGGCGTTCATCGTGACCATCGTCGGCGGAGTGGGCAGTTTGTCCGGCGCCGTTCTCGCCGCTATTTTGTATGCCGTGTTTCATACCCTGGTGACGGTTTACTTCGGCGGCACCATCGCCACGATCAGCGGCCTGGTATTGATGGTTATCGTTCTGATCGTCAAGCCGACCGGCCTGATGGGAGCGAAGGTCAGTGAGTAGTAATAGCGGGTTCACCATGCAGAGAATGGTAGTCGGTGCCATTGCATTGGCCGCCCTGCTGACTGTTCCTCATTTCCTCAGCTTTCATCACCAGGATTTGCTGATCTTCCTGACCATCAACGTACTGGCGGTGTGTAGCTATCGGCTGGTTACCTTAACCGGTGAGTGGTCATTGATACACGCCGTAATGATGGGGGTAGGGGCTTATACGGTTGCCCTGCTGGTCAATCATTTCGATCTCGCGATCTGGTTTACCCTGCCGCTGGCTGGCACTGCAGCCGGGCTGGTGGCGGCATTGTTATGCTTTCCTTTACTGAGGATGACACAGTTTTATTTCCTCATCGGCTCATTCGCCGCTGGGGAGGCAATTCGCCTGACCTGGGTCGAATTCGTCGGCGTGTTCGGCGGCACCAGCGGCTTGAGGGGCGTTGAGGCGCCGATCGTTTTCGGTATCGATTTCCTCGACCCGATCCCGTACTTTTATTTCTCCCTGTCGATCGTGCTGCTGTGCCTGTTTATCCTCTATCGCATCGAAAACTCGCGGGTCGGGCTGACCCTGCACGCCATCCACTGGAAGTCGGCACTGGCCGAGTCGGTCGGCGTCGACGCCTGGCGTTATCGCGCGCTGGCTTTTATCCTGGGTTCGTTTTTCGTCGGTATCGCCGGCGGATTGAAAATCCATTACCTCGGCAGCGTTACGCCAAACCAGTTCACCGTCGGCTTCATGGTATTTATTCTGATCTGGGTGATTGTCGGGGGATATAACAAGTTTTACGGTCCCATTATCGGTGTGGTAGTGCTGACTATTTTCGATGAATCGATCCGCAGTTTCGAGGTATTGAGGCCCGCGATTTATGGCGCGATGCTCATTTTGTCGATTCTCTTTCTCCCGCTCGGGCTGGAAAGCGTTCCGGGAAAAATAAAGTCATGGTTTGGTATCGGCTCCCCGCCACCAGAACCGCCGTTGTCGGATCAATAGGGTTTAATAGAAGACTCGCATGGCCATTTTGGAAATCAACAGTGTAAGCAAGCGGTTCGGCGGCCTGACGGCGCTGGACAATGTCAGCTTTCAGGTTGAAGAGGGTGAAATCCGTGGTTTGATCGGTCCCAACGGCGCCGGCAAGAGCACCATGTTCAAAAACATCGCCGGCTTCCAGGTCCCGACCACGGGCAGTATTCACTACCAGGGGCAAAGCATCGAGGGCAAGCAGCCCCACACGATTGCGGAAATGGGCATCGTGCGTACCTTCCAGGAGACCACCTTGTTCCAGGAGTTGAGCGTGTTCGAGAATGCCCTGGTGGGGACGCATATCCGCGCGCGCTCGAATGTGTTTTCCGCGGTGCTCGGCCTCGACCGGCAAAAACAGCAGGCGGCCAACGACAGGGTAATGGAGGTGCTCGATTTCATGGGGCTGATAGAGCGCAAGGATCAACTCGCTTCCGAACTGCCGCTGGGTTCGCAACGCGCACTGGCATTGTCCATCGCACTGGTCTCCGAGCCGAAAGTCATGTTGATGGATGAGCCTTTTGCCGGCATGAACGGCGAAGAAACCAGTCACATGATGGATTTGACCCGCAAAGTCCGGGAATCGGGCATTACCATCGTCCTCGTCGAGCATGATATGAAAGCGGTCATGGGCCTGTGCAACTATCTGACCGTATTGAATTTTGGACAGGTGCTGGCACAGGGCACTCCGGAAGAGGTGCGCAATAACGACAAGGTGATCGAAGCCTACCTGGGCGGGGCCAGATAGCATGCTGCTGCAGGTTAACGATATTCATGTTCATTACGGCCAGGTCGCGGCCCTCAAAGGGGTTTCGCTGGAGGCGGGAGAGGCTGATTTTGTTACCCTGATCGGCTCCAACGGCGCGGGCAAGAGCACCACCCTGCGCACCATATCAGGATTAAATCATCCCAGCGCCGGCGAGATAATTTTTGACGGGCAACGTATCGATCACCTGTCGGCTGACAAGATTCTGAAAATGGGCATTGCCCACGTGCCCGAAGGCCGCCGTATATTCAAGGATTTAACGGTGACTGAAAACCTGCTGCTCGGCGCATTTACCCGTGATGACCAGGCGGAAATTCGCAAGGATCTGGCCGGCGTATTCGAGCGCTTCCCCAGGTTGAATGAGCGTAAAAACCAGACCGCAGGGACTATGAGTGGGGGTGAACAACAGATGCTGTCGATCGGTCGCGCATTGATGTCGAGACCGCGCATCCTCCTGCTCGACGAACCGTCACTTGGCCTGGCACCGGTAATCGTCCGCGAAATCGCACACCTGCTGACAGAAATCAATAAACAGGGCGTATCCATTGTCCTGGTCGAACAAAATGCCGAGCTGGCGCTGGAACTGTCACGTCATGGTTACGTGCTGGAAACGGGCAATGTCGCGCTGGAAGGCGAGGCCGCAAGCCTGATGGATAATGATCATGTGCGTAAAGCCTATCTCGGTATTTAAGCCCGACCCGGTTAACAAGGTAAGCGACAACTGGTAGCCGTTCGCGTAAGCCTGTTCAGGCAATCTGTTCCCTGGCGACTTCGACAATCAGGCGCCGCATCCATTGATGCGAAGGATTATTCTGCAGTAACGGACTCCAGGCCATTTTTAGCTCGATCGGCGGGATCTCGAAGGGAGGCTTTTCCACCACAACGCGCGGATTATGCGCCTGCAGTTTTGCCGCCTTGGCCGGGACGGTTGCAATCAGATCGTTTTGTTCCGCCATTAACATTGCCGCCTGATAATGGCGAGTAAAGACGCTAATCCGTCGTTGCTTGCCGATACGGTTGAGCGCCTCGTCAACCCATCCCAGGCGCTGTACATCGTCGGGGTCCATGCCGACGCCAACTCCCATGCCGGTTTTGCTTACCCAGACATGCTGGGCCTGCAGATAGGATTCCAGCGTAAAATTGTGTCGGATCGGGTTGTCGACACTGAACAGGCAGGCGAAATCATCTTCCCAGATGGTTTTCTGGTGGAACGACTGCGGGATCGAATCGAAGCGGTTGATGACCATGTCGACCCTGCCCTGTTCGACATCAAGAAAACTGACATCGCTCGGGGTCATGATATCGAGCGTAACCCCGGGGGCCGCTTCGCGCAGCCGCTGCAGGATAGGCGGGAAGATGGTGGACTCGGCATAATCGGTTGCCATGATGCGGAAGAAACGCTCGGCGGTCGCTGCTTCGAAGGCGGCGCGGGGTTGCACCGCCTTGTCGACCCTGGCCAGTACCTCGCGGATTACCGGCTGCAATTCAAGCGCTCTTTCGGTCGGGGTCATGCCGTCGCTGGTGCGAACCAGCAGGGGGTCGTCAAATAAAGTTCTCAACCGTCCCAGCCCGTTGCTCATTGCCGGTTGGCTTAGCCCCAGGTGGCTGGCGGCCCGGGTTACGTTGCGCTCGCGTAGCAGAATATCCAGGTACTCGAGAAGATTAAGATCGATTCGCCCGTTATACATGCCTTGCCTCGAAGTCTATATTGATTTGGTGAATAGTAAGTATAAACACCATTTATTTCAATTATAGGAAGGAAAATCTTAATATGGGGTCACTTTTTCAACCAGTTTTCAAAGGCATGGCCATGACTCTATACCAAAAAGATATCGCCGACGTTGCCGCGCTGTGCGGAGCCCAGGGCGACAGCTGGAACGCGATCAATCCGGAATCCGTTGCGCGTATGCGTGCGCAGAACCGCTTCAAGACCGGCATCGACGTTGCCAAATACACGGCAAAAATTATGCGCTCCGACATGGACGCCTACGATGGCGATTCGTCGAAATATACCCAGTCACTCGGTTGCTGGCACGGATTCATCGCGCAGCAGAAAATGATTGCGATCAAGAAACACATGTCCACCACGAAGGGTTCTTATATCTACCTGTCTGGATGGATGATCGCCGCGTTGCGCTCCGAGTTCGGCCCGTTACCCGATCAGTCGATGCACGAAAAAACTACGGTGCCGGAACTGATCGAGGAAATCTACACCTACCTGCGCCAGGCCGATGCGCGTGAACTGGGCGGTTTGTTCCGCGAACTCGACGCCGCACGTGCAGCGGGCGATAGCGTCAAGGAAAAAGGCGTGCAGAATCAGATCGACAACTTCGAAACGCATGTCGTACCGATTATCGCCGATATTGACGCCGGTTTCGGTAACGAGGAAGCCACCTACCTGCTGGCGAAGAAAATAATCGAAGCCGGTGCCTGTTGCATTCAAATCGA
>CALDDP010000025.1 GCA_937936805.1 uncultured Gammaproteobacteria bacterium | reverse complement strand
GCCGCCTAGCGGCAGGTAGCCGGAAGTAATCGACTTGGCGACCTGAACCAGATCCGGCTGAACCCCGTAATGTTCGAGGGCAAACAGCTTTCCGGTGCGGCCGAAACCGGTAATTACTTCGTCGGCAACAAGCAGTACTTCGTACTTGTCACAAATTTCCCTTATCCGCGGAAAATAATCATCCGGAGGCACTATCACTCCCCCGGCGCCCTGAACCGGTTCAGCGATAAACATAGCGACGGTTTCAGGTCCCTGTGCAAGAATTTCCTTCTCGAGCTCATTGGCAGCGGCAATCCCCATCGACGAACCGTCCTCCGGTGGCGGGTAATGATAAGAATCCGGCGCGGGAATGTGGCTGAAACCCGGGATACGAGGCTCGAAAGCACCCCAGTAACTCGCGATACCGGTCGCACACATGGCCGCGAAAGTAACTCCGTGATATCCCCAGATACGGCTTATAACCTTGGTTTTTTCGGGCTTCCCACGAGCTTTCCAGTAAAACCGCGCCAGCTTGAAATTGCTATCGGTAGACTCGCCACCACCCGAAGTAAAGTAAAAATTATTGATCTGCGGATAACAGATAGCGGACAGGCGTTCGGCGAGCTCGATTGCCGGCGCGTTGGAGCTGCCGTTATAACTGGAGCAAAAAGCCATTTGTTGCATCTGCTTGCTGGCGGCATCGACCAGCTGCTGTCGTCCGTGTCCGCAACTGACGTTCCACAGGCATGAAAGCCCATCGATAAACCGATTTCCGTCGGCATCGATTAGATGCGACCCTTCCGCCTTCACCCAAACCCGGGCATTGGCATGAGCCGGATTGAGGTGAAGCGGGTGAATCATATGTTCCTGGTCTTTTGCGATTAAGGCGCTGTTGCTGAGGGGGGCATTCATCATTAATACTCGCTGTGCTGGCAGATACCGGTCGAACGGTATGAAGAAGCCAATATTATAGGGAATCCTGACACCTAATAAACCATATTTCGGAAAACCGCCTGACAGGTTTACCACACAACCGCTTACGGCGCCCGGCTCAGAGCGACAGCGCGCTGCTTCCAGGGCAGGGACGAGCAGATCTTCCGCTCTATCTGGTATTCTGCGAACACTGGATTATCAGTTCGGCCATGGCACTGTTTTCACCCAGGTACTGGGATGTCTCGATGCTGATATGCGGATACCCGGTGCGGGCGCATTCCAGTTCCAGCGGAATATCGCGGGTGACATGTTTCCCGGCAGCGAGAAAATAAGGCACGACGATAATTTCGCTTGCACCCATTTCGGCACAGCGCTCTATGCCCCGGTGGATGTCCGGCTCCGCTAATTCCAGAAATGCAGGGACGACCGCATCGAAATCGCCCTGTGCAAGGCTCGCTACCCGCGCTGCCAGTCGGCTTACTTCGTCGTTGGCAGCCTGATTACGGCTACCGTGCGCAACCAGCATCAAAATTTTCATCTTTCGGATCCCTTATTGTTGAGTTGGAGCGTTTCGCAGGCATGAGGCGCTATAAAATAACACGCCATTCCGGATATTACAGCCCAAAATAACCTACGCAGTAAAAGTGGCTCTGGATCTACTAGCAGCGGTTTTGCCTGCACCTGGCGCCGCATTGCCGACCGATTCCATCCCGCATTGCCCCATTCGGTTACTCATTTTCAAACGACTGTGGCTGGTTCAGGCCAGGTACTGGAGACCTCTCGGCTGATAGCGTCCAGTAACACCATCTAAGAACGTGTTCAGCTTTTAAAAAGCTGCTAAATCCCTGCAGCAGAATCGATTAATCGCTTGAACCCCGGGTCGTATGGAATTACAGTGAACCGACAATTATAAGTCAAACTTTCCGCAGGGCATTCAAAGATGGTAAAGCTCCTGGCAAAACTCGGGCGTTTTAAAACCGTGGCGATTATCACTTTTATCGCCGTGCTCGCCTCCATTGCAGTTACCTCAAGCGTCGTTGTAATCCTCAACAAATTCGGCTTTGCTATTGGATACGAACTCGCAGTCATTATGGCGGCTTGCGTGCCTCTGTTGGTGGCAACCCCCATTTGCTGGGTTCTGGTCAGCCTGATTTTTCGGGTTTACCAGGTCGAAGAGAGCATAAGCAAACCCGTCAGTTACGATTCGTTGACTGGATTATTAAGCCGGCAGGCTTTTTTCAATAGCGCGAGTAAGTATGTCTCACTCGCAACTCGCGAAAAAACAGTATTCTCGGTGATGATCATAGATCTCGACCAGTTCAGGCTGATCAACGAAAAGTACGGCCATTCTGCCGGTGACGCGGTGTTGAAGCTTTTCGCCAACGTTGTTAACAGTGTCGCCCGTCGCAGTGATATTACCGGTCGTCTGGGAGGTGAAGAGTTTGCCATGATCCTGCCCAGCACTACTACCGGCGAGGCCATCGAATTCTCTGACCGTTTACACAGCGCGATCGACAAGGCGGTACTAAAGTACAATGACAGCATCATCAAGTATACCGCCAGTATCGGGCTCACCTCTTTCGAGCCCAGCACTTCTGTCAGTATCGATGAACTGCTCGCGCGTGCGGACCTGGCCCTGTACCAGGCAAAACAGGAAGGCCACGGTAAAACCTCCACCTTTAATCCTGCCGTCAGGCGAATTGCAGCAGGCTAACATCAAGCTCCCACGCAGGCATGGCTAGTTGCGATCTGTTAATAACTGGGGCCAGAGTCATCGATGGTAGCGGCGGGATGCCCCGCAATATCGACGTTGTCATCGACCGCGACCGGATTGTCGACCTGGGCGACTGCCGGCATTGGCAGGCGGATACATGTCTGGACGCCGCTGGACTGGTGCTGGCGCCGGGATTCATCGACAGCCATACCCATGATGACCTGGCCGTGCTTAAAACTCCCGATATCCCGTTCAAGATATCGCAGGGCGTTACCACGGTAATCGCCGGTAATTGCGGCATCAGCCTGGCGCCACTGCAAATGGGAGAGCATTTACCCCCTCCTTTCCCGCTACTCGGTGAAAAAGAAGAATTCCGTTTTCCGTCGGTATCGGCCTATCGCGACGCCCTCACCCGTTCGCCAGGCGCAACCAACCTGGCATTGCTTGCCGGGCATAGCAGTTTACGCCTCGGCAGCATGGCGGACCGCCTCGAGCAGGAGGCAGACCTCGCTGCAATAAAGCAGATGCAGGCAGACCTCAGGCTGGCGCTCGGGCAGGGTTGTATCGGAATGAGTACCGGACTCGATTATCCGCCGGCGGCAGCGGCATCAACCGGGGAAGTGGTGCAGCTTGCGAGCGTGCTGCGCGAATTTGATCACGCGGTATACGCAACTCATATGAGAGATGAAGGTGACCAGGTGCTTGCGGCGGTTGAAGAGACGCTTGATATCGGCCAGCGCGCGCGAGTTCCAGTCATTATTTCGCATCATAAATGTGCTGGCCCCGACAATTATGGCCGCTCGCGACAAACTCTCAAGCTGATTGATCGGGCGCGCTCGGCAAATCAGGCTGTGAGCCTTGATGTCTATCCTTACATCGCCAGCTCGACGTCGTTGCTGGCGCGATTTGCCAAAGACTGCGAAGCGGTATTGGTCGCGGAATCGACACCCCACCCTGAATGCAACGGTGTGTTGCTGGAGCGCATAATGGCGGACTGGGAATGCTCGCTCGAGGAAGCCTGTGAGCGGCTCTACCCGGCCGCCGCGATCTACTTTCAAATGGATGAAGCCGACCTCCAGCGCATCATGGCCCACCCCGCGGCGATGATTGGCTCCGATGGCATCGCGTCGATGAAAACCCCGCACCCTCGCCTGTGGGGCACTTTTCCGCGCGTTCTGGGTCATTATGTTCGTCAACAGAAGCTGTTCGAACTGGAAACCGCGGTGCATAAAATGACCGGCCTGACGGCGAACCGCTTTGGTCTCGAAAATCGCGGGATTATAGCCATTGGCAACTATGCCGACCTGGTATTGTTCGATCCCGATACCATTATCGATCGCGCCAGTTTTGCAGACCCGGCACAGCTCAGCGCGGGCATCGTCAGCGTCTGGGTTAACGGCGGGCTCAGCTGGCACGAGCAGAAGTCGAGCGGCATCAGAAACGGCCGCTTCCTGACCCACTGAGTTGCTCGATGACGAGTCTAAATACGCTGTTGGCAGAAGTAAGTCGATGCCAGCATTGTGCGAGCAGTTTACCACTGGGTCCCAACCCGGTACTGCAATGTTCCGCATCGGCCAGAATCCTGCTTGCCGGCCAGGCCCCTGGCAAAAAAGTGCAGCGCACGGGAATACCTTTCGATGATCCCAGTGGCAACCGGCTGCGTGACTGGTTAGGCATCAGTCGAGAGGTTTTTTATGATGCGACCGCAATTGCCATCCTGCCGATGGGATTTTGTTATCCCGGCACCACTACCTCCGGCGACCTGCCTCCACGACCCGAGTGCGCCCCGCGCTGGCGGGAGCCTTTGCTCGCGCAAATGAAACAGGTTGAGTTGACGCTGGTGCTCGGAAAATACGCTCAGCAGTATCACTTCGATACAAAAACCCACTCGCTAACCGAACTGGTGCGCAGCTGGAAGGATTTCTGGCCAGACATGGTACCCTTACCGCATCCAAGCCCGAGAAACAATCGCTGGCTCAGGCAAAACCCCTGGTTTGAAACCGAACTGCTACCCGAATTGAAAACCAGGATCAAACAAATACTACAGGGTCGAGATCAATGAGTGATGACATTCGCCAACGCATGTTTGTTGAAATGGAGCGAAAATGCGCATTTGACGAGGCACGCGACGCCGCCTACAGCTACGCCGACAGGGCGCTTGAACGTAACGTTTTCCCGACCCCGGAGGCTATTGCAAATCTCGCTCGCTTCGATGAGCCGCTGCCCGATGCCCCGGGAGACGCGCTGCAGATCCTGCGTCAGCTCGATGAGTACGGCTCTCCCGCCACCGTGGCACAAACTGGCGGGCGTTACTTCGGCCTGGTCAACGGCGGCGTTATTCCAGCGACACTGGCGGTGCGCTGGCTGACAGATTTCTGGGATCAGAACACACCGCTATACCTGTCCTCGCCGGTCGCATCACGGCTCGAAGAAGTAACCGAAGCCTGGTTACGCGACCTGTTTGGACTGCCTGAATCTGCCATAGCGGGCTATGTCAGCGGTTCGTCGATGTCTATCTTCTGCGGCCTCGCCGCAGCCAGGCACAGAAACTTCGCCCGCCTTGGCTGGGATATCAATCGGCGCGGATTTATCAACGCGCCACGCCTGCGTGTGATCGCCAGCCGGCAAACCCATGGCACCGTCACCAAGGCAATCGCGTTACTCGGGTTCGGCATCGATAATGTCGAATGGGTGGATGCCGACGCGCAGGGCAGCATCGATGCCCAGCTGGTTCCGGAACTTGACCAGTCGACTATCCTGATCCTGCAGGCCGGCAATGTGAATTCCGGCGCTTTCGACGATTTTGCCAGCCTGTGTCAAAAAGCCAGGGAAGCCGATGCCTGGGTACATGTCGATGGTGCTTTCGGTCTGTGGGCTGCCGCCAGCGAGCAGCTCAAACACCTGACCCGGGGTATTGAACTCGCCGACTCCTGGTCATTTGACGGTCACAAGACCCTGAACACCCCGTATGACAGCGGGGTCATCATGTGTCGCGACCGGGACGCACTGGTAAATGCATTACATGCCTCCGGCGCCTACATCGTATACAGCGATAATCGCGACGGTATGCTGCACACACCGGAAATGTCGCGGCGCGCGCGCATATGTGAACTCTGGGCAGCCCTCAAGTATCTGGGCAGATCCGGAATCGATGAGCTGATTTACGGTTTTCACGTCCGCGCCCGACAGTTCG
Organism: uncultured Gammaproteobacteria bacterium; assembly: GCA_937936805.1. GTDB lineage: Bacteria > Pseudomonadota > Gammaproteobacteria. Next base: position 28,397 of record CALDDP010000025.1, on the reverse strand, counting down.
CGGATGAACTCGAGAAGCACGGCTTCGAGATTTTGAATGAAGTTGTCTTCAACCAGGTTCTTGTTGCCTGCGACAGCGACCCGGTAACCACCGAGACGATAAAAAATGTCCAGCAATCCGGCGATTGCTGGATCGGCGGCACCCAGTGGCAACAGCGCAGTGTAATGCGAGTCAGCATATGTTCCTGGGCCACGACATCGGCTGACGTAACGCGTTCGGTCAACGCTTTGATTGACGCCCGTAAGCGGGCGCGTAAAGCTTGGTCGTGACCCTCGATACCTTCGTGCTGCTTGTGATTGCCTGTCTCGCAGTCAACCTGTCACCCGGTCCTTCGGTAATACTGGTGACTTCGATTAGTGCGGCGGGTGGATTCAAGGCCGGCGTTTTCGCGGTGCTTGGCATGACGGCGGGCGCCTTTATTCATGTGGTACTGGCTGCCAGTGGTGTCGCCGCGATACTCGCAACCACACCGGTCGTCTTTGTAATCGTTCAGTATCTCGGTGCGGCCTACCTGATCTACCTGGGTATCGATCTGTTGGCAACACGGCGACAGGCGGCGGCAAGCCCGGCCTGTTCGCCCGCGCTGAACAGCTGGCAATACTTTCGCCGCGGGCTAGTAGTAGATTCGCTCAACCCCAAGATCGCCCTGTTTTTCCTCGCCTTTATTCCGCAATTTTTAAACTCGGTAGAAACTCCCGGATTCCTGCTATCAATTGCGCTGGGTTCGGTATTCCTGGTTACCGGCGCCATCGTTAACGGATCGATCGCCTATCTGGTCGCCGCCGGCGCCATGCGCACACGCGGCAGAATCGGGGACTGGGTACAGCGCTGGATTCCGGGCAGTGTAATGATTTTCCTGGGGCTGCGTTTACTGTGGCGGGAAAACTGACCCGCATGATTCAGGCGGCTTAGCTACGACCCGGTATATCGACAATAAATTCCTGCTCGCTGTAACCATGCTTTGAATCCCTGGCGCGAATTTTAACCTTGCTCTCCCCTGCCGGAATCACTACTCCGGACAGCGAGCGGGTGAAAGGCTGTTCCTGTTCATGGGGATGATGCAATACGCGCGATTTCAATAACTTGCCGTCCATGGTAACGACATCCCATTGATTGGCATAATGCCCCCAGCCCTGATCGGCGTGCTCGAGCGTCACCGAAAAAGTACAGCTACCGGGGCACTCGACGCTCACTCCAACAATACTGACCTCACCGGCATGAGTGGCCGGAGCCAGCAGCAGTAACCCCAAAAGAAATTTTTTCATCAGCATGGTCTCCGCTTATTCAATTGCCTGCCCACAATTCCAGCAAATCTGAAATGAAGCATCGTTTTGCTCCTGGCAAGTCCGGCAAAACCAGTCCTCGGTTTTCCTGTTGCTCAGGATACCCTGTATTATTGCCTGCGCCTGTTCAAGCCTGGTTTCGTCCTCGATCCATAATTCCGGCCAGGTATCGAAAGTAGCAAGATCGCCCGCGCCTCCCGCGGCAAACTCGTTGACAACGATGGTTTCAATGCCCTCTGCCTGCAACACATTCTTAAGATTAAAGACGATCATACGGTTTTCGTGCGTATACAGCTTCTTCATGCATCACGGGATTTACGAATGAGTTCGTAAGCGGCCTTGATCTGCTGGGTTTTCTCGGTCGCGTCCTGAATCATCTGTTCCGGCAATCCTTTCGCAACCAGCTTGTCGGGATGATGTTGCGACATCAACCGCCGATAGGCTTTTTTGAGCTCGGTATCACTCACGCCGTCATCCACCCCCAGCAACTGGTATGCATCCTTGAGCGATGTTTTGGCAGTCGCGGCATCATAACCGGCACGTCCAAAGCCCGCGCGCAGCATTTCCTCGAGCCTCTCCAGTTGGGATACCGGGATACCCAGGTGCTGACAGATGTTGACCAGCGCCTCTTTTTCCGCGGGATGCATAACGCCATCGGCGTAAGCTGCCTGCAACTGGATCTCGAGAAACATCTGGATCAGGGTCGTACGTCGGTGCGTCTCACGCCTGAACTGGTCCAGCACCTCGTCGATGGGGAAATCGTCCGACTTGCCCTCGTTGAACAGCTTCTTTGCCGAGCTGCGCATTTCGCTGCTCAAGCCAAGCCGGTCCATAACTGCTTCGGCCAGTTTGATTTCCTCGCGGGTGACCTGGCCATCAACCTTGGCGAGATAACCCATCACCGAAAACGTAGCGGTGAAGAATGTAGCCTGAATACGTTCCTGGTCGGCGCCCCATTCGGCACCGTCCATTCTGCCCATGCCACGGTCGAAACTATGACCGAAGGCGATTCCCATCAGGGCACCGAGAGGTCCACCAACCATGAACCCGAACGCACCACCTAGCGCCTTACCCCACCAGGACATAACTGTGCTCCGAATCAGGTAAAAACAAAAACCGGCAAACCTCGAAACGCTCGAAATATTCAGCGCTCCGTTCACCGCCATAATAATTCTTGCCTGGATCGCTGATGTCCCGGTCGTACTTCCAGCCTGTGATTAATCTCATGTTACCTGCCATGTGTAGCTAACCTGCGTTAGCGGTCAGCACGGATTTCTGTTGCTCCAGATCCTGCGCCTTTATAGCGCAAACCCCCCCACCACCGGATTCAAAATCTATCCACGTCATTGGCAGGAAATCATACCTGGCCTCGAGTGCCGCCTGCGAATTCCCCACCTCGATAAAAATGACACCATGCTCGCTCAGGAACGCGCCTGCCCCTGCCAGGATACGATCAACCAGCAGCAGGCCATCATCACCCGCACGCAAACCGATAGCCGGCTCATGCCGAAATTCTTCGCTCAGGGCGGACATATCCTCGGCATCGACATAAGGCGGATTGCTCACTATTACGTCAAAAGACTGCGCTGGAATCGACTCAAACAGATCGGACTCATACAGGTTTACCTGGTCGCTGAGATCGTGTTGCTCGAGGTTCAGCGCAGCTACTTCAAGCGCTGCAGGCGAAATATCGGAAGCGCAGACTTCTGCCGCCGGGAAATGGTACTTCGAGGCAATCGCGATACAGCCACTGCCAGTGCAGAGATCGAGGATGCGCTGCACCCGGCTGCTATCCACCCAGGGTTCATACTGATTCGCGATGAGCTCGGCGAGTGGTGAGCGCGGCACCAGCACCCGCTCGTCAACGTAAAATCTAAGCCCGCAAAACCAGGACTCTCGCGTGATATAGGCAGCAGGCCGGCGGGAATTAATGCGCAACTGCAGGATATCGATTACCTGTTCCCGTTCGGGCGGGGTCAGGACCGCGCCCAGATAAGCCTCAGACCAGTCAAAAGGCAGGGCAAGAGCGTGCAAAACCAGATACCTGGATTCGTCAAATGCGTCGACGAAACCATGGCCGAAACTCAGCTCGTTGCGCACAAACTCGCTACTTCCCCAACGAATGAAATCTCGAATAGTAGTAAGGGCTTGCAGGTTTTCAGGTATCACCACGTTGTGTTTACTACCAGTTGAAATATAATGCCGCGAATTTTACACGATAACGACTATGAATAAATCGAGTATCGCAATCGTTGCGGTGCTGGCCCTGATCGGAGGTTTCTCGATCTCCTGGGTTGTCAACAGCAATAAGCCAGTCGAACTCGAGGACGGCCTCTGGTTCGGCGACCAGGCGCGCGCCCTGCCTGAGTTCGAACTGGTAACCCACAACAGCCGGCCGCTGACTCGACCCGGTTTAACGGGCAAATGGAACCTGATATTTTTCGGCTATACCCACTGCCCCGATATTTGTCCCGCCAGCCTGCAGACCATGGCCGAGATGTTCACCGCGATTGAAGATCCGGATGTACTTGAGGCAATCCAGGTTTACTTTGTTTCAGTGGATCCTGAACGCGACAATGCCGAAATTCTTGCCGCTTATGTTACCTATTTCAATCCCGCTTTTATCGGTGCCACCGCGCCACTGGAAAAGTTGACTCCGCTGACCCGATCGCTGGGTATCGCGCACAATATCCGTAATAAAAGTGAAGCCAGCACCAGCTACGATGTCGATCACAGTTCAGCTATCGTACTGGTAAACCCGCAGGCTGAATTCGCGGGTCTTTTCAGTGCACCTCATGATGCGCTCGCGCTGGCACGCGACATGACGCGCATTGTTGAACACAACTAGTCGGATCGACTGCACATGTCACGGCTACTGCTTATCCTGCTGCTTGTTTTCCCGGGCGGCGCGAGCGCCGAGCTCGATATCCACAACGCCTGGATAAAGAATCTGCCGCCTGCGGTCCCGGTACGCGCCGGTTACATGACAATTCGCAATGCCCGGGCCGACGCGATCAGCATTATCGCAATACACAGCGACGCCTTTTCAAGTGTCGAGATTCACCGGACCATTGCCGAAGACGGCATGATGCGAATGGAAGCGGTGCCGACTTTAGTCATCGAGCCCGATTCAACCGTGAAACTGGCGCCCGGTGGGCTACATTTAATGATGATGAATCCAGCTGAACCGACCAAACCGGGTGATGTGCTGCAAATTGTGATCGAACTCGATGACGGTTCCACACAAAACCTGAACATGACTGTGAAAAAGTAAACATGGCCGAACTAAGTAAAAAGCAGAAATTTCTCAAAGTCATGTTTTACATCTTGCCGCACCACGCCGTGTCGCGGGTGGTTTACCTGCTAACGCGCCTGCGCGGTCCCCAGGTTAAACCCCTGATTGAATGGTTCGTAAAACAGTACGGGGTCGATATGGAGGAAGCCGAAGAAACGGAAATCGGATACTACCAGACCTTCAATGAATTCTTTACGCGTCCCCTTAAACGGGAGCTGCGGCCCATTGCACCGGGCGACAACACTCTCGCCTGCCCCTGTGACGGCACTATATCCCAGGCCGGGCCTGTTCGGGCAGGTGCCATCATGCAGGCCAAAGGCCGGGGTTACAGCGCACTCGAATTGCTCGGCGGCGACAAGAGCATGGCGGCCGAGTTTGCAGATGGTCGCTTCGCGACCATTTATCTTGCACCCTATAATTACCACCGCATGCATATGCCACTCGATGCCAATATGCAAAAGATGATTCATGTGCCCGGGCGCCTTTTCAGCGTCGCGCAGTGGACAGTAGAAGAAATTCCTCGCCTGTTTGCACGCAATGAGCGACTCGTCTGTTACTTCGAAACCAGCGCCGGACCCATGGTGATGGTGCTGGTCGGTGCGCTAAATGTTGCCGCGATCGAGACTGTGTGGAGCGGCCTGGTAGTGCCACCCCGGGCGAGGAAGATCAGCGAGTATGACTATAGCCATACCCGCAAAGATATTGCCAAGGGGGCGGAAATGGGACGTTTCAACATGGGCTCAACGGTGATTCTGTTAACCGGTAAAAATGTCGAATGGTTACCGCATATCAAGCCTGGTCAAACCGTAAAAATGGGTCAGCTCATCGGTCACTTCCCGACCTGAAATTACTGCCGGAGCTAGTCTCTGAAGGTTAACACCTCGTCGATAGAATCGAGACCGAGTATCACCATCAGCAAGCGGTCGAGACCGACAGCAACACCAGCGCAATCCTCCAGCCCGGACTCGAGCGCCGCTAGCAAGCGTTCGTCGATCTCGTATCGTGGCAATCCCCTGTTACCGCGAATTTTAGTATCAAGTTCAAAACGCGAACGTTGCTGTGCAGCGTCGGTGAGTTCGGAAAAGCCGTTGGCGAGTTCAATGCCATCGAAAAATAATTCAAAACGTTCAGCCACGGTACTGTCATGCAGATTGATTCGGGCCAATGCAGCCTGCGATTCAGGATAATCGTAAACGAACTGGTAACCCTGCATGGACGGCGCGATAACCATCGATAAAAGCAGATCGAGGCATTGGTCAAATTCGAGGCCGCCGGCATCAGTACCCGGAACCAGTTGCCGGCAATGTCGGCGCAAGCTTTCCAGCGTGACCTCGCCTATATCGAGGCCCAGCGACTGGCTGAACAAATCCTTGTAGCTAATATAGCTAAAGCTGCAGCGCCGCAAACTGAGCGTGGTAATCAGCAATTCAATTTCAGCCATTAGCTGACGATAGTCATAGCCGACGCGATACCATTCCAGCAAACTGAATTCAGGGTTATGCAGTCGCCCCGATTCACCCTGTCGAAAGGCATGGCAAATCTGGAAAATCGAATCGCTGCCCGCGGCCAGCAGTCGCTTCATCGCGAATTCCGGCGAAGTCTGCAAATACAGGGGCCGTTCGTTGTGAGCGACGGCTATCGAATCGATGTTGGCGTCAGTATTGGTAGCTGGCATCAGTACCGGCGTATCGACTTCGAGATAGCCACGGTTATTAAAGAAAGCCCGCGTCTGGTTATAAACCCTCGCTCGCTCACGAATTACCTCCAGCTTCGCGCATGGTTGCCAGCTCATCGCAAAGAAGTTCCGTCTATTTCTTAACCCGTGACATATATTCACCCGAACGGGTATCTACCCTGACCCGTTCACCGATTTCGAGAAATAGCGGCACCTTGATGACAGCCCCTGATTCCAGTGTCGCCGGCTTGGTGCCTCCCTGGGCGGTATCTCCCTTTAATCCCGGATCGGTATCGGTGATTTCAAGTTCGACGAAATTGGGCGGCGTTACCCCGATCGGGCTGCCGTTGTAGAGTGTAACTTCACAACTATCCTGCGCTTTCAGCCAGAGGTGAGCCTCACCGACCGCGTTGGCATCGGCGGCCTGTTGTTCGTAAGTCTCGGGATCCATGAAATGCCAAAACTCACCATCACTGTAAAGATACTGCATATCGACATCGATAACGTCGGCAGCATCGACCGATTCGCCGGACTTGAAGGTCTTGTCCAGTACCCGTCCCGTCTTTAAGTTGCGGATTTTGACCCGATTGAAGGCCTGCCCCTTACCCGGTTTGACGAATTCATTTTCGATGATGGCGCAGGGATCGCCGTCGAGCATGATCTTGAGGCCGCTGCGAAATTCATTAGTGCTGTAACTTGCCATTGCTGTCTCAGTCAAAAAAACGCCAATCATACCGGAATCTATGTTTGATTCGAAATATATCGTCTATTATTGGTACCTGGAAAAGCATTCTGTTGTTAGCGCAAGAGTATATGGAAACTGAAGAAAAACTGATTCGCCTGCTGATCGTTGACGAAGGCGTCCACAAGGCCGAAAAAATAACCAGCTCGTTGCGCGCGGCCGGAATGCATGTGCGCGCTGAATTCGCTGAAGACGGCGAGGACATGGCGCAGATTCTCGAAAATAAAACCCTCGATCTGGTGCTGTTCTCAGTCGATCTGCCCGAGTTATCCCTTGGCCAGGCAAAGCAGCTGATTTCTGAATGTGGTCGTCACGTGGCCTTGATCGCGATGGCAAAAAAAATCGACAGCGAGGTAATAGTTGCGGCGATCGATAAAGGCGCACAGGATGTCGTAGCCAGCGACAATCTCGAGCATTTAATCCAGGTCATCAAGCGCGAGTCGTTCAATATCAATATCTGGCGGCGCGCGATGCGACTGGAACTTCAGTTCCAGGAAAGCGAGAAACGTTGCCAGAATCTACTTTCAAGCTCCAAGGATGCCGTAGCCTATGTACATGAAGGCATGCATATTTATGCTAACGAGGCCTACATGGAACTGTTTGGCAACGCGGATTTCGATGAACTCGAGGGTACGTCGATTATCGACATGGTTGATTCTTCGCAACAAACCGAGTTAAAAAATTTCTTACGCGAGCTGAGTAAAGAGGAAAACGATAGCAACGAACTTAACCTGAAATTGATTCATAGCAGCGGTGAAAACATAACCGCGACGCTTGAATTCTCACGCGCCAGTTTCGAGGGCGAGCCCTGCACGCAGATCCTGATTCGCTCCGGCGCCGACACCTCCGCGCTCGAAGAGCAGATCAACTACCTGCATCAGCACGATCTGATCACAGGACTGTACAACCGCCAGTTTTTTATGGATGAACTAAAGACTTCGATTACCCAGGCGATCAATGCGATCCATCAATCGGCAATTATTTACATAGCAATCGATAACTTCCAGTCGATACGCGACTTGCTGGGCATATCCGGTTGCGATACATTGATCAGCGATATTGCCGACATACTGATAAAAAATGCTGAACCCGAAGACATCGTTGCCCGCTTCGGCGCATGTTCCTACACCTGCCTGAGCAAGATCAAGGACAGGCAGCAGAGCGAATCCTTAGCCGCGAAGATAACCGAACTCGTCGGGGAGTATGTTTGCGAAATTGGTAATAAATCGATCAACGCAACCTGCAGCGCAGCGATCGTATTTATCGATGAAAACTCACCCGATAATCCAAATGAAATTTTATCTCGAGCCGAAAAAGCCTGCGATGAAATCCAGGCCGAGGGCGGCAATCAATCCAGGACCTATATCCCCAGGGCCGGCGAGATGACACTGGAAGAAGAGGACGGCATTACCGCCGACCTGATTAAGAACGCACTCAACCAGAACCGCATCAGGGGAATGTATCAACCCATCGTTGGGGTCAAGGCGCAGGGCGGCGAGCGCTACCTGTCGAGCCTCGAAATTACTTCCGAAGACGGCGAAACGCTTTATCCGCGTGACTACCAGGCTGCCGCGGAACGCACCGGAACCGCAAAAATGCTCGATCGCTGGAAAATACTGCACGCCATAAAAAAGATTTCAGACAGCAGTAAACAGGGGCGCGCAATTGAATTTTTCATACCTTTGAGCGCCGACTCGATCCAGGACCCCGGACTCGCCGTCTGGGTATCCGAAAATCTGGCCAAGTCCGGAATCAACGGAGCGCAACTGGTGTTCATGATTGATGAAGCGTATGCGGTGAATCAACTCAAAGCCGCCAAGACCCTGGCCAGGGCCCTGCAGCAAGTTCACTGTAAATTCGGCATCGATGAGTTTGGTACCGGGCTTAATCCATTTCAACTGGTTAAACATGTCGACGCGGATTACGTACGCATCAACCATGTTTATATGGATGGCCTCGCGCAAAATGCTGAAAACCAGGACAGTATTCGTGAACTTGCCTACCAGGCGAGTGATATGGACATCAATACGATAACTCCCGGGGTAACCGATGCAGCAGTTCTTAGTGTACTATGGACCTTGAATGTCGATTTCGTTCAGGGCGAGTTTCTGCAGGCACCGCAAAAGGAACTGAACTACGACTTCAGCTCGATGTAGACTCGACTTGATTCATAATCCGGCTCTGCGGAGATCAACCAGGGTGTCCCAGACACTCTTTATCCTCACGCCGGGTAGATACCAGGATGAATAAACTTGAAGAGATAATCGAGCAAATAAAAAATCTCGAGCAGGAACTGTTGCAGGAACTGCAGCAGAAACAGGACGAGTATTTTTATATCATCAAGGGAAAACGGGTACGGTTCGAGGAAGAGACGCGGCGCTACCACCGAACGCTTGTCACCAATATTCGCACCTACCTGGCTGAAGCATCAATACTCAATATATTGACTTTCCCGATCATCTGGTCGTGCCTGGTTCCAGCACTATTTATGGATCTCGTGGTTTCCATTTATCATTCCATCTGCTTCAGGATTTACGGTATTCCCAGGGTGAAACGCAGCGACTATATCGTCATCGACCACCAGAACCTCGCCTACCTCAACTGGATCGAAAAGATGAACTGTATTTACTGCAGTTACTTCAACGGGTTGATTGCCTGGATTCAGGAAATCGGTGCCAGATCGGAGCAGTACTGGTGCCCGATAAAACACGCCAGAAAACTATCCTCCATCCACGGCCGCTACCATAAATTTATATCCTACGGCGACAGCAACAATTTCCAGCAAAGATATGAACACGTACGCAGGGATTTTGACGATTTAAACCCCGGCGACTGATCTGGCAAACAGACTTTAATCGACGACTTCGATAGCAGTGACATTCTGATAGCCACGCGGCAGCTTGCGACCGCGCTGGCCACGCTCGATACGATATTCCTCGAGTTCCTTCAGGTTCATGGTTTTATATTTCTTGCCACTATGAATTATCAGCTTCTGCTTACCGGCAAGACAGATTATAAATGCTATTTCCTCTTCACCTGACTTGACGCGCCTGGGTGGAATCCCCTGAATCTTGTTACCCTTGCCGCGGGCCAGCTGCGGCACCGACTTGACGTCGAGCAACGCAATATAACCGTCACTGGTGATCGAAACTACCTGACCACTGTCATAGTCAGGTACCGATACCACCGGCATTAGCTGCGCGCCTTTGGGCAAACTGATCTGCGCCTTGCCATTCTTACTGCGGGTCAACATGTCTTCAAATTTACACAGGTAACCGTATCCGTGTGATGACGACATCAGGAACTGGTCATCATTGAGCCCCATCAGGCAGCTCCTGAACTCGGCTCCACTAGCGGGTTTAAAACGTCCTGTGAGTGGCTCTCCCTGCCCACGTGCGGAAGGTAACGAATGTGCCGGCAAGGCATAGGCCCGACCGAAGGAATCGACAAACACCACGCTTTGATTACTCTTGCCCTGTGCCATATCCTGGAAACCGTCGCCAGACTTGTAGTTCAGTGCGAGCACATCGAGCTCATGCCCCTTACCGGCGCGCACCCAACCTCCCTTCGATAATATGACGGTAATCGCTTCGGAGGGTATCAGGTCGTTTTCATCCAGCGCCCGTGCCGCTTCGCGGCTGACAATCGGTGAGCGCCGATCATCACCGTAGGTTTCCACGTCTTCCCGGATTTCATTCTTGATCAGGGTTTTGATTCGACGTTCGGAAGCGAGTAGTTTTTCCAGTTCTATTTTCTCCAGGCTGAGTTCTTCCTGTTCCTCGCGGATCTTCATTTCCTCAAGCTTGGCCAGGCGACGCAGCTTGGTTTCAAGAATGGCTTCCGCCTGGATATCGCTGATCTTGAAGGTCTTGATCAACACCGCCTTGGGATCGTCCTCGTAGCGCACGATACGGATCACTTCATCAAGATTCAGGAACGCTACCAGCAGGCCTTCGAGGATGTGCAAACGCTCGTCGACCTTATCAAGTCGCCATTGCAGGCGACGACGCACTGTAGCGACACGAAATGCAATCCATTCCTGCAGAATCTGTTTTAAGTTTTTAACCTGGGGGCGGCCATTGGTGCCGATCATATTCATATTGACGCGGTAGGTACGTTCAAGATCGGTGGTAGCGAACAAATGCCCCATCAAGGCTTCGACATCAACGCGGTTGGAACGCGGCACGATGACCAGCCGGGTCGGATTTTCATGATCTGATTCATCACGCAGGTCATCTACCATCGGTAGCTTTTTGGCCAGCATTTGCTGCGCGATCTGATCCATTATGCGAGAACCCGATACCTGGTGCGGTAACGCGGTAATAATGATATCCCCGTCCTCGCGCTCGAACACCGCGCGCATGCGAATCGAACCGCTACCGGTTTCATACATGGCGCGCAGTTCTTCCGTCGGCGTGATGACTTCGGCTTCGGTCGGATAATCGGGCCCTTGCACCTGTTTGAGCAAATCCTCCAGCGGGGTCTTCGCCTTGTCCAGCAGCATGATGCAGGCTTTGGCGACCTCCCGTAGATTATGCGGCGGTAAATCGGTGGCCATACCGACGGCGATACCGGTAGTGCCGTTGAGCAGGATATGCGGCAGGCGCGCGGGCAACAGCGACGGCTCCTGCATGGTGCCGTCGAAGTTGGCGATCCAGTCGACCGTGCCCTGCCCCAGTTCCTGCAGCAGCACGCGCGCAAACTCTGACAGTCGCGATTCGGTGTAGCGCATAGCGGCGAAAGACTTGGGATCATCGGGTGAACCGAAATTACCCTGGCCAGCGATCAACGGGTAGCGATAGGAAAACGGCTGCGCCATCAACACCATCGCCTCGTAACAGGCGCTATCGCCGTGCGGATGGTATTTGCCGAGCACGTCGCCGACGGTGCGCGCCGATTTCTTGTGCTTCGAACTGGCCGATAATCCCAGCTCGGACATCGCATAGATGATGCGGCGCTGTACCGGTTTCAGGCCATCGCCAATATGCGGCAACGCGCGATCGAGGATGACGTACATCGAGTAATCGAGATACGCCTTCTCGGTAAAAACATGCAGGGGCTGCTTTTCGACGCCCTCGTAATCGAGTTCCATGTTCTCGCTCATACTTCCGCCAGGTCCCCCTTGGTTTGCAACCATTCCTTACGGTCGGAGGCACGCTTCTTGGCCAGCATCATGTCCATGATTTTAAAGGTCTTGTCCCCCGGGGCAATCGTCAATTGCGCCAGGCGGCGGGTATCGGGTGCAATCGCACTCTCGCGCAACTGCATCGGGTTCATTTCCCCCAGTCCCTTAAAGCGGGTTACGGTAACCTTGCCCTTGCGTTTTTCGGCAGCGATGCGATCGAGAATGCCGTCACGTTCTGCTTCGTCGAGCGCATAGTACTTGTCCTTGGCAACATCGATGCGATAGAGCGGCGGCTTGGCGACATAAACATGACCCTTTTCGACCAGTGGCTGAAAATGCCGCAGAAACAATGCGCATAACAGGGTCGCGATGTGCGCGCCATCAGAATCGGCATCGGCGAGGATGCAGATTTTGCCGTAGCGCAGGTTGGCCAGGTTATCCGAGGCCGGCTCGACCCCGATGGCAATCGAAATGTCGTGTACCTCCTGCGACGCCAGCACCTGGTCCGAGGGCACCTCCCAGGTGTTCAAAATCTTTCCACGCAACGGCATGATCGCCTGAAACGCCCGATCGCGAGCCTGTTTCGCCGAACCACCGGCCGAGTCGCCTTCGACCAGGAAAATCTCGGTAAGGGAAACATCCTGGCTGCTGCAGTCTGACAGTTTCCCGGGCAAGGCGGGGCCCGAAGTGACCTTCTTGCGCACCACCTTTCTGGCGCTTTTCAATCGGTTTTGCGCACTTGATATCGCCAATTGCGCCAGCTGATCACCAATGTCGGCATGCTGATTAAGCCACAGGCCGAATGAATCCTTGGCAACTCCTGATACAAAGGCTGCCGTTTCACGGGATGACAGGCGTTCCTTGGTTTGCCCTGAAAACTGGGGATCCTCCATCTTCACCGAGAGCACGAAACTGACCTTGTCCCAGACATCATCGGGAGCGATCTTGACGCCACGTGGCAACAGGTTGCGAAATTCGCAGAACTCGCGAATCGCATCGGTTATTCCGGTGCGCAAGCCATTGACGTGGGTACCGCCCTGCGCGGTTGGAATCAGATTAACGTAGCTCTCGGTAATCGACTCGCCACCCTGCGGTAACCATAAAACCGCCCAGTCGACAGCTTCGTGCTCTCCCTGCAGGGAATTAAAGAAAGGTTGCGCTGGCAATAGTTCAAATCCAGCCAGGGATTCGAGCAGGTAATCCGCGAGACCATCCTGGTACATCCACTCGACCGATTCCTTGGTTTTCTCGACATAGAATTTAACGCGTAAACCAGGACACAAAACGGCCTTGGCGCGTAATATGTGTTTTAGCCGCGTTACCGAAAAAGTCGGGCTGTCAAAATACTTCGGGTTGGGCCAGAAACGTAAACTGGTGCCGGAATTCTTTTTCCCGACCGTGCCGGTTTGCGTCAGTTTTTCTTTTTTGTCGCCATCGCTGAAACTGATCGTGTATTCCTTGCCATCCCGGCGCACCCGCACGTCGAGCTGTCTGGACAAGGCGTTGACAACCGACACCCCGACGCCATGCAGTCCGCCGGAAAACTGGTAGTTCTTGTTGGAAAACTTGCCGCCTGCATGCAGCTTGGTGAGAATCACCTCTACCCCGGGTATTTTTTGCTGGGGATGAATATCGACCGGCATACCGCGCCCGTTGTCAATGACGCTTAATGACTGGTCCGCATGCAGGATGACGCCTATCTGCGTCGCATAGCCGGCAATCGCTTCATCGACACTATTGTCGATCACTTCCTGTGCGAGATGATTGGGACGCGTGGTGTCCGTATACATGCCCGGTCGTTTCTTGACCGGTTCTAACCCCGTGAGGACTTCTATCGAGGCGGCGTCATACTGATTTTTCAAATCTGGTGGTTCCTGAGTGTAGAGCCTTCGCGCAACATCGGACCCTTGTAATTCATGGCTATCGTCCTGATATAATGCGCATCTTTTTTCAGGTTCTCTATTATGGGCGAGTCACCTTATATTCACAATGTAAGTATGCAGAATTTCCAGAATCTGGTGCTGGAAAACTCAATGAATAAACCTGTTTTGGTCGATTTCTGGGCTGACTGGTGCCAACCCTGTCAAACCATCATGCCGATGCTGGCGAAACTCGCCGAGGAATACGCGGGAAAATTCGAACTGGCCAAGGTAAACGCCGATGCCGAGCAGGAACTGGCGGCGCATTTTGGCATCAAGAGCCTGCCTACCATGAAGCTTTTTTTCAAGGGGCAAATCGTCGATGAGCGGATGGGGGCAGTCCCGGAATCCGATATTCGCGAAATGCTGGACAAGCATATAGTTTCGGAATCAGATCAGTTCATACAGGCCGCAACAATGGCTTATCAACAGGGCCACACCGAACAGGCGCTTGAAATGCTGAATCAGGCCCTGGCCAGGGACCCGGACAACGCGGAACTGAAGATCTCGATTGCGCAAATGGTGCATGCACAAGGTGACAGCACGAGCGCCCTGACGCTGCTGGACAGCCTTGACGAGGACGGCAACAAACTGGATCCGGCGGTTAAACTGCGCGCCGAAATTAATCTTGCTGCCCAGCTTGCCGACCTGCCCGCCCTGGATGAAATCGAACAGCGCCTGTCACAGAATCCCGCGGATCTGGAAGCATTGTTGCAGAAAAGCCGGCATCTGGTTGCCCGGGGTGACTATGACGACGCGATGGAGTGCCTGTTAACCATCATGCGCAACGATCGCAGCTTCGAAGACGACGCCGGCCGTACCGGCTTGCTCGAAATTTTCGACCTGCTCGGCGGGGAACATCCCAGCGTGCAAAAATACCGGCGTAAGCTCTTCACCCTGCTCCACTAGCAGTCATTCTTCCGCGCCCGGCAGATTCGACAGTTTAACCGCGGGGATGGTGCTGAGCGTGAATCGATTGCAGCCGTGCCTGCGCTATGTGCGTGTAAATCTGGGTGGTCGACAAGCTGCTATGACCCAATAGCATCTGCACGGTGCGCAGGTCCGCCCCGTGGTTTAGCAGGTGCGTAGCGAAAGCGTGGCGCAACGAGTGGGGAGAGTAAACAGTTTTCACGCCGGCCTTTAGCAAATGTTTCTTGATATTTTGCCAGAACGCCTGGCGCGTGATCGCGCTACCGCGGCTAGATAAGAAAAGAGCATCACTCCTGGACCTCGCAGATTGCAGGCCGGGACGCCCCTGCTTCACGTACCTGCCCAGCCAGTGTAACGCTTCTTCGCCAACCGGGATCACCCGCTCCTTATTGCCCTTGCCGATCAACCGAACCAGTCCGAGATTGGTATTGATCTGACTCAACTGCAATCCCACCAGTTCGCTGACGCGTAGTCCGGAACTGTACATAAGTTCGAGCATACAGCGATCGCGCAAACCAAAATTGCTTTCGATATCCGGGGCGTCCAGCAACTTTTCGATATCTCTTTCGCCGAGTGACTGCGGCAGGCTTCGATGGATCCTGGGTGCACTGATCAGGGCGGTGGGGTTGTCCTGGCGTTCGCCAATTCTGATCAGGTAACGATAATACTGCTTGAGTGTTGACAACAGGCGTGCATTGGAGCGAGCCGAGGCACCTTTGGCAAAACGTTCTGCCAGAAACTGCTGAATACTGGACTGCTGCGCATCGAAAAGTTTCTGCCGCTGCGTTGCCAGCCAGCGGGAAAACTGGCGCAAATCCTGTTGATAGGCACTCAGCGTCAACTCGGCAAGTCCTTTCTGCGACCAGAGGCTGTCGATGAAACGGTCGATCTCAGGTTCAATACAATTTGCGGTTGATTTCTTCATGGACAAAAAAAAGGCACAGCAAACTGTGCCTTTAAACAGGTTCTAACATCAGTTCCTTACTTTTTCTTCTTTTTGGCCTTTGCCGACTTGGCCGCTCCGGCGTGGGCCATCCTATCCCATCCGCTTATGAACTTTGCAATAGCCGAGCTACGTTTTGCAGAAAGGTTATCCAGGAGATTGACATGCTTGCCGTGGCTCTTAACCTCTTCCTTCAATGCTGCAATCTGATTTTTCAGAGCCTTGATGGTGGCCTCTAAGGACTTCACCCTGGCACTGGAAGCGGAACTTGCGGATGACTTCTTTTTTGTCGCTGGTCGTTTCTTAACCGCGGGCTTTGCTGCTTTCTTTTTAACCACGGGGCGGGTCGCTTTTTTCTCTACGACTTTCTTCCTGGCCGCGGGCTTTGCCGCTTTCTTTTTTACTACTGGCTTGCTTGCTTTTTTCTTTGCTGCTGGTGCAACTGGCTTTTTCTTTACTGCTGGTTTTTTAGCTTTCGCTTTGGGCTTCGACTTTACTGCTTTTTTCGCTGTCGCCATCATCAAGTCTCCTCACGTTAACTTACGGCTGTCATTATAAAAAGCATTCGCAATAATACAATAGCAACTCTGTAATTAACGCGAACGCGAGAACTTTTCTACGTTGTGTATTATAGTTGCGTGAATAAAAAAAGCTGTACCAAAATTGCAATTAAATTTACGCGGGAAAAATTTCCCGGCCGCACATTTTTTACCTGCTCTAGCGCGTTTCAATAAATGACTTCGTCCTCTATTAGTGACTTACCTCCCGCGAGTCTGATCCGACAACTCGCGGCGATGGTGTACGACAGTATGTTAGTTTTTGCGGTGCTTTTTTTCTTCAGTGCGATCGCAATAATGTTCAACCAGGGCGAAGCAATTGAATCGAGTCCATGGTTCACTCTCTACCTGTTGCTGGCGCTGTTTACATTCTATGCATGGTTCTGGCATAAATCCGGGCAGACGCTGGGGATGCGGGTGTGGAAAATTCGCATAGTCGACGAGTCCGGAGGCAATCCGGACTGGGGCGTCTGTTACCTGCGACTGGTATCCGCGTTAGTTTCTATACTCTGCTTTGGTCTCGGCTACTGGTGGCGATTATTCAAGCCGTACACCTGGCATGACAGGCTTAGCAGGACCAGCATTGTAAATGTCTCCGCCGCAAACTCGAGCAAACAGTAATCAACCGCCGGAACCCTGCGACTGTCGCCTGGTCAACAGGTAGATCGCAACCGCAAGAAATATCAGGCTCGGCAATAACGCTACCAGTATCGCATTGAAACCGAGCTGAACCGCCAGCTGGGTGACCAGTCGATTTACCACGACGAAAACCAGACCCAGCAGTATACCGATCAGCAACCGATGACCGACATTGCTTTGACGCTGCACTCCAAGCACAAACGGGAACGCCAGCAAGCACATGACAATGATCGCTAGCGGGGAAGATATTTTCTGCCAGAAAATCAGCTGTGCAGCGCTGGCATCCAGCTTATTGTCATCCAGAAAATTAAGGTAGGCATATAAATCTGCGCTGGACATCCGCTGTGGTTCGATCATTAGAACTTCCAGCAGCCTGGGCGACAGACTACCGTTGTAGATCAGGCGATCATAGCTTGAAGTATCCACCCTGTTATCACCAATGATCGACCGCTCAACCTGTTGTAATTCCCACCCCTGTTCAATCGGAATTGCCCGCCCGACCCGGGTAATAGATTCCACGCTGCCTTGCTGGTCGAGCTTGAAGATTTCAATATTGCGCGCAATTCCACCCGGCAGAAGTTTATCGATATGCAATACCCTCGTTTCATCTTTAATCCACAGGCCCTCTTTAACGAACAGGGCGCTAGATTCACCCCTGGCCAGATTTTTGACGGCGCGCGCAGAGGTTTCACTGGCAGGCACAACCCATTCTGCCAACAGGAAGCTTAGCAATGCCAGAATCACTGCAGCCTGCAGGAGCGAAGTTATCATTTTTGCCAATGAAACCCCGGAAGCCCGCATCGCAATAATTTCACTATTACTGGCAAGTGAACCGAGACTCAGTATGCTACCCAGCAGCACTGCTATAGGCATAAATTCGACCAGCCTTCCGGGAATGCTCAGGGCGACAAATTTGACTACCTCGAGGAAGTCATAGGCTCCTTTTCCGACATCCTCGAGCTCGCCGACAAACATGAAAAAAACACCCAGCGCAGCCAGCGCCAGCAGAACAGTAAAGGTTCCTAGATGAATCGTGCGTACGAGGTAACGATTAATAATCATAACGACGCTTTGGCTCTACGAAACAACAAACCCTTGTTGCGTCGATACAGGAGTACTGCGGCAAACGCGATGAAAAGCAGATGCACCCACCAGAAATTGATTGCCATGGGCACGACTCCAGCTTCGAGTTGGGCACGGGTTGTTACCAGCAGGTTCAGGTAGACAAAATATACTAACAGCGCATAACCCACTTTGCCGAAGCGCCCTTGCCGCGGTGATATGTGCGACAGTGGCACGGCAACGATTGCCAGCGTGACTAACACCATCGGAATAGCAATCCGCCATTGCAATTCGACCCGATCACTCATTCGACTGGAAGCCCAAAGCGCCGCAACGTTGTTTTCGATACTATGTATATGAGTACTAGCGGTTTTGCTTTTCTTCCGGATCAATACTCCATGTTGTTCATAGTCAAGAAACTTGAAGTCCTTACGACCGGCCACGCCCTCGATTCGCTGTCCGGGTCCGAGAACGAGAAATAAATCGCCCGTCTTGTCGTCGACCTTCTGCCGCCCGGATCTTGCTAACTCAATAGTCATTCCTTCAGCTTCTTCCCGACCTAGAATAACTTCCTGCAACTCCAGCCTGTCTTTACTGAGCGACTCCATATAGAAAACCCCGTCGCCACCCCCGGCACGGTTAAACTGCCCTGGCTCGATCAGGCTGAACTCGTGCTCGCTGGCACCCTCGTCTATGGCTGCCAGCGCCCGGCCCTGCAGTTGCGCATTTAAAACCAGGCTGAAATAAACACTTAACAACAGCAGTGGCAGCACTACGATTGCCACCGGCTTGTAGAAATCACGCAGGCCAATTCCACAAGCGTTCATGACCACGATTTCATGATCTTTATACATACGCCCCAGGGTAAAAATAATGCTGAAGAAAATACCCAGCGGCAGCAGCATCGAAATAATGTTGATCGACTGACTCAGCATGACCATCCACAAAGCCCGTAGCGGCACATCACCCTCGGCGACCTCCGCCAGCTCCCTGCCCAACGCATTACTGATTAAAATGATATACAGCACCAGCACTGTAGCAGCGCTGGTCTTGAATATTTCCCGGGCCAGATAGCCGGTTAGGATGTTACTCATTACAGAATTAGTATCCGCATTATTTCGCCTGCGCCAGTCTGCGAACCCGATACTTAAAGCAAGCTGAACATTCGCAGGAATTTGTTACTTACGACTGGTTTTTTCTCGCGCTTCACGTATCTTATCGTTTTATCGAAGCTATCAACACCAGGAAAGCCATGCAATTCAGTTTAAAACACAATATCCCCGAAAGCGCGCGCGGTGCCTGCCAGATTATTACCGTTACACAGGCACGAAAATTGTCCAGCAGCGGACTGCGCGTCGACAAGGCCAGCAAAGGCTATCTCAGCTCGATACTGAAGCGTGGCGACATGGAAGGTAAGGCTGGACAAACCCTGCTGCTACCATCGATTCCCGGGCTTGCCGTGCAGCGCGTACTGCTGGTCGGCTGCGGCAAGGAGAGCGAAATGAATGAGCGTGTCTTTGCGCGCATAATCGATTCCATCGCTACCGCACTCGCCAACTGTGGTGCCCGCGATGCCGAATTTTATCCTGCGGATGTATCTTTGAAGGGCCGTGATCTCGCCTGGAAGATTCGCCAGGCGGCGTTGCTTCTGAGCAACGCGGAATACCGTTTCGAACAGCTTAAAAGTAGCAAACCGTCACCACGCAAGGGCTTGCGTAAACTGAATATTAATGTTGCCAATAAAGATGCCTCCAGGGCAAAACAGGCGATCAATGAAGCAACCGCAATTAGCGCCGGGATGAGTCTAGCCCGGGATCTGGGTAATCTGCCGGCTAACGTCTGTACGCCGAGCTATATCGCAAAACAGGCCAGGTTGTTAGCGAAGGGGGAAAAACGGCTACGCGTCAACGTGCTCGACGAGGCTGACATGAAACGGCTCAAAATGGGTTCGCTGCTTTCGGTCAGTGCCGGTAGCCGACAACCGGCGAAGCTGATCTCGCTGGAGTACCGGGGTGCGGCGGCCAAACAACAGCCTGTCGCGCTGGTGGGTAAAGGTGTCACATTTGATACGGGTGGAATCTCGCTCAAGCCGGGTGCCGCCATGGACGAAATGAAATTCGACATGTGCGGCGCGGCCTCGGTGGTCGGTACTATAAAAGCAGTCAGCCAGATGCAACTGCCGATTAATGTCGTCGGTATTATCCCGGCGACGGAAAACATGCCCGATGGGCTTGCCACCAGGCCCGGTGATATTGTCACCAGCATGTCGGGACAAACCATCGAGATCCTGAACACCGACGCCGAGGGTCGACTCATACTTTGTGACGCCCTGACCTACGCGGCAAAATTCAAACCCCGCTGCGTGATCGATATTGCCACCCTGACCGGGGCCTGCATAATTGCGCTGGGCAAGATCCCCTCCGCGGTACTGGGTAACAATCGCGCGCTGATCAACGATTTGCAGAAATCCGGGCAGCAAATCGATGATAAAATCTGGGAATTGCCACTGTGGGACGAGTACCAGGATCAGATCAAGAGTAATTTCGCCGATATGGCCAATATCGGTGGACGCGATGCGGGCACCATAACCGCGGCCTGCTTTCTGTCGCGCTTTACTGGGGATTACAAGTGGGCCCATCTGGATATCGCCGGCACCGCCTGGAAATCGGGTGAGGATAAGGGTGCTACCGGTCGTCCCGTGCCCCTGCTCACGCAGTACATACTGAACCAGGTCGATAAATGACAAGAATCGATTTTTACCAGTTAAACCCGCAACGTCATCGCTACGACCAGGTGGTCTGCCAGCTGTGCCAGAAAGCCTATGACAGTAAACAGTTCACCCTGCTGCTGACGCAAGATCCCCAGCAAAGCCAGCATCTGGATCAAAAACTGTGGACTTTTTCCGATGACAGTTTTTTACCTCACGACGGCGAAGAGCCAGAAGGTCTTGTCACCCCGATTCTGATCCACGATAATCCCGACCCGAAGGGCAATCGCCAATTGTTGATTAATTTATCCACGTCGGTACCAGTTTATTTCGCCCAGTTTGAGCGCGTTATCGAACTGGTTACCGAGGAAAACAAGTCGCAGGCGCGCGAGCATTACAGTTATTACAAGGAGCGTGGTTACCCGCTTAACCATGTCAACCTGTGAGCGATCAAAAAGACATACCGGTGCTGACCGACGTAATCGACAAAGGCGGCGAGATTAAGATGTCCGACCTGGGTCTTGACGACGATCTGGAGATCGAAGTCGACCAAGCCTATGGCGGGTATTCCTCTGTCGATGCAGGCGTCGACGAACAGAAAGCGAGCGATATCTTCAACAACAACCCGGCACTCGAGTATGCCGTACAGAGTATTCTCGATCAGCACATGGAACTCGCCTGGCAGGAAATCAAGAAGCTCATCCAGAGCGAGCTCGACAAACGCCAGTTATAAACACCTAAAACGTATAAAACCTCTAATGGGCAAGGTATAATCGCGCCCTTTCGATTTACGCCGCTTTGTTGATGGAAAAAACCTACGACCCACATTCGATAGAAGAAACCTGGTACCAACGCTGGGAGGATGAAGGCTATTTCGCCGCCCGGGGCGACGGTGATCCCTACTGTATCGTGATCCCGCCACCGAACGTGACCGGCAGCCTGCACATGGGCCACGCATTCCAGGATACAATCATGGATACACTGATCCGTTATCATCGCATGAAGGGCGATAACACCCTGTGGCAACCAGGCACCGACCATGCGGGCATTGCCACGCAAATGGTGGTCGAAAGACAGTTGAGCAAGGAAGGCAAGACCCGCCATGACCTGGGCCGCGATGCATTTACCGAGCGGGTGTGGCAATGGAAAAGCGAATCCGGTGGCACGATTACCCGGCAGTTGCGCCGCATGGGCGCCTCGCCCGACTGGGCGCGTGAAAGATTCACCATGGATGAAGGCCTGTCCGCCGCGGTACAGGAAGTTTTTATCAAGCTTTATGAAGAAGATCTGATTTATCGTGGCAAACGACTGGTCAACTGGGACCCGGTGCTGCATACCGCGATTTCCGATCTCGAAGTCATCAACGAAGAAGAAAAGGGGTATCTTTATCACGTCCGCTACCCCCTGGTTGACGGACCCGTCAACGGTGTCACCCATCTTGAAATTGCGACCACCCGGCCTGAAACAATTCTCGCGGATGGAGCCCTGGCAGTCAGCCCACAGGATGATAGATACCGGGATTTTATCGGCCAACAGGTACAGGTTCCACTGACCACCCGGGTTATACCCGTCATCACCGACGACTACGTCGATCCCGAGTTCGGCACCGGTTGCGTCAAGATCACTCCGGCACATGATTTCAACGATTACGAAGTCGGACAGCGACACGAAATGGAAGTTATCAACCTGTTTACACCCGATGCAGTGATGAATGAAAACGCACCAGCGGCGTATCAGGGCATGGACCGTTTCGTTGCGCGCGATAAAATCGTCCTCGATCTTGACGCCGAGGGACTGTTGGTCAAGACCGAAGACCATGTTTACAAACGTCCCTACGGTGATCGCTCCGGCGTGGTTATCGAGCCCTATTTGACCGATCAATGGTTCGTGCGTGCCGAACCATTGGCGAAGCCTTCGATCGAAGCCGTTAAAGATGGTCGTATCCGTTTTATCCCCGAGAACTGGAGCAAGACTTATTACAACTGGATGGAAAATATCCAGGACTGGTGTATTTCGCGCCAACTCTGGTGGGGCCATCGCATACCCGCCTGGTATGACAATTACGGCAATATTTACGTCGCGTCCAGCCTTGAAGAGGCGCATCGCAAGTACGGACTCGCAGCGGATGTCGAGCTAACCCAGGACGAGGACGTGCTCGACACCTGGTTTTCTTCCGCGTTGTGGCCCTTCAGCACGCTCGGCTGGCCAGACCGCGACGACCCGGCGCTGCAAACCTTTTACCCGACCAGCGTACTCGTAACCGGCTTCGATATAATATTTTTCTGGGTCGCACGCATGATTATGTTCGGGCTTAAGTTCATGGACGAGGTGCCTTTCCACCAGGTTTATATTCACGGCCTGGTGCGCGACGCCGACGGCAACAAGATGTCGAAGTCCAAGGGTAACGTGCTCGATCCGCTCGATCTGATCGATGGAATTACGCTCGAGGATCTACTCGCCAAGCGCACCACGGGCCTGATGCAACCGGAGATGGCGCCGCGCATCGAAGAGGCCACGCGCAGGCACTTCCCGGATGGGATCCCCGCATATGGCACCGACGCGCTGCGCTTTACCTTTACCGCACTCGCCACAACCGGGCGCGATATTCGCTTCGACCTGGGACGCATCGAAGGCTATCGTAATTTCTGCAATAAGCTCTGGAACGCGACCCGCTACGTTTTGCAAAATACCGAAGGCGAGGATTGCACCGCGGGTAAGCAGACCCTGGCCGACCGCTGGATCGTCGCGCGCCTGCAACTGGTCAGCCAGGATATCGGCAAGCATATCGACGGCTATCGCTTTGACCTGGTGGCGCGCGATTTGTACGAGTTCGTGTGGAACGACTACTGCGACTGGTACATCGAGTTGTCCAAGCCGGTGCTGTATTCCGACGCCTACCCGATCGAGGCGAAAAAAGCCGCCCGCCACACGCTGGTTACCGTGCTCGAGTCGATCCTGCGCCTGCTGCATCCGATCATGCCCTACATCACCGAGGAATTGTGGCAACGCGTCGCACCGCTGGCCTGGATAGAAGGCGCAACCATCATGCGTTGCGACTACCCGCAGGCCGACGCGGCGTTAATCGATGTCGACGCACTGGCCGAACTGGATTGGGTTAAAACTTTCATCATGGGGGTACGCCAGATTCGCTCGGAAATGGATATCAAACCGGGTAAAACCCTGCCGCTTATCTGCCACAAGGGCGATGCACTTGATCAGCAACGCATCACGGCTAATCGTTCACTGCTCGAGTCACTGGCAAAACTCGAATCGATTACCTGGCTGGATGAAGACAGCAAGGCACCCGAATCCGCAATCTCCCTGGTTGGCGATATGCAGTTGTTGATTCCACTAGCCGGACTGATCGACAAGCAGGCTGAACTTGCACGCCTGCAAAAGAACATCGATAAACTGGAGCAGGATGCGCAGCGCATCAAGAGCAAACTGTCGAATGAAAACTTTGTTTCGAGAGCGCCTGAAAATGTGGTTGGCAAGGAAAGAGAAAAACTGGCTGAAGCGGAGTCCGCACTGGGTAGTTTGCGTAAACAGGCGGAGCGTATTTCGACTATCTAGCATCGAATTTTTATGAACTTTATGCGAACCCCGGGTTCAAACGTGGCTACAAACTTAAATAATAATCCGGGGGATTCAGAGTATGGGGTTAATCGATAGACTAGACGCACCGACACGGACGATAGGCAACGGCTTATCAACGTTACAGTCGCCATTCCTGTTATTTATTCGAGTTTATGTCGCCTGGGTGTTTTTAAAATCGGGGATGCATAAAATAGGCGACTGGGAAACCACGCTGGTCCTGTTCGAATACGAGTACCAGGTTCCATTACTGAATTTCGAGCTGGCTGCCTATCTGGCCACCTTTGGCGAACTCGTATTCCCGGTATTTTTAATCGCTGGCCTGGGTACCCGTTTAACCGCGATTGCGCTTAGCCTGGTCAATATCATCGCGGTGGTATCTTACTATGCGACCCTGGCCAAAGGTGCCGGCCTGGTATGGCATTACCTGTGGGGGTCGATGCTGCTGACCAGCGTTATCTACGGTGGCGGTTTTTTCTCGATAGACAACTGGCTCAAGGCAAAATTCGGTAACCACTGACCTGTTTCCGCAACACCGCTACTTCACAGGGTTCGAGCGGCATCGGCTATCAAACCACCAGGTAGGGCTTCAAGCGTCTGAGCACAGATGGATATGCGGCGTACCATTGCTGGTAACGGCGATTCCAGACCCGGGTAATTTTCTTGCGCGCAAGTACGCGGCTATAGCTTGCCAGCGGTATGAAATGGTTGTGACCGATGCCGTCTATCACCACCAGTCGAAACTCGTCAAAGCTTAGTCGCTTGACGAGGATATTGGTCGGATTCAAATCGTGAAACACTATCCACTGCTGGTAGAAATTCTGTTTCAGGTTTTCTATCTCGTCAACCACCCAGGCGTTGAAATGCCGGTCGTTTTGCGCAAGATAATAATCCAGCGATTTTGATACCCGACCGTCGTCATCCAGCACCAGGTCAAAGATTGCTCCCTTACCAAGATTGGTATCTATCAGACCATGAAACCTGGTCAGATGCGGCAGGTCCACCTTGCGCCTGCGCAAACCCGCATAATAATTTACTTCGCGCCAAAACCGTCCCGCCCGACGGTCGGGATGTAAAACCTTGATACAGAGCTGTGCTTCGCCTGGATACGTGAAACACTTGCGGTCGGTACCCTCGGCAACGAAATGTTGCGCGGAAAGTGACAGCTTATCGCTCATCGAAACAGCTTTTACGAAGCGTGAATGGAGCCATGGCTCATCCCTGAGCCAATCTCCTGGCAAGAGGAATTGCCGTTTAATCCGCCTGTCGACGCAGAAATGCCGGGATTTCCAGGTATTCCATACTCTCCTTGTCTTCGGGCACTTCGATACTGTCGCCAACGATCTTCTGGCGAATTGCGGTTGGTCGTTCCAGCTTTTTGTAATCGACCTCGCCATTACTTTCAGGCTGAATCGCAGTCGGCGGAACATCCGCAATCTGTTTCTCGGTGCCAAGCCCGGTGGCGACCATGGTTACCCGCAGTTCACCATCGGTCATGTTCGAATCGATGACGGTTCCCACCACCACATTGGCATCAACCGAGGCAAGTTCGGTAATCGCGGTACCGACATCGTCAAGTTCTCCAATCGCCAGATCGAGACCAGCGGTAACATTGACCAGGATACCCTGGGCACCGGCAATATTGATATCTTCGAGCAATGGAGAAGAGATAGCCGCCAGCGCGGCCTCCTTGGCTCGATTATCGCCCGTGGCCGCGCCTGTGCCCATCATCGCCATACCCATCTCGGACATTACCGTACGTACATCGGCAAAATCGACATTGATCAAACCGGGACAGGTTATCAGTTCGGCAATACCCTGCACCGCACCGCGCAACACGTCATTTGCCTTTTCGAATACTTCCAGCAACGAGGTCTGCTTGCCCAGTACCGGCATTAACTTGTCATTCGGAATGGTAATCAATGAATCGACCACACCGGACATTTCCTTGATCCCCATTTCGGCCTGGGACATGCGCTTGGTGCGCTCAAAAGCGAACGGCTTGGTGACTACCGCAACCGTAAGAATGCCCATTTCCTTGGCTATCTGTGCGATAACAGGCGCCGCGCCGGTACCCGTACCACCACCCATGCCAGCGGTAACGAAAAGCATGTTGGAGCCCTCGATCGCTTCCTGTATACGCTCGCGATCTTCCAGCGCTGCCTGCCTGCCGATACCCGGATCGGCGCCGGCACCGAGCCCCTTGGTGATACTGGAACCAATTTGCATAGTGGTCCGCATTTCCATTTTCTTGAGCGCCTGTACGTCGCTATTGACGCAAATATATTCGACGCCTTCGATACCCGCCGAAACCATGTGCTGAACGGCATTGCCGCCACCGCCACCGACACCAATGACCTTTATGACCGGGTCTTTTGAGTGTGAATCCATCAGTTCAAACATTTTTTTGTCCTCTTGCGTTATTTAAAAATTGCCCTGAAACCAGCTTTTCATTCTTGCCAAAAGGCCGGCCTCGTTTTTATCGTCCAGTTTGTAACCGGACAAGCCGGACTGCTGCCTGTTTCCAAACAACAGCAATCCAACACCTGTTGCATGTATCGGGTTTCGCACCACGTCAACCAGTCCCGATACATACTGTGGATAGCCCAAGCGCACCGGCATATGGAATATCTCTTCCGCCAGTTCGATCGCACCTTCCATTTTTGAACTGCCCCCGGTTAGCACAACACCGGCGGCGCATATTTCTTCGAACCCGCTGCGGCGCAACTCCGCCTGCACCAGGCTCAGCAGTTCTTCGTACCGCGGCTCCACCACCTCGGCCAGGGTCTGCCGTGCCAGGCGCCTGGGTTCGCGATCACCCACGCTGGGCACTTCGATAGTTTCGCTATCGGCTGCCAGTTGACGCAGCGCGCAGGCATACTTGATCTTTAAATCATCGGCATACTGGGTCGGGGTGCGCAACGCCACGGCGATGTCGTTGGTTACCTGGTCGCCGGCAATCGGGATTACCGCAGTGTGGCGAATCGCACCATCCGAGAAAACCGCGATATCGGTGGTGCCACCGCCAATATCGACCAGGCATACACCAAGTTCTTTTTCATCGTCGGTCAACACTGCACTTGCCGAAGCCAGTTGCTCGAGAATCACATCATCGACTTCGAGGCCACAGCGACGCACACATTTGATAATATTTTGCGCCGCACTCAATGCACCGGTAACCAGGTGCACCTTGGCCTCGAGACGCACTCCGGACATATTGATAGGATCGCGGATCCCCTCCGAGGCGTCGATGACAAACTCCTGCGGCAGGACGTGTAAAATGCGTTGATCAGCCGGAATGGCCACCGCCTTGGCAGCCTCTATGACGCGAGCCACATCGACGGCAGTGACCTCTTTTTCCTTGATCGCAACGATGCCGTGAGAGTTGATGCTGCGGATATGACTTCCGGCTATACCGGCGTACACCGAGCGAATCTGACAGCCCGCCATTAACTCCGCTTCTTCGACCGCCCGCTGAATCGACTGCACGGTCGACTCTATATTGACTACGACCCCTTTTTTCAACCCTCGCGAAGGCTGGGTACCGATACCGATAATTTCGATATCGCCTTCGACGGTGACTTCACCGACGATCGCGACCACCTTTGAGGTACCTATATCAAGCCCGACGATGAGGTTTGCCGACGCCTTTTTAGACATTACTGTTACTCCAGATTGATGCTTTATCGCTAGCTTGTAGAGCTTCCTTTTTCCAGGCCACAGCAAAACCATTGCTGTAACGTAAATCCAGGCGCTGGATCTGTTCACGCCGGGGTAAAATCTGTTGCTGGTAAATACTCACCAGGCGGTCGATTTTATGATCGATGCTTCCCCTGCCCAGCTTGATTTGCAGACCATTGATCAACTCGAGATCGAGCGCCCCACGGCTATCTGCATGCAGTGCCATCAAACGTTCGTCGACGCTA
>CALDDP010000024.1 GCA_937936805.1 uncultured Gammaproteobacteria bacterium | reverse complement strand
TGCTGGCAAACATGCTATGTTCCAGCTCGAGAGGGCCCGGGGTAACGGTCCGCCAGGGCCCGGTGAGATGATCGCTGAACGCCAGCCGGATAGACCGACCCTCGTGATGCGCGAAATAAAGCAGGTACTTGCCCGGCGGGTTATCCAGCCATTCCGGGGCCCTGATTAACGATGGCCCGTTAATATTTCCATCAAGCTCTGGATGCTCCTGGACACTGACAATCGGGGCATCGTTAAGGTAATGAAACGAAAACACAGGCGACGGATTAAGCTCCGCTTGCCCCTTCCGCGGCGCGTTCCTTTAACAGGCCTGTCAACCAGTCTGGATCCATTTCCGGTACGGACGACAATAGCAGCTTGGTATATTCCGGGTAGGGTGGTTCGAGGATTTCACTTTTCATGCCCTGTTCGACGACGCGGCCTTCCAGCATCACCACGATTTGATCTGAAATTGCTTTCACGGTGGCGATATCGTGGGTGATGAAAATATAGGTCAGGCCGAGTTCTTTTTGCAGTCGCAACAATAGTTCCAGAATCCCTTTTTGCACGATTTGATCTAGCGCCGAGGTAACTTCGTCGCAGATAATCAATTCCGGACCGGCTGCCAGTGCGCGCGCGATGCATATGCGTTGTTTCTGGCCTCCGGATAACTCTGCCGGCAAACGATCGATAAAGGTTTCGTTGAGCTCGATCATTTCGATCAGTTCCATCAGTCGCCGATCACGCTCGGCTCCCTGTAAGCCGAGGTAAAATTCGAGCGGTCTGCCGATGATGTCCCGTACCGTGTGGCGTGGGTTCATCGCGGTATCGGCCATCTGGTAAATCATCTGGATCTTTTGTAGCTGGTCGACACTGCGGTCTTTCAGCATTGCCGGCAGTGGTTTGCCATTGAACAGGATCTGACCCCTGGTGGGCGGCAGTAAACCGGTGATGGCGCGAGCGGTAGTCGATTTACCTGAACCGGATTCCCCGACGATGGCTACCGTATGCCCGCGCGGAACCTCGATGCTGACATCATCGAGTACCTTGGCACTGCCGGTGTAACTGGCGTCGACGTGATCTACCCTGAGCACGACGTCATTCGATACTTCTTCGGCTTTTTCGATCGAACGTACCGACCATAACGATTTTGTGTATTCTTTTTCGGGATTTGACAGCATGCGTCGGGTATCAGCATCTTCGATAGTTTCACCGTAACGCAACACCTTGATAACGTCAGCCATTTGTGCGACGACGGCAAGGTCATGGGTAATGTAAATCGCGGCGGTATGGTATTGTTCGACGATTCTGCGCATCGAGGCCAGTACTTCTACCTGCGTGGTCACGTCGAGCGCCGTGGTTGGTTCATCGAAGATAATCAGATCGGGACGCGGTGACATCGCCATGGCGGTCATAACGCGTTGTAACTGGCCGCCGGATACCTGGTGCGGGTAGCGATCACCGATCAAATCGGGATTGGGTAGCTGCAGGTCCCGGTAGAGCTTGCGGGCATCGGCCTTCGCCTCGGCTTCCGACTTTATCGAGCGGCGTACGGTAGCCTCCACGGTTTGTTCGAGCAGCGTGTGTGCCGGGTTAAACGAGGCGGCGGCGGATTGTGCGACATAAGCGATACGGGAACCGCGCAGGACACGTTTATCTGCCTCCGAGGTTTTCATCAAATCCATACCATCGAACATGATCGTGCCGCTGGTCAGCCGACATCCGGGACGGGCAAATCCCATTGCCGCAAGGCCCAGGGTTGATTTTCCGGCACCCGATTCGCCGATTAAACCCATGATTTCGCCGCGCCTGAGCGTCACATCGACACCTTTAACGATCTCGTGCCAGCGATCATCGCTATAACCGTCGATTACGATGTCCCGCATATCGAGCAGGATATCGCCTTTCTTTCCGCTTCTTTCAGTACTCATAGCTATTAATCCTTCAAGCCGCTGGATTTATGCAGGAACCAGTCGACCACGAAATTGACCGCCACGGTAAGCAATGCGATGGCCGCGGCCGGCAGCATCGGCGTCATCGCCGCGGTGAAATCATACTCGGCAAACTGGATCAGGCCCGCGGTTTCGCGCACCATTGAACCCCAGTCGGCGGTTGGTGGCTGAATACCGACGCCGAGGAAAGAAAGTGCCGCGATAGTCAGGAATACAAAGCAGAAGCGTAATCCGAATTCCGCTACCAGCGGTGGCATGATATTGGGCAGAATTTCCCGGTAGAGAATCCAGAACAATTTCTCGCCACGAAGTTTGGCAGCTTCGACATAATCCATTACGACGACGTTTAGCGACACGGCGCGCGCGATACGGAATACGCGGGTAGAGTCGAGTACCGCGATGATTATGATCAGGTTGAGGGTATTCGCGCCGAACATCGACAGCAGAATCAAGGCAAAGATCAGGCTGGGGATGGCCATCAGCACATCAACCGAGCGACTCAGCAAATTGTCCAGCCAGCTGTTGTTATTGATAGCCGCGGTAATGCCGAGGCCGCCACCGATGATGAAGGCGAACAAGGTTGTTACAAAAGCGATGCCGACCGTATTGCGAGCGCCGTATATGAGGCGGGACAGCACGTCGCGACCCAGTTGGTCCGTACCGAACATGAACTCGTCGCTCCACGGCGCATAAGACAGCGGAAAAATCTCGGCCTCACCATACGGAGCCAGCAGCGGGGCGAACAGTGCAAAAAAGATATAAGCGGTGATGACGGTAAGGCCGAACAGGGCCGTGGGTGGAGCGGATTTCAGGCCCCGCCAGATATTTTCAAACGCTGTCCGTCGCGCCTTAATCAGGCCGACTTCACCGGCAGCGGAATACCCCTGGTCTGCCAGGTCCGCTTCAGAGAAGCCCTGGTCTGCAAGTTCGGCGGAGCTGCTGGGAGTGATATCGTCTTCTTTATTCATCGTGGATGCAACAGCCGTGGATTAGTGATTATCGAGATTATGTCGGCGAACAGGTTGAGCAGGATATAAGTGGCCGCAAAGATCATTGCGCAGCCCTGCACCACGGGCACGTCCCGGGTAGTAACCGCATCGACCATGAGCTGGCCGACTCCGGGATAGACAAAAACCACCTCGACGACGACTACGCCGACTACCAGGTAGGCCAGGTTGAAAGCGATAACCGTGACAATCGGTGCCCAGGCGTTGGGTAAGGCGTGGCGTAAAATGATCTCTGATTTGGAGGCGCCCTTGAGCTCGGCCATTTCGATATAGGGACTCGCCATCAGGTTTATGATCGCCGCTCGCGTCATTCGCATCATGTGGGCGACGATGACCAGAGTCAGCGTCAGCGCGGGCAGGGCGGTCAGATAAACCCGCTCCCAGAAAGCCGCATCGGGACTGATATTGGCGAGCGACGGAAAAATCTTGGTAAATGAAGACAGACACAGTATCAACAGGTAGG
>CALDDP010000023.1 GCA_937936805.1 uncultured Gammaproteobacteria bacterium | reverse complement strand
AGCCTTTCGGGAAAAGAGCCGTGATTTTTCTTCTTCCAGTGCCTGCAACCGTAGATTTATCCTTTCAATTTCTGCGCTGGTATTGGTTAGATTATCGGTAGTCACTTTTTGAAACCAGCATATGAGGAAGGAATCGCTCTTACGATCGGTTCGTTACAAATGGAGAATAGGAAGCATGCGCTGGTGAAGGATTCGAAAAATTTCTATTCCCTTTTCTGTCGGCGCATAAAAGATCCAGTGAGATCCCACAGGGTATTGAAAATAGTGGATTACATCGGGATCAAATCGCCTGCCTAACTTCGGATTGGCCGCTAAGTCTTTGAAGGCCTGCTCAATGTCAAAGATGTATTGCTCTGCACGCGCAAAGCCAAACTGCTCGACACTGTAGTCGAAGATACTCTCAAGATCACTGTCCGCCTTTTCATGAACGAGGAAGGTCGGGCGATCAGGCATTATGTTTTTTTCTCATCCGGTCAGTGAAGCTTGCGGCACTCCAGTCGGGAACGACCGGACTGTCTTCTCCCTCCCGAATCAGCTGTCGCAATTGAATGAGCTTCGATTTTGCCTGCTGTTCCTGGAGCAGTCGGATACCGGCGCGAATCACTTCGCTCTGATTGGCAAAATCACCTGACTCGATCAATCGGTCAATAAATCCACCCTGTTCCTCAGTGGGTCTAAAGGTAATGGTGTCAGCCATGAGGCACCTCTATGTAAGTAAATGTCTTACGCCAACTATAAGGGAAATTCCCTTGGATTGCCAAATTTCTTTGACTCACCGGTGCCTGGCCTTTCGCCAATAAATTAATCTTCCAAAAAAATTGGCATATTGGAAGTCGGGATTGGAAAAACAGCCATAAGTTATTGAAAAATGGTGCCCAGGGGCGGAATCGAACCACCGACACGAGGATTTTCAGGTCATTGCTCCATTCACTTCTAAGCAACTGATTCAAAAGCGCTTTTCTTCTTTTCAACTTCCAAAAAACATGGCTGCAAAGAGGTCCTAAGCCTTTGAATGCACTCATTTTGCGCATTCAATTTTGGAAACTGCAACTCCCATCAACGAGGCCTTTCCAAGGTTCGGCCTTCAGCCAATTCTTCTCGCTCGCCTGAACGATTTTCGTTGGCAGCACCATTATCGCGGTTTGTTTGAACTGCCTGCGGCAACTTGAATCAGCAATTCGCCATGGACACAAGTTTTCACACGGCCTGGGCCCAAAACAAAAGGTCGATAATGGGCCTCAACGATCAGGATCGGTATTAACTGTCCGATGGACTTCCAATAGCAAGCGCCAGTCCGTGACCTGGCTAATTTACAACCATCACTTTTTTTCAGTTGATTTTATCTTCGAAATTGACTTGACCTTGTAGTGGACTACAGGGTTTATAATTCGTGACACCGAATGAGAAAATTCAAATGTTACGAATTGGTCAGGTTGCAAAAGAAAGCGGTGTGGGTGTAGAGACTGTCCGCTTTTATGAAAACGAGGGACTGATCGAAGCAGCCGAACGTAGCGCTTCAGGATATCGTCAATTTTCGACGTCGACTATTGAACAAATCAGGTTTATTCAACATGCGAAGAAGCTTGGATTTGCGCTTCAAGAAATCAGCGAACTGGTTAACCTGAAGAACGCACCCGATGCTAATTGCGCGGATGTCAAAAAGACCGCAAGAGCAAAGATTGCAGATATCCAGGAAAAGATCGATTCTCTCGAACAGATTAAAGCTACCCTTCAACCCCTGGTCGATCAATGTAAATCGGCCGATCCGATTAGTGACTGCCCCATTCTGAACGCGCTTGACGAAAATCTTGTAAACGAATAGACCGGAGGTTTACTATGGCAAATATGCGAAAAGTAGAAATATTTAGTGCAGGTTGTCCTGTCTGCCAGGCAACTATCGATCTTGTGAACCAGATCGCCTGTCCCTCCTGTGATGTTGCTGTACTGGACATGAATGCCAGTGATGTATCTCAGCGAGCAAAAGCATTAGGTATCCATCGAGTGCCCGCCGTCGTTGTCGACGGCAAACTGGCCGACTGTTGCCTGGTTTCGGCACCGGATGAAAAAAACCTGAGAGCTGCTGGCATCGGCAGTAGCCTCTAATACACCATGCCCATCAAGCTAGAGAATTACGGTTCGTTCGGGGCAATCGTCGCAGCTGCGGCATGCCCCATTTGTTTCCCCAAGTTAGCCCTGATCGGCGCTTATATTGGTCTTGGTGCCCTTGCGAGATACGAAGTCTTCTTTTTTTACATCGCGCAAATTCTAATCGTGATTGCGCTAACCGGGCACGTAATTTCCTACCAAAAGGTGAAGAACAAGGTCCTACTGGCTTTTGCAGTATGCTCTGCTGCACTTTTCTTCGTTTCGCTTTATGTAGTAGTTTCTGAGATGTTGGCTTACCTGGCGCTTGCCGGCCTGGTCATTGCAATGATCTGGATGGCAGTGGAAAGTCGGCGCTGCAGCGGATACGCCACTTCGGCGGCCTAGAAATTCATATTTACTCCATACTGACCCTTATGCCGGAAGGTTTGCGCCTAATGCCCATCAAAAATACTTCAAAGCCAAACGAGGCTATATACAGTATGTCCGTTTCTGACGTTTGAAAACTCATTAAATTTCATGGGTTCAGCGTTCGCTTTTAGGAGTTCGTCTCCACCTGAGGGAATCAAAATGAATGCGGCGTATCCGTCAAATTTAGACTAATAACCGATTTTTAACCCTTGACCAGATAATCCCTGATTTCGTCGACTACTTCTTGGCTATCCCACTCTACTGGGCCTACAACATAACCTATGCCATTACCATTGCTATCGATCAAGATGGTTGCAGGAATCCCGGGGAGATTTAGGTTGGAAAAAGCGCTCCCGGTCGGATCATGATACACATACAGAAACTTGATTCCTAAATCGTCGTAAAAATCCCGGATGACCGAAGCATGAGCCTGGTCGATAGAAAGAGGCAACACGTGAAATTCGGGACTACCCAACTTTTTTTGCAAACGATCCAGCGCCGGCATTTCCTCGCGACACGGAGCACACCAGGTTGCCCAGACGTTCAAGAGCACATAGCTGCCCCGAAAGGCCTCCAGTGTGATTTCGCGGCCCTTGCGGTTCATGAACCTCAAATCCGGCAATTGCCACCGAGATTTGAATGGCGTTAGAACGGACCGACTTGCACCAATGCTTCCTCGTTTGACGTCACTGTCCAGTTCGACCGATGAATTGCGATCAATAATGCTCGTGGTCTGTAAATAAAAGGCCACGAGGCCTGCCCCGATCGTTGCGATAACAACGATCGGTATCCAGGCCTTGAGGGTTTTCACGACCCAATAAAAACCATGCAATAAAACTATCCGTTAGTTATTGGCAGCGCTAGTAATCGGCAACATGTGCTTCATCCCCGCCTCGAAATGTCCCGGAATGTTGCATGCGAATACGACCGTATCATCCCCCATGAATCGCCATGTTAGTCGAGCCGTTTCGCCGGCCGGCAGCGACACCGTGTTCGGATCCTGATGATCCATGTTCGGCATTTTACGCATCATCTCGGCGTGCTTGACCTGATCTTCGGCATTGCCGATGGAAAATTCATGCTGGATCACACCATCGTTGGTGACGACAAACTCGATTATTTCGCCGTGCCTCAGGGTATTAAGTTGAGGCTCGAACACGAAGCGCATCGTATCAAGCATCGATACTTTTATCCTGCGATCGGGTGTTCCGTTGCCGGGCTCGCCGACACTGAATTTTTCCCCGTCATGACTGTGTTTATGAGTGCCGGTCGCCATGACAAAGGTCGGCATGAAAATCATAAAAATTAAGTAGTGTTTCAATTTCATTTATTTTCTCTCCAATTTATATCCGCACCACTCGGGGTATCGTTAGATGACGCCCTTGGAGTGAAACGCGGAAAGGTTACTGCAAAATCTGAGGAATCAGCTCCTGGTAGGGCCGATAGCCTTCTATTTTTTCTCCATTGCTCTTAAAAAGTGCCGGGGTGCCGCTGATGCCGATCCTGTTTCCGACAAGATATCCACGATCGACCATTTCCGCAGCGGCGCAATCTCCTGGCGGCAAGTCGTCGAAAAGCTTATTCTTGGCATCGGTCATGGCCTGGCGCCGATCCTCCGCGCACCAGACGGATCTCAAGTGCTGGTATCCCGGCCCTCGGCTACCGCCGCGGGCATAGGGAAAGTAGCGAACCGTGATTCCGGCTTCCTGCAACTGGTCTATCTCGCTATGTAATTTCTGGCAATACGGGCAGGATGTATCGGTAAATACGTTCAACGTCGCCTTGGGCTCACCTCGAGCGGCAAATATGACCAGGTCGGCATCATCGAACTCGGAAATCGTTTCGACGGCTGACACGCGACGAGACTGCTCGGTCAAATTCCGACCATTTTCCAGATTAACCAGGTCTCCCATCAGGGCGTATTTTCCGCCTTCTAGAAGATAGACGTAACGATTCCCGATCTGCACTTGCCAGACATCTTCGACGGAAGTTTCGGAAACATCGTCAATCTTTGCGTTACCGATTCGTTGGCGTAGAAGCCTGGTGACCGGCGGCTCGGGCGCCACGGCAGAATCGGTTAACGACGGCAGATCCGAGGATGCGAAACGACCGGACCAGCGCTCGTATATTTCATCTGACCACTTGGACTGGAAAAAGGCGATGACACTGTCGATTTCAGCCGCGCTCAGGCTGCCTTCGAATCCCGGCATCTGACCTCCAAGTTTGGCGCCGCCATCTCGAATCGTACGGCGCAGCAAATCCAGATTGTGGTGCCAGGCATGCGCCGAGCCGTTCAAAGGCGGCGGCGGATAGTTGCCGTTGGCGTCGGTTTGTTTCCAGTTTGGTGTAGCCTCGGCATTCTGGCCGTGGCAGGACGAGCAGTTTTGACGGAACAGTTGCTCACCCTGAGTAACCTGCTCGTCGCTATACCAACGTTCCTGCTCAGCGGCAATTACCTGACCGGTAATCAACATGAGTGCTGCAAGGAAAAAGTTGAGTGATTTCATGGCGGCACCTGCTAGTAGAGCTTTTTCTGTTGCTGGTAATAGCGGACATAAGGCACCAGGCTATCCATTTTCTTGGGCGTCATACCCTCAACCGGCTTCATGTCCCCAAAGTTCCAGTGATGCTGTTTGCTCCCTTGCAAGGCTGCACGGTAAAACGCTTTGTCACCATGATGCGAGGGTTTGTAAAATGCATGAACCAAGGGGGGGCCCTCGTCGGTGCCGTTGAGTTGCAGTCCATGACAGCTACTGCAGTATTTCTCATACAGCATCTGCCCCTTGGCCAGGCTAAAGGGAATTTCGATTGTTTCCGCTGCGATTGTGGAACCGGGTAGAATCCACATGGAAATGATCGCGAGGCAACTAAATTTTCTGAGTTTTTTCATTTGATTTCCTGAATTAAGTAACAAAGCACGCTATCCGCGTGAGGTAACTTTATTCAGGCAATCGGCGGGCGATATAGCGGGTCAGTTACGTTTTGCCGGTATACCGAATTATCTCGGGTTAAATTATTTATTTGCGCAATTGGAAAATTCTCAACCAATGATGAGATTGGGAGATAGTTTGAGCTGGTTTGAGACCCACAAGACTGGGCAATCGAATTGCACTCTTGATTCTGGCAAGAACCGTCAAGGTTTATTTCGGCCGGCTCGCAATCAAGACAATCCATGGACGTGGGGGTCGAGTGCTGGGCACTCATCGCGCTAACGTTTAGCGCCGGTAATAGTCCGATGCAAACCGCTAGCAGACAATGAATGAGATGCTTTTTGATAACCATCAGAAATTGGTATGTAAGCCTGATGTTTTAGTACTTGGTAAATGGTAGACCTTTTAAACTTAGCACAGTTCCATCATTTGTGGCAGTTTTGCACATACCGGATTCACATTTGAAAGATGAATCGCCCCCGGGTTTGTCGGAGGCTAAATTCTTTGAGAGGATTTAGCAATGACGACAAACAAAACAAAAACCCCCGAAGTTCGGGAACGCGCGGTTCGCATGGTATTCGAGCATCAGCATGAGCACGATTCCCAGTGGGCCACAATCGAATCCATATCGGAAAAGATAGGCTGTACCGCAGAAACGCTACGCCGCTGGGTGAGGCAATCAGAGATTGATGAGGGCAAACGAGGCGGGATCTCGACGAGCGAGCGAGAGCGCCTCAAGGAGCTGGAATGCAATCCCGAGCGGCGCTCTGATAGAGCGAAGCGGGATGAACGGCTCGAGCCGGAAATTGAGCGGGTCTGGAAGGAGAATTTCGAGGTCTACGGCGTCAAGAAGGTCTGGCGCCAGATGAATCGTGAAGGCTTTGGGGTCGCGCGCTGCACGGTTGGACGGTTGATGAAACGGCTGGGTCTGGAGGGCGTCACGCGGGGCCCGAAGAAGTACTGGACGACGATTGCTGACGATTCTCAAGCGCGACCGGCCGATCTGGTGAATCGGACATTTAGCGCGTCACAGCCTAATCAGCTCTGGGTGGCTGACATCACCTTCGTGGCGACCTGGATCGGCTTCGTCCAAGTCGCCTTCGTCGTCGACGTGTTTGCGCAAATGATCGTGGGCTGGCGTATCAGTCGCTCTTTGAAGACCGACCTGGTCCTCGATGCGCTGGAGCAGGCGCTGTGGTCGAGAGCCACCACGGAGAAGCTAATCCATCACAGTGACCGCGGCAGCCAGTATCTATCGATCCATTACACCGGGCGACTGGCCGAAGCTGAAATTGAATTTTCAGTCGGTAGTGTTGGCGACTCCTACGACAATGCGCTGGCTGAGACGATCAACGGTTTATACAAAACAGAAGTCATCCGTAAACGTGGGCCCTGGAAGAGTATCGACGAGGTCGAATACGCCACCCTGGAATGGGTTGACTGGTTCAATAATCGACGATTACTGGAGCCGATCGGCAACATCCCGCCGGCTGAGTACGAGCTGATGTATTATCAGCAACTGGAGGAGTCATCCGAGGCGGCATGACTCACACAAAAAAGCCTCCGGTATTCCCGGGGCGATTCACCCTGTCGACTTATCAGCGAATTCGACGCGACATCGGAGAATCGATCATTTTAACCTCGGGCATTCGCAGCGTGGTTAAACAGATTTATCTTTTTCTGAACAAGGCTGACAAAGTTGACGGCAACCTGTCGTTGGCATCTTATTCGCTTGCCCCCCCGGGCCACTCTTACCATGCTATCGGCGATTTCGACGTTGGCAAGAATGGGCTGGGTAGGAAAAACTTTAGCGAAGAGTTTGCCAGCACTGACGAATTCAAACGCCTGATCGATCTTGGCTACCTGGGTATACGCTACCCGGAAGATAACTCTTTTGGAGTTCGCCACGAACCCTGGCATATAAAAATCGTTTAAACATTTGCTTGAAACGTTATCCCTGACCAGACTCCACTGCTGAGAGCCAGCGCCTTCTCTTTTTGCGTCTCTTCCTAATTTGCCGATGAATTGTGATCGATAGCACTTGTGGCGTGCGAATAGAAAACGACTAGGCCAATCCCGCGCGCAGGACTAGCATCGTAAAAACAGCAACGAACAATCATCATTTAGATCCCCCCTAAATTTTTACGTTCAATCTCCCGGCGTTACCACGCGGTCTTAATTTCAGGTCGGCCGGCGCTGTCACGGAATTCCAGATGGCGTTGCAGTCGGCAGGAATCGGTTTTGCAAGGGATGGCGATCCCCACATTCAGGCCGCGCCCGACAATCCCGTCACCCTCGAAATCGCCGGCGAGGGGATAAAGTCAATATCGAGGTAGTCGGTTCAGAATCTGAAACTCAACAAGGCAATCAAAACAGCTGAGACAGGTCGAGATCTAGAAACCGTGCATGTTTTGATTCAAATTATGATATTCTCCTTGACCTGTGAGTTACACATAGGTTGTAGGATAAATGTTGTAAATGTGAATCTTATGCGACGAAGGGAATATTCTCATGTCGGTTGGCAACGGGATCGAAGCCGCGGCAAGCGCGTCATCACGGGGAAACCTCGGCCGGGTGCATGACCGGGCCACGAGCCAGTACTCCGCCGTCCGCCGACGGGCCTCGACCCGTGCTAATCGCTGACTCGAACATCGGATTGTTAACCGTCATCGACATTGGCATCGACACCCACCAGGAACCGGTGGTCTACATGCGCAGCGACTGCGAGGTTTGTCTCGCCGAGGGTTTTACCGCCAGCGCCCGACTCGGAATCGAATACCGGGACCAGGTCCTGATCGCGACCCTGAATGTCGTCGACGAAGCGGTTCTTCCGCATGGCCATATCGGGCTGTCAAAAATTGCCATGAAGCGCCTGCAGGCGCAGGACGGCGACGTGATCCGGGTAACCCATGCGCCGGCGCTCGAATCTCTCGCGCAGGTGCGTAAAAAAATCTTCGGCCACAAGCTCGACGACACCGAAATCGGCGCCATCGTGAAGGACATCAGCGCGCATCGCTACAGCGATATCGAAATCGCCGGCTTCATCAGCGCCTGTGCCGGCAGCCGCCTCGATATCGACGAAATCATATCCCTGACCCGTGCCATGGTGGCCTGCGGCAAACGCCTGAGCTGGCCGCAACACGAGCAGGTATTCGACAAACATTGCATCGGCGGGCTGCCAGGCAACCGGACCACGCCGCTGGTGGTCGCGATCGTCAGCGCCGGCGGGCTGGTGATACCGAAAACCTCTTCGCGCGCGATCACCTCGCCGGCGGGTACCGCCGATACGATGGAAACCCTGACCAATGTAAACCTCGGCCTGGCCGACATGCGGCGGGTGGTCGAGCTAACCGGGGCCTGCCTGGCTTGGGGGGGCGCGGTCAACCTGAGCCCGGCCGACGATTTGCTGATCCGTATCGAACGCGCCCTCGACCTGGACGGCGAGGGCCAGTTGATCGCTTCCGTGTTATCGAAGAAGATCGCCGCGGGGTCGACGCATGCCGTGATCGATATCCCAGTCGGCGCAAGCGCCAAGGTACGCAGCCGGCCCGAGGCCGAGCGCCTCGCCTCGATGTTCGTACAGGTGAGCGAGGCCTGCGGCATCGAATCGCGCTGCGTGCTGACCGACGGCAGTCAGCCCGTCGGTCAGGGTATCGGACCGACCGAGGAAGCCCGCGATCTGCTGGCGGTGCTGCAGACCACTCCCGAAGCGCCGCGGGATTTGCGCCAGCGCGCGCTGACGCTGGCCGCCCAATTATTCGACATGGCGACCGCCGAAGGCTACGAAGCCTGTCTAGGGAAGGCCACCGAGATTCTCGACGACGGTCGCGCCTGGCGGCAATTTCAACGCATCGTCGAGGCCCAGGGGGGCTTCAGGCAACTGCCCGAAGCCCGTTTCAGCGAGGTATTGAGCGCACCGCTGGGCGGCGAAATTCGCAGTATCGACAATCGCCGCCTGGCGCGCGTGGCAAAGCTCGCCGGGGCGCCCTCGAGCCGCGCGGCCGGACTGCGCCTGCACGTGCGAATCGGCTCCATTATCGAGCGCGGCATGCCGCTGTTCACGCTAAACGCCAATACCGAAGGCGAACGCGATTACGCGCTCGAATATTACGTCGGCCAGGAAAACATTTTCGAAGTCGGGGACCCGACATGACGGATGCAGCGCAAGGCCCCGTGTTGTTCGTCCTGCAGCGGCACGCCATCGCGGGCGGCCTGGCTCGCCATATCGCCGCGCAAGCGGGACAGTTCGAAACGCGGCAGTTCCCGGACGGTGAGACTTACCTGCAGGTCGCGACGACCGTCGAACGGCGCGACTGCGTGGTGCTGGCCGACCTGTCCCGCCCAAACGACAAATACCTGCCGTTGATCTTCCTGCTGGAGACCCTGCGCGACCTGGGCGCCGCCTCGGTCGGGCTGGTTGCGCCTTACCTGTGTTACATGCGCCAGGATAACCGTTTCACCGAGGGCGAAGCAGTTACCTCGAGGGTTTTCGCAGCCGATCTGTGCCGCCACATCGACTGGCTGGTAACGGTGGATCCGCATCTTCACCGTTACCGCTCGCTCGACGAAATCTATACATCCTGCAACCGCGCGGTCAGCAGCGCCCCGGCACTTTCGGCCTGGCTCGGGAAAAAATCCGGCCTGTTGCTGGTCGGTCCCGACGCGGAAAGCGAGCAATGGGTGGCCGGCATCGCCGCCGACAGCGGGCGGCCCTTCGTCGTCGGCAGCAAGCAGCGCCGCGGCGACCGTGACGTGCTCGTCACGCTGCCCGATCTCGGCGAGTTCCGGGGACACACCGCGGTCATCGTCGACGACGTGATTGCAAGCGGCGGGACGCTGCTGCAATGCATCGACGCATTGCGGCGCGGCGGTATCGAGCGCATCAGCTGCCTCGCGGTGCACGGCATTTTCGAAGACGGCGCAGACCGCCGGCTGCTGGCCGCCGGGCTAGAGCAGCTGATCACCACCAACACCGTCCCGCACCCGTCGAACGCGGTAGATGTCAGCGGCTTGATCGCACCCGCGGTGATTGACTGCATCGGCCGTAGCGAAGCGAACAAGACATGAAAATCACGTTTCTCGGCGGAGCAGAGACCGTAACAGGCTCCAAATTCCTGCTGGAAACCGACGCCGCCCGGGTGCTCGTCGACTGCGGCCTGTTCCAGGGCTACAAGTGGCTGCGTCAGCGCAACTGGCAATCGCCGTCAATCGATGTCGATACGCTCGACGCGGTGATCCTGACACACGCGCATCTCGATCATTCCGGCTATATTCCGGTACTTTACCGCCACGGTTTTCGCGGCCCGGTATACTGCCACGCGGCGACCCGCGATCTGTGCGGGATTCTGCTTCCGGACAGTGGACACATCCAGGAAGACGACGCCCGCTACTATGCTCGGCACAAGCTCGGCAAGCACGAAAACCCGCTGCCGCTCTACGACCGTGCGACCGCCGAGGCCAGCCTGCAGCTGTTCCATGCGCTGGATTTCGACGACAGGGTGTCGATCGGGGATCTCAGCTTTTTCCTGCAGCCCGCAGGTCATATTCTCGGCGCCGCCAGCGTCATCGTCGATGCCCGGGGCAAACGCATCGGCTTTTCGGGTGACGTGGGGCGTGGCAATGATGTCCTGATGCGTTCCCCGAGACCGCTACCGCCTCTGGATATGCTGCTGCTGGAATCGACCTATGGCAATCGGCGCCACGCGCAACAGGAGCCGTTTGCGGAGCTCGCGGGACTGGTCAACCGTACCGCGCAAAAGGGTGGAGTGGTGCTGATTCCCGCGTTCGCGGTGGGCCGCGCGCAGTTACTGCAACACCTGCTTGTCAGCCTGATGCAAAGCGGTGAAATCGCGCGGATGCCGATTTACCTGGACAGCCCGATGGCGATCAGCGTCAGCGACATCTTCTGTCGCCATCGTGAACTGCACCGCCTGACGGAAGACGAGTGTATGCTGATGTGCGAACAGGTGACCTATACCCGCAGCGTTGATGAATCGAAAGCGATCATGGAG
Organism: uncultured Gammaproteobacteria bacterium; assembly: GCA_937936805.1. Lineage (GTDB taxonomy): Bacteria > Pseudomonadota > Gammaproteobacteria. Next base: position 616 of record CALDDP010000023.1, on the reverse strand, counting down.
CAAAACTTCCCGCACATCATTATCGCCGGCAGCGGCATGGCTACCGGCGGTCGCATCCTGCACCACTTCAAGCGCCTGCTCGGCACGCCCAGCACCACGGTGCTTTTTGCCGGTTACCAGGCCGGCGGTACGCGCGGCGCGAAAATGCTGGCCGGCGCCGACCACGTCAGAATCCACGGGCGCTCGATTCGCGTGCGTGCGAAAATCGAGGCGATATCGGGTCTGTCGGGCCATGCCGATTACGCGGAACTGACGCAGTGGCTGCAAGACTCGGAGCTGTCAGCGGATACCGCGGTGCACCTGGTTCACGGCGAACCGGACGCCCTCGAGGGGTTTCGCAACCACCTGCAGGAACACACCCGGTTCCCGGTCGAGGTGGCGGGCTACCGCGATGTCCTGCAACTGACCCGCGAGCTATAAGGTGTCGATAAAACCCGTCATCCGGCAGATTATGTATGACCCGCTGCGTAGTCTTTTGACCTGCGGCGCCATTTCCAGTGCGCTGGCGCTGATCCTGTTGCTCGAGGGATTTCAGTCTGGCTTGTTGATTCAGTTGAAGAACGTGGCCCTCAACCGCGGCGCCGATTTGATCGTGGCGCAATCGGGTGTATCCAAT
>CALDDP010000022.1 GCA_937936805.1 uncultured Gammaproteobacteria bacterium | reverse complement strand
ACATCGATTAAGCACAGTGCGCTTGGATGGGTCAAAAAATCCATCGATGAAAATTTGTCCGAGATCAAGACAGACCTCAAGCAATATATCGAGGCTCAAGATGAGGCCCTGCTGGAGGACGTTAAGGCAAGGCTAGGGGTTATCCATGGTGTGCTGCTGATGATCGAGCAGTACGGCGCCGCGATGCTAACCGAAGAGATGGTGGCGCTGACGGATTTTATAATCGGCAATAAGCAGCAGCAGGGAGAAAGAGCCCTGGAAGTGATGCTGCGCGCGGTATTGCAATTGCCGGATTACCTCGAGCATATCCAGTCGGGGCATAGGGATATACCTATCGCGATACTACCCCTGTTGAACGATATCCGCGCGGTCATGAACCAGGATTTGTTTTCCGAGAAGCTACTGTTTCTGCCGGATTTATCGATGCATCAGGAAGATGCTGATGTCCAGTCGATTGACAAAAATAGTAACCAGGCTTCCAAAATGCTGGCAAAAAAATTGCGTCCGGTTTACCAGCTGGCGCTGGTCAACGTGATCAAGGAACAATCTGTCGAAGAGAACCTGAAGCGTCTGGAGAAAGTCTGCGCAACACTGGAGGAGAAGTCAGTCTCCGAGCAGGTTGCACGTATCTGGTGGATTGTTGGTGCCCTGATCGAATCGGTTTCGCGTCAGCAACTCGAACTCGGGGCATCTATAAAAAACCTGCTGGGCAAAGTAGATGCGCTGTTCCGCGTCATTCTGATTATTGGAGAAAGCGGTTTGCTGCGGCGCCAGCCCATCGAGCTGATCAAGAATTTCCTGTTCTATATCGCTCAACCCGAATGTGATGGGCCAAAAGCCCAGGCTATCAAGACCGCTTATAGACTGGAGCAGTTCCTGCCATCGGAGTCAGCGCGTAGCGAGGTACTGGACAATATCGCGGGGCCGAATCAGGCGCTGCTGAAAACAGTCGCAGAAGCGATGAAGGCTGATATCGAGTCGGTCAAATCTACCCTTGAGGTTTATATCAACGGGGATTTATCGAGGGTGGCCGAGTTGAAAGATTTGCCACAGGAAATGCATGTAATCTCAGATACCCTGGCAATGATTGGTCTGGGTTCGCAGCGGCAGTTAATCACGGCCCAGATTGAAAACGTCAAGGAAATACTGGCGGGTAATCGAGCCGCAGATGACGAGCTGTTATTGTCAATGGCGTCCGAGTTACTACAGGTTGAGCAGGCGCTCGATCAAATGCAGAAACGCCAGTCCCGCAGTGCGGCGCAAAACGGGTCAGAAAACGATGTTTCGCGGGATTACGAGCTCGATAGCGTTTTAACCGCTGTAGTAACCGCTGCGCTCGATGATATCCAGAAGACAAAAAATGCGATCCTGGAATTTATCAAGGATCCCAGTCACGGCGAAAATATCGAGCTGTGTGTTGCCTTGATGGAAGAGTCGAGAGGTGCGCTGGAACTGCTGAACCAGCATCGCGCGGTCGCCGTGGTTGACGGGCTGCTGACCTATTTAAAGGGTTACGATATCGTCGACTTTATGCAGGAGGAGCGCCTGGATGAATTATCACAGGTCGTGGTCAGTCTCGAGTATTACCTGGAAGCGCTAGGTGAGCATCGCAGTGATGCAGGCGATATCCTGGATTTTGCCGATACGCAGTTACAGGGATTGTTAGCCAAAGTCAAAATAAATAGCGAGCCTGACGAGGGTAGTGACCTGGTTATCCTGGCCGACCAGGTCGAGGACGATGTGGCCGAGACACAGCTGGTTGCCCGAGGTAGCGATGAAACGCCTGAGGTAGTGCAGCTTCGAGCCGAGCCGGAATCACAAACCGAGTTTGAAACTCCAGTCGAATCCGAACAGGTTGTCGAGGCAACCGATGCCGCCGAAGCAGAAGCCGAGTTACCGCCCGTGGTCACTGAGGAAACGATTAGCGAGGTACAGGCGGATGATCTGCGAGTGTCCGATGCCGCAAAATTCGAGCCGGCGTCCGCCTCGGACGGAATGGCAGCAAAAGAAGTCGAAGCGTCTGAGCCGCCCTACGAAAAACCCTTCGAAGTAGTTCCCGTAGATGAGGACCTGGATGTACTCAAACCAGGCAGCGACCCCGAAATACTCGAAATATATCTCGAGGAGGCCGACGAAGAGGCGTTAAACATAACGCGCCTGCAAAAAGATTGGCTACTGCATCCGGAGGACGAAAACGCGGTCAAGAATATACGCCGGGGGTTCCATACGATAAAAGGCAGCGGTCGCCTGGTTGGAGCACTAAAGATCGGCGAGTTTGCCTGGGATTTTGAGCAGTTATTGAATCGGGTTATCGAAAAAACAGTTCCGCCTAACCAGCAGGTAATCGATGCTGTTGGCAAAGCGGCGGCCGCATTGCCCGAACTGGTCCTGGAGTTGAAGACTTCCATGGAACCAGTGGCTGATATCAATTATCTGCGCGGCCTGGCGCGAGCACTGGCGGAGTTTAAAGCTGACCGGTTGCTGTATGAGCATGCGCAAAAGACATTCACACAGGAAACTCCCTATGAACAGGCAGACGATGCCGATGAGACCGAATGGAAGGGCATTGGTGTCGGTGCCACCACGCAGATAGTTCCGCCGGATAAATTGACTCAGGCGATGCTTGAAGAGATTGAGCCGGATACTGTGCAGGTTGATCCCGCTGCTTTTGAATTGACAAGGGCCCGGATCGAGGCAGAGGGTAATTATGCCCAGGCTGACGCCGCAGAGCCTGACTCCGACGATACCTTGCTTGCGCGGCCGCCCCAAATTCCGGGCACGGATAATTATACCCAGGCGATTGATTATGCCCCTGGCGACGCTGAACAGGCGAAGGCGGAAGCAGATAAGGGGGTGGATGCAGATACGGATGCCGACCGATTTGAGGCCGCTGAATTTGATGAATTAGGACCGTTAGCCACTGAAACCATTAAGATTGAAACCGTTGGTGAAGATTTTCTGGGGGATGATTTCGATGACGATCTTGAAGAGGAAGTCATGCTTCAAACCGCGTTGCCGCAATCAACAGCGCTAGCAGAGTCCGAAGTGGAAACCGGGACGAATGCGGATGAACCTGCAATCGGTGCCCAGCCAGTCATGGTCGAGCCGGTAGTCGACGCTGAGCTAGAAGCGGACCATTCGGCGGTTGAATTTAATTTGGAAACAGACGAAGCGGTCGTTGAATCTGATGCGGAAGCGCTCGAGTTCACGGCAGAGACCCAGCCCGAAGCCGACGAACTGGTAGTTGAATTCGATGCGGAAATCGACGAACCGGTAGTCGAATTCGATGCGCAAGCGTTTGAGCTTGCAGTCGAAGCCCGGCCAGATGCGGGCGAGTTCGCAGCGGAGACCGAAGCCGAAGCCGGAGCGGACGCGATCGAGTTCGCGGTGGAGACCGAAGCTGAAGCCGACGAACCGGTAGTCGAATTCGATGCGGAAATCGACGAACCGTCAGTCGAATTCGATGCGCAAGCGTTCGAGCTTGCAGCCGAAGCCCGGCCAGATGCGGGCGAGCCCGCAGATGAAGAAATAATCATGCAAACCCTCGAGCCTGAGGCCGAGGAAATAGTCATGCAACCTCCCGGACCCTGGGATGAAGAGGATGCAACTCAAACCGCGGAGCCCGAGGTTGAAGAAATCGAGTTCGAAGCGCTCGAAGCTGAAGGGATGGAAGTCGAGTCTCAATCTGAGGCCGTTGAGGCGGACACCGATATCGCAGCAGGGGTAGAGGGCGAAGAGGAAGAAAAACGGGAGGACTCCCCGGACCCTTTAGTAGATATGACAGGGAGCCAGGTGCCTGGAAGCGAGGCAGAGGACAGCGACTCCAGAGTTCAAGAGCCGCCCGCACTAACCGGCCTGTCGTTCGACCCGGAACTGCTGACAATTTACCAACAAGAGGTAGAACAGCACCTCGGCATACTAAGTTCCGCTCTTGATCATGCTGAACAGGCCCAGGAACTAGTCCCCTCCGAGGAGGTTTATCGCGCGCTGCATACCATTCATGGCGCCTCACGCACCGCCGATATATCGACTATTGGAGAACTCGCCGGTTTGATGGAAAAGCCTTTGAAATTGGCGATTTCGCAAAAAATGGCGCTCGATCACGAAATCGTGGCCTTGTACAGGGAAGGGCAGCACGCGCTGCAGGCCATGACCGATGAACTGGTTTCGACCCGGCAGTTGCCCCGACTTTCCGCAGACCTCAAGATCAGTCTCAAGGCGCTGGCTGAAGATTTTGAAGAACATACTGTCGAAATTCCTGCTGATACAGAAGCGCCAGTCGGTGAATTCATCGATACGCTGACGATGATGAGTGATGCAGCCGACACCGAACCGGATAACGAATTACTGACCATTTTCGTCGACGAGGCGAATGAGTTGCTCGAAATGAGTGACAATACCCTGCATGAATGGTCCGGGCAGCAAGCTGATGAATCCGGTTCGCAGGAGTTCGGCGCGGTAATGGAATTGCAGCGTTATCTGCATACTCTAAAGGGTGGTGCCCGGATGGCGGAACTCAAGGAGATCAGCGATCTGTCGCATGAGCTGGAATCCATGTTTATCGCCGTAATCGATGGGCGGGTCGATAAAAATGACGATTTGATCGAGCTGCTGAAGGATTGTTTTGACCTGCTGCATCGGCAGGTAGTCGAGGCCCAGGAAGGACAGCAAATGAGCGACTGCACCGCCCTGGTGGGATTGCTCAGGAAATTACGCCTCGGGGAAAATGACCAGGTGGATGCAGAGTCCACTCGGGATGGCGGTTATGCCGATATGTATGTCGATAGCGAAGGCATCGATATAGTCAGTGAAAATCTGCCTGAGGATTCACTCTCCGGGATAGATCGACCCTCACAGGATGTCATCAAGGTGCGCTCGGATCTACTCGATAACCTGGTAAGTTCCGCCGGTGAGGTCAGTATTTACCGTGCCCGTATGGAGCAGCAGGTGGCTGGCCTGGGTTCCCATCTGGGTGAACTTGGGCAAACCATTGCGCGCCTGAAGGGGCAGCTACGCAGCCTCGAAGCGGAGACCGATGCGCAAATTCATTTCAGCCATCGTTCCGAGTCCGGCAAAGTCGGTGAGTTTGACCCTCTGGAGATGGATCGCTACACGATGATCCAGGAACTGTCGCGTTCGCTTGGTGAATCGGTTAACGACTTGTCCAGCCTGCAGAGCATGCTCGGCGAGCAGGTCAAGGACTCCGAAACTCTGTTGTTACAGCAATCTCGGGTAAACACGGATCTTCAGGATGGCCTGATCAAGAGCCGTATGGTCAAGTTCTCCGGATTGCTTTCACGCTTGCGACGCCTGGTCAGACAGAGCAGCCAGGAGCTTGGCAAAAAAGCCGAGTTGATCATTTCCGGCGAGGAAAACGAGGTCGATAACAAGGTGCTCGATCGCATGGTTGCGCCGCTCGAGCATATTATCCGAAATGCACTGTCACATGGCATCGAGACTCCGGTGGAGAGGGTTAAAAAAGGTAAGCCGGAAAGCGGCAGAATTTCGATTGATATTGAGCGCGACGGTTCGGACATAGTGATTCGTGTAAGTGACGATGGTGCCGGCGTCAGTGTGGAAAAAGTGCGCAGTCGAGCGATTCAGTTAGGACTGCTTGAAAAGAACCGCGAGGTGAGCGAGGCGGACCTGGTACAGTACATACTCGAACCCGGCTTCAGCACCGCCGAGCACGTAACCCAGATGTCTGGGCGCGGGATTGGCATGGATGTGGTGGATATCGAAATCAAGCAACTCGGCGGGACCCTGCAAATAGCAACCAATCCCCAGGGCACCACTTTTACCGCACGCCTGCCTTTTACGCTGTCGATCAATCAGGCGATCCTGGTGCGCACTGGCGAAGAGGTTTACGCGATCCCCTTGATCAATATCGAGGGTATTACCCGCCTGGATAGTCAGCAGATGATCGACTACTACAGCCAGGATGAACCCGAGCTGGAATATGCCGGACAGGGATTTGCCCTGCATAGCCTGTCCAAGCTCGTCGGTTCCGGAGTTCCGTTCAGGCCCGGCGTGGAGAATGAAAAGCAGGCCGTTATTTTAAGCCGTGCCGGCGACGTGCGCGTTGCATTGCATGTTGATGAAATTATCGGTAACCGTGAAATCGTGGTAAAAACCCTGGGCAAGCAGCTCAGCCAGGTTAAGGCCCTGGCCGGGGCGAGTATTCTTGCCGACGGAAGTGTGGTTCTGATTCTCGATATTAACGGGTTGATTCGCCATAGTGCTTCCAGTGCGGTCAAGATCGTTTACCAGCAGGAAGATGAGCGCGCGCCAAAACTGCGCAGCACGGTCATGGTAGTTGATGACTCGATTACGATGCGACGGGTTGCGAGTAAATTACTCGAACGCCACAACTACGAAGTTGTTACCGCCAAGGACGGGGTTGACGCTCTCGCGCAACTTCAGGAACTGCGCCCGGATGTCATGCTTCTGGATATAGAAATGCCTCGCATGGACGGCTTCGAACTGGCAACTCATATGCAAAACGAAGTAACCTTTTCCAGGATCCCGATCATTATGATCACTTCGCGCACCGGGGAAAAACACCGCGATCGAGCCATTGAAATCGGGGTCACGAATTATATGGGCAAGCCTTACCAGGAAGACGAGTTGATTGAGAACATTCAAAGTGCACTGGGCGCCAGGTGAGCCGACCTATGAGTAACAACCCGACCTCGGTAAGATGCATGTTGTTGCCACTGACATCGCTTAACCTGTTGATTCCGAACTCGGCAGTTGCTGAAATTATTGGTTATTCGGTGCCACGCCGGTTGTCTGATACCAGTGAGTGGTTTCCCGGTGTCGTGCTTTGGCGCGGCGTTTATGTGCCCGTGGTCGAAGTAGAAAAATTGTGTCGCCTGGGAGCAGCTGAGGTAGGTCCACGCACCAGAATCGCGATAGTCTACAATCCGGAGAAGGATCCGGAAATGCCGTATCTGGGCATTCACATGCAGGATATTCCCCGGGCCTACCTGGCTGAGGCCGACAGCATGGAGGCCGGCAACGATGACGGATTGAACCCGTATCTACTGACGCGGGTGGATGATGAACAGCTCGCGCGGGTAATTCCGGATATCGACAAAATCATCGATGACCTCAAGCTGGAGTTCAATCAAAACCGCATTGCAGAATTAACTACCTAAGTTTTGCTTCGGCTGTATCCGGGTCATTGCTGCGCGACCCGGCGGAAATCCTGCACATCCCCGTCATTACCGCACAAGAACCCTGCGCAACCTGGTAATGCCGGCACTCGTTTGCACAGATAGCGTCAGGATAAATCGCCAACGGCCGATTGCGCAATAGCGAGCGCCGCGGTTGCTGCCGTTTCGGTACGCAGCACACGTGGGCCTAGCCTGGCCGGCGCGAAACCGGACGATCTGGCGAGTTGAATTTCAACCGGGCTCAAGCCGCCTTCGGGACCGATCAGAATTGACACCGCCGGGCAGGGAGGACGTAATACCGAAACCAGCGAAATGCCCTCAAAATCGAGCAGCAGTTTGATCTCGATGATGGATGCCGCGATCGCCTGATCGAGGCTGGCATGAAAATCTATCTGTGGCAGTAACGCGCGACCGCTTTGCTCGCAGGCGCTGATCGCAACTCCTCGCCAATGAGCCAGTTTCTTTTTCAGCTGTGCCGGTTTCAGCGGTGACTGGGTTCGTTCAGCATTGAAGAGCGAGATTTTGTTAACCCCAAGTTCGGTGGTTTTCTGGATCATCCAGTCCATGTGATCGGCGCGCCCGAGCCCCTGAATGATTTCGCTATCGAGCCCGGACTCGGTTTGCAGGGGCGTCGCTGCATCGATTACGGCGCTAACTTTTTTCCCAGCGAAAATCAGCCTGGCCTGGTAGTCGATGTCTTCCCGGCCGTTGAACAAAAGCAGTGCTGCGCCTGATGTCAGGCGCAGCACGTGTTGAAGGTAATGGGCCCGGGGCTTGTCGAGTTCGATTTCCTGGCCAGCGACAAGCTCTGCGTCCATATATACGCGGGAGATCCGCATAAGGTGGAGTGCTAACTAGTAACGGTAAGTTTCCGGCTTGTAGGGACCTTCGACCTTGACTCCGATGTAGTCAGCCTGATCCTGGGTCAGCGTGGTTAACTTTGCACCGATTTTATCGAGATGCAGACGTGCCACTTCTTCGTCCAGATGCTTGGGTAAAACGTAAACCTCGTTTTGATACTTCCCTGGATTGCAGAAGATTTCCATTTGCGCCAGCACCTGATTGGTGAACGAATTGGACATTACGAAGCTCGGATGACCGGTTGCACAACCCAGATTCACCAGGCGTCCTTCGGCGAGCAGGATTATGCGCCGGCCGTCGGGCAGGATGATGTGATCCACCTGGGGCTTGATGTTTTCCCATTCGTAACCCTTCATTTCGGCAACCTGGATTTCATTGTCGAAATGGCCGATGTTGCAGACGATTGACTGGTCTTTCATCTGATCCATATGCTCTTTGCATATGACGTTGAAGTTACCAGTGCTGGTGACGAAAATATCCGCCTGGCTGCAGACATCATCCATGGTGACAACGCGGAAACCTTCCATCGCCGCCTGTAAGGCACAGATTGGATCGATTTCGGTCACCATGACGGTGGCGCCAAGACCTTTGAGTGATTGCGCGCAGCCCTTGCCGACATCACCATAGCCGAGCACGACTGCTACCTTGCCCGCAATCATGACATCGGTAGCGCGCTTGATGCCGTCAACCAGTGATTCACGACAACCATAAAGGTTATCGAACTTCGACTTGGTCACCGAGTCGTTTACGTTGAAGGCAGGGAAAGGCAGTTCGCCTTTCGCCTGCATCTGGTGCAGTCGATGTACGCCGGTGGTGGTTTCTTCGGTGACGCCCTTGATGTTCTGCTGGATAGTCGAGTACCAGTTGGGCGACTCGGCCAGTTTCGCACGAATCGAGGCGAAGGCGATGACTTCTTCCTCGGTGCCCGGATTATCCAGTACGGAAATATCTTTCTCGGCCTTGCTGCCGAGATTGATCAGCATGGTTGCGTCGCCGCCATCGTCGAGACTCATGTTGGGCGTTCCACCATCGTGCCATTCCATGATTTTATGGGAGTATTGCCAGTAATCTTCCAGTGACTCGCCCTTGATGGCAAACACGGGAACGCCGGATTCGGCGATCGCTGCCGCGGCGTGATCCTGGGTCGAGAAGATGTTGCAGGAAGCCCAGCGAACTTCGGCGCCGAGCGCGACCAGGGTTTCGATCAAGACCGCGGTCTGGATGGTCATGTGCAGCGAGCCGGCGATACGGGCGCCCTTCAAGGGCTGCTCGCTGCCGTATTTACCGCGCAGTGATACCAGGCCGGGCATCTCGGTTTCGGCAATTGTGATTTCCTTGCGACCCCAGTCGGCAAGCGACAGGTCTGCTACCTTGTAATCTTGTTTAATAACGTCATGGGCGTTAGCACTCATAAATAATCTCCAAAACTATTTATGAGCGTCGTTGAATTGATCCTGTGGGCGAGCCTGGCAGTAAAGCTGTCGCAACGCTCCTCGCACACAAGTCCCCCGGCAGGGGGGACCGCGTATTTTAGCTAATCAGGGGCTGGTGTCAAATCTGAAAAGGCGCATGTAAATGCTCCTCTACGGCTTTTCTTAGAGGCCGGCAGCAGCTTTCAGATCGTCTGCCTTATCGGTGCGTTCCCAGCTCAGATCGAGGTCTTCGCGACCGAAATGGCCGTATGCGGCGGTTGGTTGATACATGGGCTTGAGCAGATCCAGCATCGCGATCAGACCCTTGGGACGCAGATCGAAATGTTCGCGAATCAGGTTGATGATGCGGCTGTCGTCAATTTTTCCGGTACCGAAGGTATCGACGCTGATCGAGGTCGGTTCGGCAACGCCGATAGCGTAAGAGACCTGTACTTCACAACGTTCGGCAATACCGGCGGCAACGATATTCTTCGCCACGTAACGGGCGGCGTAGGCTGCTGAACGATCGACCTTGGACGGATCCTTACCGGAAAAGGCGCCACCGCCATGGCGTGCCATGCCGCCATAAGTGTCGACAATGATCTTGCGACCGGTTAATCCCGCGTCGCCCACCGGGCCACCGATGACGAATCTGCCGGTCGGGTTGACGTGGATATTTTCATTTTTACACTGGGCGAACCAGTCCTCCGGCAATATCGGCTTGAGAATGGTTTCTATAACTGCTTCGCGCAAAGTGCCGAGATCCACCTCTTCCTTGTGCTGGGTAGACAGCACTACGGCTTCAATACCAACGGGTTTGTGATCTTCGTAGCGCAGTGTGACCTGGCTCTTTGCATCGGGTAGCAACCAGTCAAGCTCTCCTGATTTCATCAATTCGAATTGTCTGCGCACCAGTCGATGCGCGTAGGTAACAGGTGCCGGCATCAATACGTCGGTTTCGTTGCAGGCATAGCCGAACATCAGGCCCTGGTCACCGGCGCCCTGTTCCTTTTCACTGGACTCATCGACACCCATTGCGATATCACCAGACTGCTTGCCGAGTCCGGTAAGCACGGCGCAGGTTTTGCCATCGAAGCCGCATTCGGGGTTGTCGTAGCCAATATCGTTGACAGTTTTGCGTACCAGCGCTTCCATATCTACTTCGGCATTAGTGGTGATTTCTCCCGCGAGCAGGACCATGCCGGTTTTAACCAGGGTTTCGCAGGCGACGCGAGAACGATGGTCCTGTTCCAGCAGGGCATCGAGTACAGCATCCGATATCTGGTCAGCCATTTTATCGGGATGTCCGCCGGATACCGATTCGGAAGTGAAAATGTAAGAACCTGACATGTCGTGCCCCAAAGCTTGTGTCGGAAAAAAATGCATTATAAGTAAGACAATTTAAATTAACAGTATTGATTGCAAGCTATAGAAATGCTCACCATGTATTAAAGATTTTATAAGTTGCCGTCAATTTGCATTTACGAGAGAATATCGCGCCTTATCGTCAGCGCGTATGCAGTGGTGATCCTGAATTATTGGCCGGAGCCGTCATCAAGTCATGTGTAGCCAGGAAATAATCATTATTAATCAAGAAGTTATTTTGAGTAAATCGATTTTGAGAACAACCAATGTCATCACGTAAAACGCTAGCAAACGCCATTCGGGTGTTGAGTATGGATGCGGTGCAGAAGGCCAATTCCGGGCATCCAGGCGCGCCCATGGGTATGGCTGATATCGCCGAAGTCCTCTACAACGACTTTATGCGCCACAACCCGGCCAACCCGGAATGGAGCAACCGTGATCGCTTTATCATGTCTAACGGGCATGGCTCGATGCTGCCCTATTCGGTGTTACACCTGAGTGGATATGAGGTCACTATCGAGGATTTAAAGAATTTTCGCCAACTTCACTCGAGAACACCCGGTCACCCCGAATTCGGCTGTGCGCCGGGAATCGAAACCACTACCGGGCCGCTGGGGCAGGGTATCGCCAATGCAGTTGGCATGGCGATCGCGGAACGTGCCCTCGGTGCCGAGTTTAACCGGGACGATTTCAACATCGTCGATCATTTTACCTATGTCTTCCTCGGCGACGGTTGCATGATGGAAGGAATTTCGCATGAGGTATGTTCGCTTGCGGGCACGCTGGGGCTGGGCAAGCTGATTGCTTTCTGGGACGATAATGGTATTTCGATCGATGGCAAGGTTGAAGGCTGGTTCCTGGACGATACGCCGAAACGCTTCGAGGCCTATGGCTGGCACGTAATTGAAGTCGATGGACACGACCCGGATGAAATCAAGATCGCCATCGAGGCGGCACGCGCAATCTCCGCCAAACCGTCGCTGATCTGCTGTAAGACGATTATCGGTTTCGGTTCGCCCAACAAGGCGGGTGGACATGCCTGCCATGGCGCTCCACTCGGGGAGGAAGAGGTCGCGCTGGCAAGGCTTGAATTGAACTGGGACCACGCTGCCTTCGAGGTGCCTGAAGAAGTCTACCAGGGTTGGGATCATCGCAGCAAAGGCCAGTCCCAGGAAGATGCATGGACGAAAAAATTTGCTGCTTACCAGGAAGCACACGAGGATTTGGCGGCCGAGTTCGAAAGACGCATCAAGCGTGAGTTGCCGGCTGACTGGCAGGAAACTGCCGCGGCGTTTATCGCCGGGCTGGATGAAGCCGCGGAAAACAAGGCTACCCGGCAGGCATCGCTCGCTGCGATCGAGGCCTATGCGCCCCAGTTACCGGAGCTGTTCGGTGGTTCCGCCGACCTGGGATGTTCCAACCTCACCGAATGGTCGGGATTCAAACCGATGCAGTCGGAATCACCGCAGGCAAACTACATCAACTATGGTGTGCGCGAGTTCGGCATGTCGGCGATTTTAAACGGTATTGCCCTGCATGGCGGCTACATGCCGTTTGGCGCTACCTTCCTGGTATTTTCCGATTATGCGCGCAATGCCGTGCGCCTCGCGGCGTTGATGAAAGTGCAAAGTATATTTGTCTATACCCACGATTCGATCGGTCTCGGCGAGGATGGTCCGACGCATCAGGCAATCGAACATATCCCAAGCCTGCGCATGATCCCCAATATGCGCCTGTGGCGTCCCTGCGATACCGTGGAATCAGCGGTCAGCTGGAAAGCCGCGATCGAATATCGCGACGGCCCCAGTTGCCTGGTGTTTTCACGTCAGGGCCTGAAACACCAGGCGCGCAGTCCCGAGCAAATAGACGCCATCGCCCGCGGTGGATACATCCTGCGCGATTGCGCAGGCACGCCGGAGGTGATCATTATTGCCACCGGTTCCGAGGTGGAACTGGCGGTTGCGGCTTACGAGTCTGACGTACTGGAAGAAAAGAATATACGCGTGGTTTCGATGCCGAGCACGAATGTGTTTGATCGTCAAAGCAAGGATTACCGGGATTCGGTCCTGCCCCCCGGGGTCAATGCGCGAATTGCAATCGAAGCCGCGATCACCGCGGGCTGGTACAAGTATGTCGGTGTGGATGGCATTGTCATCGGCATCGATACTTTTGGTGAGTCGGCTCCAGCGAAAGAATTGTTTGCCTACTTCGGTTTCACTGTCGATAAGGTGGTGGAAGCGGTCAACAGCCTGTTAGGCACAGATTAACTATTAACTCTCAGGAGAAACAAATGACAGTACGTGTCGGCATAAACGGTTTTGGTCGAATTGGACGTATGGTATTCCGTGCAGCGCAGGAGTTTGGCGATGTCGAAGTCGTAGGTATCAATGACCTGCTCGACCCGGAATACCTGGCATACATGCTCAAGCATGATTCGGTACACGGTAAGTTCAAGGGTGATATCGCTGTTGATGGCGATACGCTGGTGGTCAACGGAAAGAATATTCGACTCAGCGCCGAACGCGATCCGGCCGAGTTGAAGTGGGGTGATGTCGACGTTGACGTGGTAATCGAATCCACCGGCCTGTTCCTGACCAGGGAAACCGCGCAAAAACATATCGACGCCGGCGCCAAAAAAGTCATCATGTCGGCGCCGTCCAAGGATGACACGCCGATGTTTGTATATGGCGTCAACGATGATAGTTACGCTGGCGAGGCGATCATATCGAACGCTTCCTGTACCACTAATTGCCTGGCGCCGATTGCCAAGGTAATCGACGATAATTTTGGCCTTAAACGCGGTTTGATGACTACCGTACACGCAGCGACCGCAACCCAGAAAACTGTCGACGGTCCGTCGATGAAAGACTGGCGGGGTGGACGCGGCATTCTGGAGAATATCATTCCCTCGTCTACCGGGGCGGCCAAAGCGGTGGGCAAGGTATTACCCAAGCTCAATGGCAAGCTGACCGGCATGTCGTTTCGTGTGCCTACTTCGGATGTTTCGGTGGTCGACCTGACTGTTGAACTTGATAAAAATGCCAGTTACGAAGAAATTTGTGCGGCCATGAAAAGTGCTTCCGAAGGTGCGATGAAAGGCGTGCTGGCCTATACCGAAGACAAGGTGGTATCGACCGATTTTCGCGGTGAAGCCTGTACCTCGACCTTTGATGCCGAGGCCGGCATTCAAATGGATGAAACTTTCCACAAGCTGATTTCCTGGTATGACAATGAGTGGGGCTATTCCTGCAAGGTAGTTGAAATGGCGCGAGTCATTTCGGCCTGAAGATGCCGGTACTGGAAATGACCGGACTCGATCTGGCCGGTAAACGAGTACTGATTCGTCAGGACCTGAACGTGCCAGTCAGCAATGGCGTTGTGAGCAGCGATCAGCGTATCAAAGCCTCCTTGCCGACGATACGGCACTGTATCGACGCCGGCGCTCGCCTGATGATCATGTCACACCTGGGCCGACCGGAAGAGGGTAATCCGGAGGCGCAGTTTTCCCTGCAACCCGTTGCTGATTATCTGGGAAATGCGCTCGGTAAGGACGTGCCGCTAATCAGTAACTATCTTGAGCAGGCCCCGGCGTTGGTCGATGGCGAAGTTGTGCTACTGGAGAATGTACGCTTCAACGCGGGCGAGAAAGCGGATGCTGAAGATCTGTCGAAACAGTATGCGGCGCTATGCGATATTTTTGTCATGGATGCGTTTGGTACTGCCCATCGTGCCCAGGCGTCGACGCATGGTGCAGGCCAGTTTGCCCCGCTGGCCTGTGCGGGTCCTTTACTGGCCGCCGAACTCGATGCTCTCGGCAAGGCATTGCATCAACCTGCCAGTCCGGTTGTGGCAATCGTTGGCGGGTCAAAAGTTTCCACCAAACTGACCGTGCTGGAGTCGCTTTCCGCAATTGTCGATCAACTGATTCCGGGCGGTGGTATCGCAAATACCTTTATCGCGGCGGCGGGTTTCAACGTCGGCAAGTCACTGGTAGAAATGGATTTGATTCCCGAGGCCAGGCGGTTGATGCAACAGGCGCAGGCACAGGGCAGGGATATCCCGATTCCAGTGGATGTGGTCTGTGGCAAGGAATTTTCAGCCACTGCGGAGGCAGTGGTAAAGCCGGTGGCCGAGGTCGATGATGATGACATGATTTTCGATATCGGCCCGCAAACCGCAAACCGATTCGGCGAAATCCTGCAACAGGCTGCGACCATTGTCTGGAACGGCCCGGTTGGCGTGTTCGAGTTTGATCAGTTCGGCGAAGGCACGCGGTCACTGTCGCAGTCGATTGCTGCATCACCGGCTTTTTCAATTGCCGGTGGTGGCGATACGCTGGCGGCGGTCGACAAGTACGGCATAGCAGATCAGGTCTCATATATTTCCACCGGAGGTGGCGCTTTCCTGGAGTTTCTGGAAGGTAAACAGTTGCCTGCGGTGGCAATGCTGGAAGCGAGGTACGAGGATTATGCACGCGATAAAACGTAGAACCAAGATTGTTGCGACCATGGGCCCCGCGACCGAGTCGGACGAAGCGGTCGATAGCCTGATCAAGGCCGGGGTCGACGTAGTGCGGCTCAATTTTTCTCACGGAACTGTCGAGGAACACAAGGCGCGGGCTGAAAAAATAAGACGTATCGGCATCGAAAATAATCGCCACCTGGCAATTCTTGCCGATTTACAGGGCCCCAAGATACGACTCGAGAAATTCAGCAACGGCTCGGTTGATCTCGCCATCGGGGATAAGTTCTGTCTCAATACCGAGTGTGCCGATGGAGCAGGAGACAGTAGCCAGGTCGGCGTGACCTATAAAAAACTGCCGCAGGATGTAAAGAGCGGGGATATCCTGGTGCTGGATGACGGGCGTATCGTGCTCCAGGTAGATGATGTCGATGGTCCACGGATCAACTGCAGGGTGCAGATTGGTGGTGAGCTCTCCGATAACAAGGGGATCAACCTTAAAGGCGGTGGCCTGACCGCCGAGGTTTTAACCGAAAAGGACAAGGCCGATTTAAAAACCGCGGCTCTCATCGATGCCGATTACCTTGCGGTATCGTTTCCCAGAAACGCGGCCGACATGAACCAGGCGCGCAAGCTGCTCGAAGCGCAGGGCTCCAACGCGGGGCTCGTGGCCAAGATTGAGCGTGCCGAGGCACTGGACAACCTCGAGGAAATCATCGCGGCTTCGGAGGCGATCATGATAGCGCGCGGAGATCTCGGCGTGGAAATCGGTGATGCAAATTTACCCGCAGTACAAAAAGAAATCATTCGCAAGGCAAGGGAATTGAATTGCGTAACGATTACCGCGACGCAGATGATGGAGTCGATGCGCGAAAACCCGATTCCGACTCGCGCCGAGGTATTCGACGTCGCCAACGCGGTACTCGATGGCACCGATGCGGTGATGTTATCGGCGGAAACCGCGACTGGTGATTTTCCGAGTGAAACCGTGAAATCGATGTCGGATATCTGTATCAATGCCGAGCAGCAACACCGTGCGATCAAATCCCGGCACCGACTCGACGATACCTTTACCCATGTCGACGAAGCGATTGCGATGGCAGCCATGTATACCGCCAATCATTTGAATGTGCGCGCGATAGCAACCCTGACCGAATCGGGGTCGACCTCGTTATGGATGTCCCGCATCAGTTCCGGCATTCCCATTTTTGCGCTTTCCCGCCACGAGTCCACCAACCGCAAGGTCAACCTTTATCGAGGTGTCTTCCCGGTATTTTTCCCGACTATTCATACCAATCACGCCGAGGCGAACCAGGAAGCGGTAGAACTGATGAAGGCACATGGCACCATCGAGGATGGCGACCTGGTGATTATCACCAAGGGTGATTTGATGGGAACCGG
>CALDDP010000021.1 GCA_937936805.1 uncultured Gammaproteobacteria bacterium | reverse complement strand
TGACGTGAATCATCGAACCCTGGCGCAACGCGGATAGCGACTTGTGGGTTGAGTGCGTACAGTAAACGCGAAAACGTACCTGGTCAGGATCGGGGAGTAACCGGGTCGACAGGGCTTTTTTGTTGCTGATGACCAACGTGACCTTTGACGGTCATTTGTACAATGTCAAACGGGTTATGGAAGAGTGTCTCGCGATCAAGCCGGACCTGATCTTCCTGTGGGACGAGGCCTGGTACGCATTCGGTCGTTTTTCACCCTTCTATCGTCGTACCCGTACCGCGATGGGTGCGCGTGAAGCCCTCGCCGAACGCTATGCTAGCGACGAATACCGTGAAGAGTACGCAAAGTTCAAGAAGAGCATCGGTAAAATCGACATTAGCAATAAAAAGGCCCTGTCGACCCGGCTGCTACCTGATCCTGACCAGGTGCGTTTTCGGGTTTACTGCACGCACTCGACCCACAAATCGCTGTCCGCGTTGCGCCAGGGTTCGATGATTCACGTCAACGATCAGGATTTTAACGAGGACAACTATGAAGCCTTCGAAGAAGCTTTCATGACGCACACTTCGACTTCGCCGAATCAGCAGATCATCGCCTCGCTCGACGTGGCGCGCCGCCAGGCGGAACTGGAAGGTTACGAGTTTGTCACCAAGCAGATACTGCTCGCCCTCGAGTTACGCCGCCAGGTCAACAACCACCCGGTGATCTCGAAGTATTTTCGTTTTCTCGATCCGGTTGACCTGATTCCGGCGAAGTACCGGCAATCCGGCCTCGAGAAATACAATTCCCCGGGGGTTACCTGGAAAGATGTAGTGGATGCCTGGGAAGAGGACGAATTTGCCCTCGACCCAACCCGCCTGACGCTGGTCTGTGGCACGGCCGGTTATGACGGCACCGAGCTGAAGGGCATTCTGGCGGACAAGTACGAGATACAGATTAATAAAACGTCGCGCAACACAGTGCTGTTCCAGTCCAATATCAACAACTCGCACAGCGCTACCGCCTACCTGATCGAGACCCTGGTCAAGCTGTCCAGGCAAATCGACAACCGCCTGGCGCGTGCCAGCGCCTCGGAGCGGGCCGCCTTCAACGCCCGGGTCAAGTCGTTGACCGAGGACGTGCCTGATCTGCCTGACTTCAGTCATTTTCACGACAAGTATCGCGATAATCCGAAGAGCAAGACGCGCGAAGGCAATATGCGAGAGGGCTTTTTCGCCGCCTATGAAGCGAAAAACTGCGAGCACATCAAGCTGTTCAGCAAGGAAATCGACGACCGCCTGCGCAAGGGGCCGGAACTCGTATCGGCCAATTTCGTGATTCCTTATCCACCCGGTTTTCCGATCATGGTACCCGGGCAGGTCATCAGCCGAGGTATCATCAACTTCATGCGTGCGCTCGATGTGAAGGAAATCCACGGTTATCACGCGGAGATGGGAATCAAGCTGATCAAGATGCCCAAACCGAGGACCACGGCGAAGAAGCGGTAGTGGGTCCGTACCGGCTTACTGTTGACGCATAGGGCCGGTATCTTTCAGGAAATCCGGGGCTATGCCCGCGACAGTGGGCATAGTATTCTTATAGCCGATGTGTTCTGCCTGAATCTCGTGCCCGTACTGTTTCTGTTCCAGCGATTACGCAGCAAAGCCACGCAACCACCTGACCAACCCGCAGAGGTTAGAGACCATGCATGAAGACATCATTATCCGAAGGGTAATTGATTCCCGGGTGGTCTGAAATGGTCGCTGCGATGTCCGCCGGCGATACCCTGCGCATAAAACTGGTTGAAATTTAATGGTGAAGATAACGACGGGCCGTGGCGACCCGTCGTTTTGTTGACATTAACTCTAATGAGCTCCGCCGTTGCTTTGCAGCTTCTCCATGACCTGGTCGATACTGAAACTGGCCGGCTTCTGTCGCGGCGGGAATTCCTTGAAGGTCTCCAGGAACTGGCCGACATAGGCCTGCGCCGGCACCAGGAAGAAAACGCGATCGATCAACCAGTCGTAATAGGTGTTCGAGGTCCGGTAGGCCCGCTCGTAAGGATCGCGCCTCAGGTTGAAGATCAGGGGCACGCGTAACTCTGTCCAGGGTTCGATCCAGGCCCGCATGGTCGTATATGCCTTCTGTTCCAGGAACATCGCCTTCCAGTCGTTGTAGCGAAGGGCGGTCAACTCACCGGTATCGGCGAAATAGAAGATTTCCTTACGGGGTCCTTTTGCTTCCTCGCCCGTCAGGTGGGGCAGGAAATCATAGCCGTCGAGGTGGACCTTGTAAGATCGATCGATTGCTTTAACTCCGCCCTTTTTCAACTGTGCCTTGATGTCTGGTTCGCCCGCCGCTGCGAGGAAAGTCGGCAGCCAGTCCATATGGTGCATGATCTCGTTGGAAATACTGCCGGGCTTGATTTTTCCGGGCCAGCGCACCATCGACGGCACGCGCCAGCCGCCTTCCCAGTTAGTGTTCTTTTCACCAAAAAACGGCGTCGTGGCAGCGTCCGGCCAGGTGTTCATGTGCGGTCCGTTATCGGTCGAGTAATGCACTATGGTGTTGTCGGCAATGCCGAGATCATCTAGTTGCTGCAACAGCATGCCGACATGCATATCATGCTCGACCATGCCATCACCGTACTCGTCCTGTCCGGAGATGCCGCGCATTTCTTTCTTGACATGGGTGCGAAAGTGCATGCGCGTGCCGTTCCACCAGACATAAAAGGGCTTGCCTTCTTTGTGCGCGTTTTCGATGAAGCCCATTGCCGCGGCAACCGTTTCATCATCGATGGTTTCCATGCGTTTCTTCGTTAAAGGTCCGGTATCCTCGATCTTGCCGCCGGCAATACTGTGTATCACGCCCCGGGGCCCGAATTTCTTCTTGAATTCCGGGTCCTTCGGGTAATCCTCGTTTTCCGGCTCTTCCTCGGCATTCAGGTGGTACAGGTTGCCGAGGAACTCGTCGAAGCCATGATTGGTCGGCAGGTGTTCGTCCTTGTCACCGAGGTGGTTTTTGCCGAACTGGCCGGTAACATAGCCCTGCGCTTTCAACAGCCCGGCGATAGTCGGATCTTCTTCCTGTAATCCCAGGTCTGCTCCCGGCAGCCCTACCTTGGAAAGGCCGGTACGGTAAACACTTTGTCCGGTGATGTAAGCCGACCGGCCCGCAGTACAGGACTGCTCACCGTAGTAATCGGTGAAGATCATGCCCTGTTTGGCAATGCTGTCGATGTTAGGCGTCTGGTAACCCATCAAACCCATCGTGTAGGCGCTGATATTGGACTGGCCGATGTCGTCACCCCAGATGACCAGGATGTTGGGTTTATCGGTCTTGGCCTGGGCGATACCGGCCAACAATAGTGCCAAAACAGTTACGGTTAATCTGGTGATTTTCATCATGCTTGCTCCCTGGTAAATAAATGCTTTACTTCTTTAACTGCTTGAACATCGAGCTTACCGCGTAGTCGAGGCGTTGCCGGGTGACTGCCTGATCGGGGTTCTGCTGAACTTCTCCGGTCGCTATGCCGCCCCAGATGGCGAGGCCGGTTTGCGCGTCTATCAGTATCACGGTGAGCGCACCACTGGGTACATTCTCCAGGGTTTGCAGATTGCTGTCCGGATCGGTTTTGATTTCCATGGTCGCCATGTCGATGCCCGCGGCAAAAGCGACGATAAGATCGGGATTCGACGAAGTCTCGGTCATGCCATGCGCACGCAGCTCACGGTCGATGAGGAATTTGACTTCGTTGTCCATGTCGAACTGTGGCGGCTCCCACTGACCTTCAGGATCGTAAACGATCGAGGCCGAGCCCAGCCAGGCGTAGCTGGAGTAGCCTTTGAGATTGGCTTTGGGGTCGACGTCGGTGTCGACCATGATGTCTTTGGTGACGCTGCTGGCACAGCCGGTCAGGAGTAAGAAGACTGCCGACAGGACGATAAGAAGTTTGTTCATGGTAAGTTCCCGTTAATTCCGTTAATTCCGTTAATTCCGTTAATTAAGTAATGGCATCCCTGCTCAACACTGCGGGAACCCCCTTGCAGCGCGCAAATATAGCGACAGCGCTTTGTGAATACAACCGGTAAATATTAAAGTTACGATCCTGTTTACGCCACTTGATAATATCTGGATCACCACCGGGCGTAAAAACTGTTAAATTTCTTGCCGCCTGCTCTATCTGTGATCATAAGCAGCGCCTGCTACTGTACACACGAGACTGTACCTCTTTATCCCCTGGCCGGCGCAATCACTTGTTGTCGATCTGCTTGAAGTACAGCCAGACCAGCAGACCTATAAACAGGAAAACTTCGATGTTCATCACGGTGTCCAGTAATCCGCCGCTCATATTCTTAGCCCTCGAATTCTTTTTTCAGCGTTTTCAGCAGGCACACCACGAGTAGCAGCACCACGAATACAAAGGGCAGGGAACCCAGCGCGATTATCGACTTGATCGCGCTCATGTCTCCCGACAGGATCATGACATAGCCGAGTGCACCGAGGATGACGCCCCAGATCAGCTTGATTCTGGCACTCGGATCGATATCGCCTTCGCTGGAAAACATTCCCAGTACGAAAGCTGCACTGACAACACTGGTGACGATGAACAAAAATGCCGCCACGATCACCAGCGAGATCGTAATCATGGGTAACGGGAAGCTCTGCAGCATGAAAAATGTGACCGCGCTGACGTTATTTCTGACCACGTCCATTATCGCGGAACCCTGATTTAACACAGCGTGGAATCCGGCGCCGCCGAAAATGCCGAACCACAGCATGGAAAACACGGTCGGGCCGAGAATCACGCCGAGGATAAACTCGCGTATGGTGCGTCCTTTCGATATGCGCGCGATGAACACACCGACAAACGGGGCCCAGGCGATCCACCAGACCATGTAGGTCAGGGTCCAGGACTGGAACCAGTCACCAATATGTTCATCCATGAAGGTAAACGTGCGAAAGCCGTGCGGCAGCACTTTTGCGAAATATTCGCCGATGGCGCTGGTAATGCCTCCCATCAGGTAATGAGTGGGGCCGGCCAGCAAAATAAAAATCAGCAGTGCACCTGCTACCGCCATCGCGGTGTTGGATAACTTTGCCATGCCGGTGCTCAGATCGACCACCAGCGGGGGGAAATAGGCTGCGCAGAGCACGAAAAATACGATGGTGGTCATGCCGAGGCCGGTGCCACTGAGATTAAACAGCGTGTCGATGCCGTCCTTGACCTGGAATACGCCCATCGCAATCGAACCGCCGACACCAATGGCAATCGCTACGATGGCGAGCAGGTTACTCAGCCAGCCGACCAGGTCGGTAACCCGGTTGCTGCCGAAGGTATCGATGATCGGCGACCCGATCAGGCTGGGGCAGCCGCGTCTGAAACCGAAGTAGGCGATCACCAGCCCGGTCAGGGCATAGATCGCCCAGGCGTGCAGGCCCCAGTGGAAATTGGTGACAAACAATGCCGAGTTGGCCGCCTGCCCCGGGACTGCATATTCCCTTATCAGGTCGAAGTGGGTGAGTGGTTCGGCGGTTCCCCAGAACAGCAGGCCGACACCCATACCGGCGGCGAACAACATCGTCAGCCAGGAAATCGTCGAGAATTCAGGTTCGTCGTCGTCCTTGCCGAGCCTGATAGCACCGTAGCGCGATAGCGCCAGCCAGATGCAGACGATCAGCATGAAGGATACCGCCAGCATGATGAACCAGGCCCGACTGATGAACTGGATATGAACCAGTTGCGCCGCCTTGGCGGCCAATCCCGCGGTATCAACCAACCCCCAGGTCGCTATCGCGCCGGTGATAACCAGTGCGGTGAGCAGCAACGGGCTGGTAAAAGCAGATTTTTGGCTGCTCACCGCCGCATGATCGCCGGGTGGCGAACTACCTGAATCGTGATTGTCCATTAGCTTTGCTTATATTTATCTCGGAACGTGCGCAAAAAGGGCGACTGACGACAGGATCCCAGTTTGCGCGAGCCGATTCATTTAGGCAAGTTTCAATCAGGTCACTCCGAGGACTGGATACTTAATCCTGCTAACACCTGGACTATCATGGGAGACATTTAGAATTAAGTTTCCTATCCCTAATTGCCCCGTATTCTTACTAGCGTCTTGACGTTATAACATCAAAACGCTAAGATTGCGATATGCGTGAAACTACCCCAAAAAGGGCCACTGTTTACTTCGATCCATATCTGCATCGTGCGCTGCGATTGAAAGCCGCTGAAACCGATCGCAGTATTTCTGAACTGGTGAACGAGGCGGTCAAAGCTGCGCTTGCAGAAGACGTCAGCGACATCGAGGCCTTCGAAGTCCGCGAAAAAGAAACCGATTATGCGTTCGAGGACGTCGTCAAGGACCTGAAACGGCGTGGCAAGATATAGCCTGCGCATAAAGAAGTCGGCCCGCAAAGAACTTGAATCGATCGCCACCAGGGCGGATCGGCGCCGCGTCGTCGAGCGTATTGATTCACTCGCTGACAACCCACGGCCTCCGGGTGCATTGAAGTTATCGGGCCTCGAGCGTTATCGTATCCGCCAGGGACGTTACCGCATCCTTTACACCATCGAGGATTCGGTGTTGGTGGTTCACGTGATCAAGGTCGGCGATCGCAAGAATGTTTACCAAAGTAAAAAATAAGCTGAACAAAAACGGACAGCCACAGGGCAGACCGGCAAATCCTATAGTTGGATTTTGCGGGAACCGCTGTTTCGCTTTCTCCATTTCGATTAACCGACACGGGATTTAAACATCAGCCGATCTGGATGCCTTGCCGGTTGCTGTCAAAGACAACACGTCATCTTGTTATGCGATCGACCAGACCGCACAGGGCATGCGCACCAAAGGCGATTTCGAGAGCAATGTAATTGTATTTCCGGGCGGTACGCTGCGCTACGAATTCTGATCTGCGTCTGCCGAAATTAAGCGCTTGGCGCTGCTTCACATATCCCCGAACTGTTGAGCCACCCCAGGCGGTTACCGATGCATGCTATCTGGCTGCAAATGACCCCGATTGCCAAGGCAAAATCCGTCTCTTGTTCCATCTTTCCCGGGAAAGCATTATCCTTTTCCGCGCGGCCGGGTATTTGTCGTGTAATTACTGGATATAGATTCAAACCGGGCAACTTAACGAAGCCTTAAAAAATAAACCAACATCTATTAAGGAGTGTGACCATGAAAATATCAACAAGACGGCCGAAAGCGTTGACAGCGCTGGCAGCATCCGCGGTGATTTTGCTACCCGCGAGCGCCAGCGCATTCGAGTTTACCCTTTCAGGACAGGTAAATCGCCTGATCATGAATGTCGACAATGGCGAAGAGAGTGGCGTGGTCAATGCCGACAATGATGTCAGCGGTACCCGCGTTCGAGTTAAGGGTAATGGCGATATCGGAAATGATTTGACCGCCGGTCTCTACTACGAGTACGGACTGCAGAGTAATCCCTCCAGTAAAATAACCGCAGACGATCTCGATTCGGACGGCGTTGGCGGCAACGTCGGTGCCGGCGACAATTTTTCTAACCGGAATGCGAATGTCTGGGTCAAGGGTAATTTCGGTAAAGTGACCCTCGGTCAGGGCAGCGGAGCGGCCGACGGTTCTACCGAGGTGGATAAATCAGGCACCACGGTAATACAGTACACGAGTTCAAGCGGCGATATTCTGAGCAGCATGGATTATGGCGATTCCGGGGTAACCGTTGGTGACGCCAGGTCGGGATTTGACGGCCTGGGCCGTAATGACAATCTTCGTTACGACGCGGCGGTGGATAATTTTTCATTTGCCGGCAGCTACGGCAACGGTGATAAAAAAGAGCTGGCCGCGGGGTACAAGATAGATAACTTCGAGGTCAGAGTCGCCTGGTGGGATGAAGCGTCAAGCGGTGATGGTGACAAAGGCGCGGCTATTTCGGCCAGTTGGTTAGCTGACAACGGCATAAACCTTACCGGAGCCTATAGTGGCACCGATGCGAGTGACGATGGGGCTGACGATCCGACCAATATCTACCTGAAGCTGGGCTACAAAACAGGTAAATCCTCCTATGGTATCGACTGGTCTGAAACCCAGGACCTGGGCCCCGGTGATGGTAGTTCGGTCAGCATCGCCTGGGTGTATGTGCCGTTGAACGGGGTGGAAACCTACGCGTCTTACCGAATCGAAAGTGTCGATGATGTGGATGACGAGGATGATATCGATGCCGTGATTGGTGGGGTCAGAGTTAAATTCTGATGATGAAAAATCTAATGCGAATTTGGCAGCCGGGGCGGTTTGTGCTGACCGGTTTTTTGCTGGTAATGGCAGCTGCTTGCAGTAATACGAACCTGGGAAATATCGATGAAACCGACGATCCCCGCGAGACGATGCCCGGTCCCGGCGTACTTGCCGACGAGCAGGGTGAGTCGCCCCTGACACTGAAAACGGGTGCCGACAAAGAAGCCGCCAAACCAGCCGCGGTCGCTGCGCCGGTAACGGATGAAAAGGCGGAGTTCGAGCAGTTCAAGAAGTGGGATAACCTGCGTACGAATGATGCGGATTCAGTAGAGTACCAGGAGTTCCTGGAGTGGATAAAATACCAGAAGTTTAAGGCCGGGCAGTAACGCCGGCCATGTGATGATGTTACACCCGGTAAGACCCTGGTCTTACCGGGTTTTTCCAGCGGCTAATCTATTCCGCGCCGAGCTTCCACAGACCGGTCTCTTTCAGCGCGCTTACGCACTGTTCGGCCAGCACGGGTTCGTTCTTCCTGAGGCATTTTACGATGCGGCCATCTCCCGGCTCGACGTCGAGACAATAGGCGTCGGCGTCAAGCTGACAGGCCCGGATCGAATAGTCGATTGCCATCATGCCTTTTTCCAGGGTCATCGCCGCTTCGGCAATGCCAAGCTTGCAATTGGTAGACAGACTATCCTCGTAAGCTGCCAGGCACATGAATAACTTGCGGCTGTTATGTGACAGGCCGGGGCAGAGGCTCTGGGCGTCATCTTTACAACCATTGACGGTGATATTCATGGTGATGGTGCCACTCGATAGTTTCTCCGCCAGGGTAGCGGCGCTGGCGATGGTTACACCGCTGATCAGCAATGCTGCGAGGATAAGTGTCGATACTGTTCTGCTAATCTTCATGCTGGTTTTCTCTTGTCCGGTTATAAGATTCTGGTGGTGTTGCAATATGAAGAGAGCTGACTGACTACTGCCAGACCTCAGATTGAAAACAGTCGGCACTATATAACAAACCTTACTGATTAAACACACTTGTCAGCACAGGTTTCTCCATCCAGTCGCTACTGTCCGCTGCTGCCGTACCTGGTAATCCATGCTTTAACCTTGGGGGAATTCGAGGCGACCGAGTGCAGCAGCGTCAGGTAACGCTGAATACCGTCGGTCTGCCCGCTCTTATCCATGTAGGATACCTGCAGAAACGACAATTCGAGATTGTTGGGCCAGCGGGCGTTGGCCGCATCGATGGTTTCGATGGCCTTGCCGGTTTGCCCGAGCGAGTCCAGCGCGACAGCATAGACATAAACGTTCCTGGGGGATGCGTCTGCCTGCTCGATCGATGTCGCAAAATACCCGAGCGCCTCTTTTTGCTTACCTTCTCGAACCAGGAATAAACCATAGGCATGGTTTGTATTTGCGCTGTCGGGCGCCAGCTCGAGGGCGAGTTGCAATAGCTCGCGCGCTTCGTGATCCCGTCCGGTGGAACGATAGAGGTCGGCCAGGTTGATCAGCGTCGGGACATAAGAAGCTTCAATTTCGAGTGAACGCAGGTAAGCGTTTTCGGCCAGAATACTGAAGCCGAGGCTTGCCTCGAGATTACCGATAGAAAGCTGTCCGGGGGGAGAATCGGCATTGTAATTTAACGCTTCGCGGTACTCCTCGATGAGCTTGCCGAGTCGATCGGCATCCTTGCCTTCCAGCTGGACGAATACATCGGCAAGTACGCTGGCAACCTCGAGACGAATCACCTTTAGCGGGTCTTCGATCAACGGATTCAATAATTGCCAACGCAGTTCCGGCTGCATGGGTCGTAACGCACTTACCGCTGCACGGCGTATCAGCGGGTCTGGATTAGCCAGTTGGCTCGAAGCGGCCTCAGCAGTCAGGCGTGAAGGGAATCCGGCGAGCTTGCTGAGCAGGGTGGCCCGGCGCATAGGGGCCAGGTTCAGGCTGGATGGATTTGATGCATAGTCGCGGAACACCAGCGAGTCCTGCCGATCCAGCCCCTGGTTGATTAGCGGCCAGATATTCTGGCGTCCGCTTACGCCCCAGTCAGTCATTGCCTTTACCGCCCAGGTGTCGGTTTCTCCCTGATGACATGTCGTGCAGGCATTGGGGGCGTTGGAGACTTCGGACAGCAGCGGGTCGGGAATCGGGAAACTGTGGTCTCGTCTCAGGTCGACAGTCATGTAGAGTCTTTCAGGCATATGGCAGTTCACGCATTGTGCCCCGGTCGAGCCCGGCGGATGCCGGTGATGCTTCACCGTATCGAAGCGGTCCGGTTTGTGGCACTGGGCGCAGAGCGCATTGCCCTGTGCAATCAGCTTGCCCGAATGCACGTTGTGACAGTTGCTGCAGGTGACACCGTTAAGATACATCCTGCTCTGCAGAAACGAACCCATGACAAACACCTCGTCGTCGATCTGGCCGTCTGCAAAATAAAGTCCCTGGTCGAGCAGGGACAGCCGATACTGATCATGGTAATTGCTATTGGGACTGCTATCTGCGAGCGACGAACGGCGCGAGTGGCAACCACCGCAGGTCTCGATAGCCGTATTGCTGATGCTGCCCGAGGGTGAGGCGATATCGTCGTTGCCGCGAAATGCCCAGTTAAGCGGTGGCGTTCGCTGGCGATCGAATCCGCTATGCGTCGCATCCAGTTGTTTACTGGACGCCAGGCTGAGATGTTCGCTGGCGGGGCCGTGACAGGATTCGCAGCCGACGCTGATTTCGGACCAACTCGTCGAGTAGACGCTGTTGTCCGGGTCGAAGTTCTTGCGCACGTTGGTACTATGACATTCGATGCAGCGGCTGTTTGCATTCTGGAAGTGGCCTGTCCAGAAGAACGGGTGTTCGGGATCGATATTTTCGTCGATTTGTAAATGATACCAGCGTTGACCGCCTTGCGCGGATGGTCGACTATCCCAGGCGACATTCAGCGCCTGCAGGTGGCCCTTGCCAATATCGATCAGATATTGCTGCAGGGGATAGTGCCCGAAGGTGTACTTGACCGGGTAAACGCCGGGCTCGCCATCCTTGCCCACGGTTGCTACCTGGTAAGTGCCATCGTTTTCGAACAGGCGCGTGTCGATACCGTGAAAGCTGACCACGACGTCGTTGAAATCACCCAGCACGTTGGCTTTAGTGGCTGGCAGCATCGCCTTGTGGTGATCTGATCGTTGCCAGTCCGCGTATACTTGTTCATGGCACTGCTTGCAACTCGCGGAACCGGCAAACGCGGCTGCGTGAACATTTGCGGCGGGGTCGGCCGTGGCGCCGGCGATCGTGACGCCAATGCAGAACAGTGGTTTTACGACAGCTGGCCAGAGGCGCGCCAACAAAGCGTGTGTAATTTTCAAGGTAAAGTCGCTCATACAAGGGCGACAGAATATCAGGTATTTAAAATGATGAAACAAATACGTATCCTGGCTGTTGCATTGCTGTTTTCGGCATCTGCTAGCGCCGCTAATCTTGGTCCGACATACACTTTCGAAGAAATTGAGGTCGTCAATAACTCGAAGCAACCGATCAGCGACCTGACGATAAGAGTGGCCGGTTCGGATGATGGTTCAGACAGGGTTTTCAGCTGCGAGAGTATTATCGCTCTGGGTATCTGCCAGAAGCGCTTTTCACGGGTTCGCTACAAGGAAGGTGGATTTGTCGTTGACTGGGTGGCCGGTGACAGCGATCGAAAGACCGCCGAGATCGGGGTCAAGGTGCCTGCCTACAGTTCTCCGGGAATTCCATTGAGCCTTGAGTTCTCGATTAGCGCCGAAGGCGAAATGACAGCTAAGTTCAAGCAGCATACGCCGCTCAGGTAGTATGGTGGTTTGGTTATTGGCACGGCCCTCGTTGAGTCCGTTCATCTACCCTGAAGGCAGGGGTAGTGATGGACGGGGGCTGGCACGACAGGAAGGAAAATGAAAAAAGCAACGAGTATGGTGGCCGCTGTAGTTTTGCTATCAGCTTGTGCTAGCGGCTCTAATTATGCGCCGACCTACAGTTACAACGAATTTCGGGTGATTAACAATTCGCAGGAATCGATACGCAGCCTGTCCGTGAAGACGACGGCTACCGATATCGTGTTGCAGTGCGAGAGTATCGCTCCGCTCGGGATCTGCCAGCAGCGCTTTGCACCTCGGCGGTACAAGGAAAGCGCGTTCACCATCGACTGGGTATTCGGCGACACGGTCCGGCAAACCAGCGAAGTGGCGGTGGAGGTGCCTGCTTATAACGCCCCGGGCGCACCGTTGATCGCCGTGCTCGAAATCAGTGCGCAAGGCGCGATCAGGTCATATTTCAAACGGGATTCGAAGGGCAGGTAGGCAAAGCCGCCTGAGCCAGGGCAGGGGACTAGCCTTCAGCCACCCATTCGACCGCCTCGTCAAAGTCGTTGAAGGCGAAATGTTTCACTTCGGCTTTGACGAAATGATCCACAATGACTGGAAATACCTCGGCGATTTTTGCGTCGGTGACGAGCGCGATTTTTTTTATCAGCCGATGGTGGTTTTTGACAAAACGAAAATGGGCGATGATGTCACCGAGACTCTCCCATCCCGGGAACTCCCTGGTGCGCACGATCAAGCCGCCGAGCGTCCCTTTATTGGCGATAAGCGGATCAACCCGGTCTGCAATGGCAGCGAAATCTTCCTTTGTCAAAGGGCCTTGCGGTTCGATGACAAAGTAGTTGTAGAACATGCTGATTCTTACCATCTTTCAACTCTCCCGTGAAGCATCCCAAACTTCGGGTTTCCCCCGAAATCTGTGCCGTGATTATATCCTCTTGTCCGGGATAGTGCATTGGGGCACATTTTTTGTTAAGTTCGCAACGTGCATTCCCGTTGCCGAACGAATGGGCCTTATTGCGCTAATGTTAAGCAGGTTGGCAAGATGCCGCTAGACCCTGTAATCCAGTCGCCTGTCCTTTTGTTAGAAGGTACTGAAATGGATCCAGATCCCCACTATTCTGCTTTGTCTTCCTGGGTATTACTGATCGCGAAAGCGATTGATTCTTATGGCCTCGATAGCGCCGACCTGTTCGCCAAATGCCGTCTCGACCATACCCGTCTGCGCGATCCGGGTGCACGCTTCTCCTACGCGGGAGTTACCCGACTGTGGAAGCTTGCTGCGAAACTAACGCGGGATCCCTGTATTGGGCTAACGGTAGCGGGCCTGTGGCATCCGACCACGCTGCATGCGCTCGGCTATGCCTGGTTTGCGAGTAATAACCTGCAGGAGGCATACGAACGATTGCAGCGTTATGCCCGTTTTATCAACACTGCCGCAAACGGCGTCATGCGAATCGAAAGATCAGCGAATTGCTATTGCCTGATTCTCGATCCTGGCCGGATGAAAGTGAAACCCGCCAGGGTTGCTATCGATGGCGGGCTCGCCATGATCCTGAATCTGAGCCGGGCCGCTTACGGTGAGCATTTTCGGCCACTGCGGGTTACGCTACAGCACGAAGCCCTCGGGGGTAAAGAGTATCAGCAAAGATTTGACGATGTGTTAGGCGCACCGGTTGCTTTCGCACAGCCCGAAAACGCGATATGGCTGGATCCGGAAATGGTCGTTGAACCTTTGGCAACTGCAAATATGGAACTGGCCCGGCTTAGCGACAGAATCGTCACCGATTACCTGGCACATCTCGACCGTAAAGATGTCACCATGCGGGTCAAGTCTGAACTGATTGAGCGCCTGCCCGGCGGCAAGGTCAGCGAGGAAGGCATCGCGTCGTCGATCAACGTCAGCCAGCGCAGCCTGCAGCGCAAACTCAGGCAGCAGGGTATTTCTTTTACCCAGTTGCTCGAAAACACGCGTCGGGAACTGAGCCTGCAATACGTGCGCGACCCGCAGTATTCGCTGCACGAGGTTGCGTTCCTGCTGGGTTTCGCCGAACCGGGTAATTTTTCGCGTGCGTTCAAACGCTGGTA
>CALDDP010000020.1 GCA_937936805.1 uncultured Gammaproteobacteria bacterium | reverse complement strand
TGCCATACCCGGCGGTTGAGCAGCACCGGCGCGTTGGCCGCTACCGCAAGCAAAGGCGCGGTGATTAGCTGAGCGAGATTGTATAGCGGCCCTGCTTCATCGGGCGCGACCTGGAAATGAAGCTGAAAACTCGTACTGGCGCCCTCGATGACGGCACAATTGTGGCTGAACTCAAAATGATCCACGCCGTCAATTTCCAGTTTGATCGTGCCGCCACGGGCCGCCATACAGGTATCGTTGAGGCAGTGATAACGTATTTCAGGTGTCAGGTTATCCAGCGAGACGTCCGTGTCCCTGAGCGTCGGCAAGATACCGGCAAGCGCAACCCGCGCGCCGATGTCATTGGCGGCGCTACTCGCCTGCCCGAGCACTTCGTCGAGGTTGCGCTGCATGGAGCGCAGAAAATCCCCGCCGATCGGTTGGGGGTCGAGATTCGCCTCGAGATTGAAGCGTGCCAGCTCGGTGGTAAATCGGTCATCGGCGAGGCGCGCGAGTAGCTGGTCGGAGACGGGTGCCGGATAGCCCTCGGCATCGACAATATACATTTCCTGTTCGACACCCACGCGGCGGATACCGCGCTCGATGAGGTCTTGCTCAATCAAAACCTCCAGCGCCCTTATGTCATCGAGCATCGCGCGCACAAAAGTTCGCGTACGCTGCTCATCCGACGTGTCATGTACCCGGTGCTCGCCCATTGATAAATCTTAGCATCCTGATTCACCTTGAAATTGAGCCAGATCAACGTGGCATGCCACGGGGGCCGCCATACTTGGAGCAGTAAATACGCCGGAAATAATCTTTGCCACGCACGCCGCATTCAAACGATGAGTAAGGTCACGGTTGCCGCCGGCAGCCGGATAACCGCTGAAGCCGGTGCTCAGGTTGCCAAACAGGGTGGAAACGCAGTCGATGCCGCGATTGCGGCTGCCATCGTTTCCGTTTGCACTGACACCGGGATAATGTCTCCCGGCTGCGGGGGGTTTGTCACCATCTGGCCGTGCGATGACGAGCCTGTCGTCATCGATGGTTATGCGGAGATGCCGGGACGGGAGTCCGGGAGTGGCCATTTCGGTGAAGCCACGCACGAGGTCGTGTTCGATTATGGTGGTGAGACTCGCCAACGGGTCGGTTATGGCACGATCGCTACCCCGGGAGCGTTTGCGGGGTTGGCGCTCGCTTCGCAACGGTTTGGGCAGCTGCCCTGGAGCGACCTGCTGCAGCCGGCTATCGACTGGGCCGAGCGGGGTTTTCCCCTGACCGGCGGTGCCGCGGAATACCTGGGTTTTACCCACGCCGCGATTTACTCCTGGCACCCGGACAGCTACCGGATACTGCACCACGAGGACGGCAGTCCTCTGAGCGAAGGCGACATTGTGCGTATTCCCTGCCTGGCTGATACGCTGCAGTCGATCGCGCGTGACCCGGCTTCTCTCTATGGCGGCGAACTTGGACAGCGCATCGCTGCCGGCGTAAGAGCGAACGATGGTTTGCTCGGTATCGAAGACTTACAGGCCTACGAGGCAATAGAGCGCATTCCGGTTCGGGCAGGTATCGGCGACTGGGAGGTTGCCACTAATCCGCCTCCCGCTGTCGGTGGGTCCTGCCTCGCCGCCATGCTGGTCCTGCTAGAGCGGCTGGGACCGGGCAACAGCCTGCAACAGTCAGTAAAGCACATGGTCACTGCACAACGTGCTGTACTTGGCTACCGCGCCAATCACCTCGACGGTGCGCACGAAGCACTGCCGGGAGAGGTGGAACGGCTGCTCGCGCTGGCTGATCTCACTGATCCCACCCTGCTCAGCGCACCTTCGACAAGCCACGTTTCAGTCGTCGATTCTGACGGACTGGCCTGAGCAATCACGGCCTCGGCCGGTTACGGGTCGGGGGCGATGGTAGAGGGCACCGGTTTCTGGCTGAACAATTCGCTCGGTGAGCTCGACCTGTTGACCAAAGGGCTGAGTGGTCTGGCACCCGGTAGGCGACTCGCTTCCAACATGGCGCCGACCATAGCGCGGCGTCACAGTGACGGGGCCGTGCTCGCGATTGGCTCACCGGGGGCATCCCGGATAACTACCGCCATCGCCCAGGTGCTGGCAAATTTCGCCGGCCGGGACATGAACCTTGCCGATGCAGTCGAGCACCCGCGTTTACATGTCGAACTCGGCGCGGACCAGGGAACAATTGCCTGTGAACCCGGTCTGCCGGTCAGTCCGATGCAGGGCCTGAAGCCGAGGCCTTTCGACGCGCCGTCGATGTATTTCGGCGGCGTGCAGGCAGTTTTTGGATCACCCCGAGACGGTCTGCATGGAATTGCCGATGCACGGCGCGGCGGGAGCGTCGCCAGCGCGTAACCAAACAGCATCTTTGCTCAGGTTCGTTCCTCGTCACTCATAGAAAGATCTCTTTACAAGTTTTATCCGGCGTCGAAAGACTTTAGCAGCACATCACTAACACTGGATAGTCAGCCAGGGCAGACTCTTCAAAGCAGACTCTAAGGGAACAAAACGGTGAGTCGGCTCCCGACCCATAACGGAAGCTCAATCCGCCAGTTCGAGCGTCTGCGTTTAGTGAGTTTGTGACGGTGGTTCGATGATTGTCACTATCAATATGCAGTAGAGACAAACACGAATAGTGGGGAGCTAGCCTAGGTGTGGTATAAACGAAATTCGGCAAGAAGGAAGTTCTTATTACCCGACTTCCCCTGTCACATGTATAGATAGCATTCCTGAGGAGAGAGACATGAAATCAATACGTTTGACCAACGCAATTGTTGCCCTTATGGGTGTTCTATTCTGCAATCAAGCCCTGGCGGCCGGCATTTTGGTTGAGGGGGAGTTCAGGCGCCCCGAGTCGGTCGCATATTATGCCGCGGAAGATGTTTACCTGGTGACCAATATCAATGGGAGCCCGGACCTTGCTGACGACAACGGTTTCATCTCGAAGATCAGCCCGGAAGGAGAATTACTTGAACTGAAGTGGCTGGATGGCACCAGGCCGGAGGTGCATCTAGATGCACCAAAGGGTACGGCTATT
Source organism: uncultured Gammaproteobacteria bacterium (assembly GCA_937936805.1). Lineage (GTDB taxonomy): Bacteria > Pseudomonadota > Gammaproteobacteria. The sequence continues at coordinate 3,792 of CALDDP010000020.1, read as the reverse complement.
GTAGGTGATACCCTCTATGTGGCTGACATGGATAATGTGCATCGCTTCAAATTGCCTGGGGGCAAACAGTTGTCGAGTGTCAATATCAAGGGCAGCGTGTTTCTTAATGGATTGACTACTGGTGAAAATGGATCTGTTTATGTGAGTGACAGCGGGATGACCTGGAGTGTAGGAGAGGGCGGCTTTGTTTCCACAACCACCGATGCGATCTACCAGGTTCATCAAGACAGCACCTACAGCGTTGTATACCAGGACAAGGATATGGGCTGGCCAAACGGTTTGATCAAGCATGAAAATGGCGAGATGACAGTCGTCACCTATGGTACTGGCGAGGCTTTCCGCCTGGATAAATCAGGCAAACGTCACAATCTACCAAAACCGCCTTCCGGAGCACTTGATGGTTTGGTGGAAATGGAAGACGGCAGCTGGATTACATCAAGTTGGTCGGGTAAAGCCATTTATCGATACAAGGATGGAAACTACAGTATTGTCCTGGACAAGGTTCAATCGCCTTCGGATATTGGCTATGACCCGAAGCGCAATCGCTTGCTGATTCCGTTGTTCATGGTTGGAAAGGTACTGATCTATCCGCTGTAAACATGAATAATAAGGCTTGGAACTTCCTGCTACCTTTCGGGAACACCACCTTTCATGAGCCCGTCTCTCAAATGCTGTAACGCCTCCTGTGATTTATAAGGCAGTCGATTGCGCAACGCACTCAGCGTAAATGGCGGTAGATTGTCCGATTTCAAAAGATTGTTAAGCTGATTCAGGGCGAGCCCTGCGTAATCGGTATCTCCAAGATGTCCATAAGCCGCGATCTGATAAATCAATGATTGGGTATCGTCGGGAATCGTCTGAAGAGCCTTATCGAGGGTACGGAGAGTGCCCTGGTAGGCCCCCCTGTCGAAAAGCGCACGTCCTTCAACAACCATATAGGCGCCAGGTAAATTTGGATCTAGGCGTTGGGCTAGTTCCACATTGTATATCGCCTCCATATGTTCACCGCTATACGACAAGGCTTCGGCAAGCACCAGATGACCTTCCGCGCTACCTGGATTCAAAGCCACCGCCTGTCGTGCTTCGCTTATGGCTTTTTCGTGATTCCCCTTAAATAACTCAAGCGTCGAACGCAGGCTGTGTGTCAGGGAATCCGGATTACTCATTGCTGCCTCCAAGTGCACCTGCGCACGATGCCAGCCAGCCGATTGCAATCCGGAATCCTGGTGCCAATCCTGCTGCCAGATCTGCATGTACAGTAATGCCAGCCCCGCATGGGCGCGGGCGTATTCGGGATCATATTCGAGCGCCTTTTTGAAGTGCTGCTCTGCACGGGCGTAACTTTCGCGATTCACGCGCCAGCGCAACTCCCAGCCCTTGAGAAATTCATCGTAAGCCTCGGGGCTGGCCGTATCAGATTTCGCCAGTTGCACTTCATCTTGCGGTGACAGCTCCAGCGATAACGCTGAAATTATTTTTGCAGTCATCCCATCCTGCAGGGCAAAAACATCTTCGTAGGTCCCGTCGTAGCGATCGGCCCAGATATGTCCGCCAGTGGTGGCATCGATCAACTGGGCATTGATACGAACCTGATCGCCGGCACGGCGCACACTGCCCTCGAGCACATACCGAACCCCAAGTTCTTCCGCCACCTGTCGCACTTTTACCTGCCGGTCCTTGAATGAAAAAGAGGAATTACGTGCGATGACGAAGAGCCCCGAGATTTTCGACAAGTCGGTGATCAGGTCTTCGGTCATGCCATCCGCAAAATACTCCTGGTTGGCATCGTCGCTAAGATTATTGAATGGCAAAACCGCGATCGAGGGTTTATCCGGAAGCGGGTGAGCCATTCGCGATGCCAAAGCCGGCTCCTTGCGCGGATCGTCCGGAGAGACGGAATAAAAGATACCGACTAGCATCGCCAGTACAACGATGATCGTAAGTCCCAGTCGGAACCGCGATGTTTGTAGCAGTTTCGATCGTCTCCCGGCTTGCGGAGAAGGTATTGCCATGCCTGGTTTAGGCCTAACCCGGTATATTCTCACCGAATCATCGAAACCTTTCAGGTCCTGGTCTCCCAGGTTCTCCAGATCGAAAGGCATGCGTCTGGGCAGAGCCTCGTGAACAGCAGAAGAAATACAGACGCCTCCGGCATCCGACAGTTGCTCTACTCGCTGCGCGAGAACCACGCCAGCACCCGTGACCGTGTTATCGGCGATTACAATCTCACCCAGTGCGATACCCACGCGAATCGCAGGTTTTATATCGTCACTCAACCTCGAAGCGACCTCGGCATGGTCGAGCTGGAAAGACAGGGTTGCCGATACGGCATCGGAAGCACGCTCGAATTCGGCGATCAATGCGTCACCGCGTAACTCGAGCACATGACCCTGATAGCGCTTGATGTGTTCGCCGAATCGGTTAAATGCCTGCTGGAAGCGTTCGTGGGCCAAATGCTCGTCCTGATGGACCAGTTGCGTTGAACCGGCAACATCCGCATGCATGATGACCGCAAGTTTGCCCAACTGACTATTCATCGCCTTTGGTAGCCCGAGTTGATTTTATTGGGCAGATATTACCACAGCCACTTTTCTAGTCAGGATTAGGAAGATTGTATTAGCGGGTCCTCTTCTGCCAGCAGGCCGTCGCCGAAATCTGGTTTCCAGGCGGCTTCTACTCTGGAGGACAACATAGTTAATTTAGTGTGCCAAACTTGTGCCTCATTTACTGCCATTAACTGGCGTTTTCTGGCACAAACGGGAATGAGATAAGTCGTAAATAACTGATTTTATTAAGTTGTAAACTTAAAGCCCAATTGAAAATCCTTGCGTTGGTGGTTCGATTCCGGCCCTGTACCTGTATATCGGCAAATTGATCCAATAACGGACGCTCATAAATCCAATCTGAGTTTCTGGGATTGGCCGGAGATTGCCTCATGCCAGGAGTCGGCGAGCGTCAGCTTGCGAGAAAAAGCACGATGAGACTTTAATTTATAAAGGACTGCTAATGAACCATTTTCAGAAGCTCGGTAGATGTCTGCAGCGCCAAGAAAAAAATTAAGGGTTAGTGATTCCGAACGGATTTATCGCAAAAGTACTGATTTAGCAATTCAATCAAACCCTTAACTCGCGGGATTTGATCATCACTAGGATCATCCAAACTCACCGTACCGTCAAGGACAAGATGCTGATCCTGAACCTTTTCAGCTTTTTCCTCTATTTCTGTGTTCTTAATGTTTAACATTATTAATAAAAGCAGCATTTATGCCAAACTCGATTCACAAAATAATAATTAGATATTTACCTGCAACTACTAAAAAATCACATTAACTAAATTGTAAAAATCTCTTACACAATTCGTAAGCGAAGTGTCAGGATTTTTTACAGTCTCCGAAATTGGTCGGTTCGAGAAGCTCGGCAAGCTCATCTGAGCGTCAGCTCTTGAGAAAATGGACCCTTAGCCCCTTTTAATCAGCGGCGAATCACGACCCAAAAGAGACCCTAAACTAAAGCGCGAATCGGTTTGCAAGTCTGACTGCATGCGCTTGTTAGGCTTGTACTTGTTTTTTAAATCCGGAGTCATCTCTAATACTAATCCGATTACCATCCGGGTCGAATATGCTGATAATTGAACCCCAGTCGTTTTCAATGTTCTCAGCATCCACACCATACTCACGCACACATTCCAAGGCGTTATGTATATCTAACACGTTAAAACGTAGCTTCGTAGGACACTGCGAAACATCTTTTCCTGAAGGGTTTGCTACCCCTTCAGTTTCAATCATCAGATAGG
>CALDDP010000019.1 GCA_937936805.1 uncultured Gammaproteobacteria bacterium | reverse complement strand
GCCTGTGCCGCGGCGTCGCCGGGACTGGTGAAAGCGTAAATCTCACGCTGTTGGTAAACAGCCACCTGCGCGACGATATGCGCGGCTGCACCGAAGCCGTAGATGCCAAGGCGCATCGAATCGTCGCCCGCCATCACCAGTGAGCGGTAACCAATCAACCCCGCGCATAATAATGGGGCACATTCGGCATCGCCATACTCGGCCGGCAACGGAAAACAGAAATTCGCATCAGCGATCGTCATGTCGGCGTAGCCGCCATCGATCTGGTAACCGGTGAAGCCGGGGTCGTCGCAAAGATTTTCGGCGCCCGACCCGCAGTAGCTGCAGTGACCGCAGCTGTGTCCCAGCCAGGGGATACCGACTCGATCTCCCGGTTTGAATCCATCGACGCCGTCACCGAGGGCGCTGACGGTGCCGACGATCTCGTGTCCCGGGATGATCGGTAGTTTGGCCTCGACCAAATCGCCATCCACGACATGCAGGTCGGTGCGGCAAACGCCGCAGGCAGAAACAGAAACCTGCACTTGTCCCGGACCCGGCAACGGGTCCGGTCTGGTGGTCATCTCCAGCCTCGATCCGGGCCGGGGCAGTATCATCGCCTTCATGCGCTTTTTCCACCCTGGATAGTGGCATCGACATTTTTACCGGTGATGCCGGCGGTCAATACGAAGCGCATGGCTTCATCCATGCTCATCTTGCAGGGCAGAATATCTTCGTGCCGAACCAGCAGTGTGTAACCACCGATCATGTAACTCATCGGTAAATACACCAGTTCGCAGTCGCGATCTCGAAACGCCTCCGGTAACTTCTCCTGATCCTCCTGGGTAACAAATCCGATGGCTTCGATGTTGCCGATCTTGACGATGACGACGCGGCCGAAGTTCTCCTTCTTTGGTGAAAAGAAATCGAAGAAATCGCGGATTGCGCTGTAAACCGTTTTTATAATGGGCAATTTGAAAACAATACTCTCGCCGATCGAAAACACCTGGCGCACCAGTACGGCCTTCATCAGCAGGCCGACGAGAAAGATCAGAAGCAGTCCCGCTATGGTGCCGAGACCCGGAAAATAAACAACCTTGGGCAAGGCCCAGCGTAGCGCGGATCCCAGCAGTTCCTCTGAAGTAATCGCCATCCAGTAAAGTAGATATATCGTCAAAACGATCGGCAGGATGGTAATAATACCGGTGAGCAGAATGGTACTGATGGATTTGATCATGAGGTCGGTTCCGCGATTAACACAGCGAGAATTCTAACAGTTTTCGCATGCTAAACGCCCACGGGGAAACCGGTGAACCCCCTCGAGCCTGACCGGGTGGCCTGCGGCTTCCTGAAAAAGTATCGATTTTAACGGGCAAGGCGAGACTCGACATCCCTGTCTCGGCTCGCCACAGGCCGCGTCCCTGCGGCCTGACCCGTTAAAATCGATACTTTTTCAGCACCGGGCCTTTACGGCGCGAGGGGGTTCACCGGTTTCCCCTTAAAGTGGGTGGCAGCCTCGGGGGTAATTCCGCAAAAGTGTAGCGAGGCAGGATGCCGAACTCCAAGCGGTCACAGGGATGTGCCAAACGGCGCTTTCTGCCGTTTGGGAGCGCCTTTTGCGGAATTACCCCCGAGGTTGCCTTAGGACGTCAGGGAATCTGCGATCATTATTTTTATTCCTGAAAGTAGGGGACTGGCGCGGGTACGATCTGCTAATTAGCTATCCGAGCAGGATATCGCGTACCTGGCGATACTTTTGCTGGGTTCTGGCGACGATGTCGGCAGGGATTGGCGGCGCCGGTGGCGTCTTGTCCCAGTCCAGGGTTTCGAGATAATCACGCACGAATTGTTTGTCGAAACTCGGTGGACTGATACCGACACGATACTCATCGGCGGGCCAGTAGCGAGACGAATCCGGCGTCAGGATCTCATCGATCAGCACCAGCTCGTCGTTTTCGTCGACGCCGAACTCAAACTTAGTATCGGCGATAATAATGCCACGCGGGCGTGCATAATCGGCCGCCAGCTGGTATAGCTTGATGCTTATATCCCTGATCTGGCTGGCTTTGTCGGCACCGATTTTGGCGACGATATCGGCGAAAGTTACGTTAATATCGTGATCGCCCACCTCGGCCTTGGACGATGGCGTAAAAATAGGCTCGGCAAGCCGGGCCGCCTGTTGCAGCCCGGGCGGAAGCTTTATGCCGCAGATTTCGCCATTCGCCTGGTAATCTTTCCACCCGGATCCAATGACGTATCCGCGTACGATCGCTTCCACCGGCAGTGGTTTAAGGCGCTTGACGATGATCGAGCGCGCCTTCAGGAGTTGGTAGTCTTCAGCGCTGACATAATCGCTCAAATCGAGATCAGTCAGGTGATTCCTGACCACCCCGGCAGTTCTGGCAAACCAGAAGTTCGATACTTCGGTCAGTAATTCACCCTTGTGCGGCATCGGTTCGGCAAACACGACATCGAATGCGGAAAAGCGGTCGCTGGTTACGATCAGCATATGTGCGTCGTCGATAGCATAGATATCGCGCACCTTGCCGCGCGCTATCAGTTCGAGGTTTTCGATGTTGGTTTCAAAAATCGGGTCGTCGCTCATTGCCGCTTCCAGAATTTTCAGCTCGCGAATAATAGCATGCAGTCCAGGCGGAATAATCAATTCGGGGTTAATTTTTTAAACCGAATCGCGCTATAATCGATCGCTTTTTTGGGATAACCCGGAGCAAGTCATGCCGAATACAGTCGTAGCGGTAGTAATGGGCAGCACCAGTGACTGGCCTGTGATGCAGCACGCAACCGAATACCTTGAGCAATTCGGCATCGACTACCAGGCGCAGGTCGTATCCGCGCACCGAACTCCCGACCTGCTCGCCGAGTTTGGCAGCAACGCCAGGGCTAACGGTATCTGCTGCATTATTGCCGGCGCCGGTGGGGCCGCACACCTGCCCGGTATGCTCGCCGCTAACACGACGGTTCCGGTACTGGGTGTACCGGTCCCCACCGAGCATTTGCAGGGTCAGGATTCTTTGTATTCGATTGTACAAATGCCCAAGGGTGTGCCGGTGGCGACATTTGCGATCGGCAAGGCCGGCGCGATTAATGCCGCGCTGTTTGCGGTGTCGATGCTGGCAGACAACGATCCGGCCATACTGCAGAAACTGGAAGACTTCCGCATTCAGCAGCGTGACACGGTGCTGGATATGACTTTACCGCCGGCTGAATAACATGGCGATTCTTCCGGGCAGTACTCTCGGGATGCTCGGTGGCGGGCAACTCGGCCGCATGTTTGTAACCGCGGCAAGAACCATGGGGTACGACGTAATAGTGCTCGACCCTGATCCGCAAAGCCCGGCTGGCAGCCTGGCCAGTCATCACCTCGCCAGAGACTATGATGACACCGATGCGCTTGATTACCTGGCACAGCACTGCGCGGTAGTCACCACCGAGTTTGAAAATATCCCCGCAGTCACACTCGCCTACCTGGCCAGGTCGGTATCGGTGCATCCCTCCGCGAAGGTTATGCATATTGCACAGCATCGTAAACTGGAGAAGGATTTCTTTCGCCAGCAGGGCCTGGGCACGGCTGATTTTGTCGCGCTGGAAAGCGAGGCCGATCTCGACAGCGCGCGCGATTTCAGTTACCCGGCAATCCTCAAGACCGCGATGCTCGGCTACGACGGCAAGGGGCAGGTGGTTTGTAATGGTTTCGACGAGTTAAAGTCAGCCTTCGAACAGGTGGGTAAAAAGCCCTGTGTGCTCGAGCAGCGTATTGATCTCGCTTGCGAGGTTTCGGTGGTGCTGGGTCGCTCGCCGGATGGCAATGTGACTTGTTTTCCAATCGCCGAGAACAGCCATGCCAACGGCATTCTCGATGTGACGCGGGTGCCGGCATCGATTTCAGCGGAGCTGGCCGATGTGGTCATCGATGCGGCAACGCGAATTGCCAACGGGCTGGATTACATCGGAGTTCTGGCGGTCGAGTTTTTTATCTCGACCGACAACCAGGTGCTGGTCAACGAAATGGCGCCGCGTCCGCACAACTCCGGACACTATACCCTCGACGCCTGCGACACATCGCAGTTCGAGCAACAGGTGCGCATGGTGTGCGGGTTGCCCGCCGGGTCCACCAGGTTGCATACACCGGTCGCGATGTGGAATCTGCTAGGCGATATCTGGCCCGCGGACAGGATTCCGCGCTGGGATGCGGTTTTAAAGGCTGAACGGGCCAAATTACATTTGTACGGCAAAAAAGACGCCCGCCCGGGACGTAAGATGGGGCACATCAATTGCCTTGGTGACACAATCGAAGCAGCAGAGTCTCTGCTAGCCCATATTCGTGAAGCGTTGAGTTGAAGGCGGCCCGAGACTGGCGCCAATGATTGTCAGTGAGGACCCGTGAGGGCCAGACAGCGAATCCACGCCTGTCGCATTCGAATAGATCTATTCACCCTGGTTCAAAGTGCTGGAAAACTGGCGCTACAGCTGGTTTGTGATCGGTAACTCTGCAGTCTGAATCCCGTCATTTGCGGAATAATCGAGTTCTGCTTTCAAGTTTTGCCGAATCCCGGTTCCCTGATTGTCGAAAATTTGTCAATCGATAGAAATTTTTTAATAGCTTTTTATTCGTATTGTATTAGATAGGTGTATACGGTGCGGTTTTTAAAACTGCATGTTTTGATATGACATTGTGATTTCATGGATTCGGTAGACTTTAAGACCAAGTTCGATACAGACGAATACATTTTCCTGGAAGGCGACCCCGGAGACTGTGCTTACATCATTGATAGCGGTATGGTCGAGGTATCGTTCGACAAGGACGGGCGCAAACTGGTCATGGCGACGCTCACCAAGGGAGACATACTCGGGGAGATGGCGATCATCGACAGGCTTCCGCGCACGGCCGCGGCTCGCGCAATTGTTCCCACCGTGGTGACGGCAATTCCGCTTGATTACGTCAGTCAGAAAATCGAACAGTCCGATCCCACGGTGCGCATGTTCCTGCGGCTTACGATGGCGCGTTACCGGGACCTGAATGCCCGCCTGGGGCAGGTTTTCGAAAGCCTCTCACTGGGACAGGGCGATGCATCGAGTGATGCCTTTGCTTCCAGTACCATGGAAATGAAAAACGTCATGTCGCAACTCATGGAAATGCAAAAACGCATCGATTCTGCTGTCACAAAACCCGTGCACTCGGATGAGGGTTCAATATTCGGTGAAAAAACACTGGAGGTCACCAAACTTCTGGTCACCGAAGAAAAGATGCTGCGAGATGCCATGACGAAAAAGGAATTTCGCCTGCACTACCAACCGATTGTCGATTTGGCGAGCAATCGTATTGCCGGATGCGAAGCGCTGGTGCGTTGGAATCATCCGTCAGGCGAGTTGTTGCTGCCTTCCCGTTTTTTGACTCAGGTCGAAAACAGCGACCTGATTATTGAACTGGGGTACTGGATAGCAGAGGAGGCCTGTGATTTCCAAAGTCGGCTATTCAACGATTTTCAGCATGATTTGTTTGTTGCCATCAACCTGTCCGGCAAGCAATTCGAGGATCAGTTCCTGGTGCCGAGCCTGGCCGACATCATGGACAAGACGGGCGCACGGCGTGATCGAATCAAGTTCGAAATCACGGAGAGCCTGTTGATCGACAATCCGGAGCTCGCGACCCAGTCGTTGCACCAGTTGAAAGAGACCGGGGCAAAACTGGCTATCGACGATTTCGGCACCGGTTATTCGAGCTTTAGTTATCTGCACCGTTTCCCTTTCGACACACTCAAGATCGACCGGGTATTCGTCGGTGCGATGTCGCGCAGCGAGAAGAGTAACCAGATTGTCAAATCACTGGTTAACTTGTCGCACGACCTGGGCATGGAGGTGGTTGCCGAGGGCATCGAATCCGAGCAAGAGGCCGAATTGATGCGCAAGTACGCAACTGCATTCGGGCAGGGTTTTTATTTTTCCCGCCCGATCAACGAATTCGAGTTCGTCAAGCTGCTACGACAGCCGAAGATTGAACTT
>CALDDP010000018.1 GCA_937936805.1 uncultured Gammaproteobacteria bacterium | reverse complement strand
GGCTCATATAAGATCAGCTAAACCGAAATACTCGTTGATCAGAATACCGATGCCCAGGATCATCAGGCCAATACTCCACACCTTGAGCCACATCACACGACCCTTGATTCCCATCCACAACAAAACCAGGCCAATTGGAATAGACATCCAGTAGGCCATTTCCAGCATCATCTGGGTACTTTCGGGATAGGGATTATTCGGGTCTACTTCCTGACCTTCTCGATAACGCATGACCTCGAGCTTTGCTCCAATAGCGACACAATTCAGGCGACAGTATATCCGATTCAGGCTGCAGAAAGTTCATCCACTGAGTCGTCAGGCAGCTCTTAATAGTATTGCGGCATTTGGTTTTCATTTAGTTCTCTTACCTTATCTATCGTTTCGAGGGCGGGCGCACACGGGATAAGCGATTGGCGCGTCTGGATAAGTGGTTTCTGTAACCCGACCTATATAACACGCATCAAATTCAACCTGGAGAATCGAAATGTTTAGATGGCTTATACGCGGGCTGGTTTTTCTATTCATTGCCTATGGACTCAGCAATACTGGCCTGGAACCCAACACGGGATTTTTCATTGCGATAGCAGTTTTTGCGATGCTCCACGGCCTGCCCGGGTTACTCGGTCGCGCGCAGGGGGCATACGCTTCGTATCGGCTGGCACATCGCATCAATACCAACGCCAGGAGAGTTAAGGCGGGAAACATGAACAATACGGGGATCGGTAAATTCCGCTCTATTCCCTGATTTGCTGTCTAACGGGGTCGGTGTTAACAGGAATCAACTGGCGTCGAAATTGCGGTGACGGCAAATCTCTAAGTGGTTTCGCGCGTTAGCGGATACACCACAGGCGGAATTCTATGGCGCCCGCAACAGTCAGGCGTATAATTATAAGTTTGATGACCGGAAACATTCTTAGTTATCGATGAATTGCGTAAAGATCATAATCAATGCCACGATCTCAATCAGCATGATTTTGCTGCCCGCTTACGCCGGTGTTGTACACAAGTGGGTGGATGAGAAAGGAATCACCCATTACTCGGACGAGGCACCTGTTGCCAACACCAGCGAGATGATGCAGATCGAATCACCCGCCAACACACAGGCGACCGCAGGTACGCAAGGCGATTATTACTCGATTGCCAACCAATGGGAGCGCATGCACAGGGAACGACTCGAACGCACTAAATTAAAACTGGAAAAAGACCGGCTAAAAGCAGCAAAAAGGAAAGACGAACCCGACAGAATCTACATCCGCGAGCCTGAAGAAACGCGCTACGTCACTCTCTACAATGGCTACAGGCGTTACCACCGGCCATCCAGAAGATCGTCATCATATCTTAACCATCCCAACAAACGACTGATGTACAAGGCTTACCCACCCGGTTTGCATCCGGGCCGCAACCGCGGTCGAAGCTCATATTAATTTTCACCCGCCAGTGCGGTAGGACGAGGTCATGAGTTGCCGGTTCACTTACGGACAGGCATCGATCCGGAGAATTGCCGCTTAACAGAGGAAATCCATGAACGGCGCTGAAAGTTTGCTCACTTCCCTGCTGCACAACGACGTCGACACCTGCTTTGCCAACCCCGGCACGTCGGAAATGCACTTTGTCGCCGCTCTCGACCGCGTCAGCGGCATGCGTTGCGTCCTCGGCCTTTTCGAAGGCGTGGTCACGGGCGCGGCTGACGGTTATGCGCGCATGCTCGATCGACCGGCAGTGACGCTGCTGCATCTGGGCCCGGGCCTCGCGAACGGTCTGTCCAACCTGCACAATGCGAAGCGAGCGCAATCGCCGATAGTGAATGTCATCGGCGATCACGCAACTTTTCATCGACAGCTCGACGCACCACTCACGTCTGATATCGAAGGGGCTGCACGCCCCTTCAGCCACTGGGTACGAACCTCTGCAAGCGCCAACGCGCTAGCCTCGGATGCGGCAGCGGCCGTCGCGGCCGCGAGGAGCGCTCCCGGCAGGATATCCTCCCTGATCCTGCCGGCCGACGCGGCGTGGAACGAGGTTAGCGTGGCGCAGTCCGAAGTGACCAGTGCCGCGCTCGTATCGCCGCCGGCAAGGCCTGCCGATGTATCCATCGAAGCGGCAGCGGAAATCCTGAAATCTGATCGAAACGCCGCCGTGATCCTCGCCGGGTACGCCACACGGGAAGCGCCGCTGGAATTCGCAGGAATGATTTCAGCTGCAACCGGCGCGCGTCTCTACTCGCAAACGCTTACGCCAAGGATTACGCGTGGCGCCGGGCGCGTAGCGGTCGAGCGCATTCCCTATCCGATCGATCAGGCAGTGGCCTTGCTCAAAGACGTCGACAACATCATCCTTGTCGGCGCCAGCGCGCCGGTGGGATTTTTCGCCTACCCGGGCAAGCCAGGCAAGCTGTTTCAGCCGGGAACGCGAATTCATGAACTGGTTGGCGTCGATGGCGACATTCCCTACGCGCTCGAAGCTCTGGCTGACGCCGTCGGGGCGAAGAAGTTTACGCCTGCCAGGGCTGAACTCGACTTGCCCGCGCGGCCGACAGGTTCGATTTCACCGGAAAAAATCGGCCAATTGCTTGCGGCCACCCTGCCAACCGACGCCATTGTGGTCGATGAAAGTATCACCACGGGCCGCTCATTTCTCTCGGCGACCAGGTCGTCTCACCCGCACGACTGGATTCTGCCAACCGGTGGATCGATTGGTTTCGCGCTGCCTGTCGCAGCGGGCGCCGCGATCGCTTGCGCGGACCGCAAGGTCGTCTGTCTCGAGAGTGACGGCAGCGGCATGTATATGCCGCAGGCGCTGTGGACGCATGCACGTGAAAGTCTGAACATTCTCACCATCGTGTTCGCCAATCGCAAGTACCAGATACTGCGCAACGAGATGCACAACGTGGGTGCGACGGAAATCGGCCCTAAAGCATCAAGATTGCTCGACATTGACGATCCAGAAATCGACTGGGCCCACCTCGCAAAAAGCGTCGGTGTAGACGCCCGGCGCGTCGATACGATGGACACATTCTCAAGCGCGCTCGACGCCGGCTTTGCAACGCAGGGTCCGTACCTGATCGAAGTAGCCTTCTGACACTGGCAAGTAGAATTAAGGGATCGGTGACGTTCGCGAATGATCATCATTGCCCGGCACCTCCCTTTAGTTTCAGGATAATTCCTTGCGAACATTCCTCTGACTGCCAACCTATCGATACTTCACGGTATGCAAGCGTTCACATGCCCTGATAACTTTACACAGGATTCGTGTATCCGGTGACTTTTATCGGTACACTAAAACGTCTTTCTGCAGACTACTCTGCCATGCCTTTTATCAGCGTACGCGACATTCAAATTTATTATGAAATCTCGGGCAAAGGCCCGCGTTTACTCTACATCTCCGGCACCGGTGCCGATCTGCGCAACAAGCCTGATGTCTTCGACTCACCGCTGGCGGAGCATTTTGAAATTCTCGCATTTGATCAACGAGGTCTCGGCCAAACCGATCGACCGGATATCCGCTACAGCATGGAAGACTATGCCGACGATGCTGCCGGATTATTAAAGGCTCTCGACTGGGATCGTTGCCATGTAGTGGGTATTTCTTTTGGTGGCATGGTGGCGCAGGAGCTCGCGCTGCGCCACCCCGATTGCATCGATCGCATGGTGCTTTGCTGTACCAGTAGCGGTGGCGCCGGAGGCCATTCCTATCCTTTCCATGAAATACCCGATTTGCCCGAAGACGAAATGAATTCTATATCCGTCGCAATCAATGACAGCCGTCAAGATGCCGACTGGCAGCAACGAAACCCTGAGCGCTACCAGGCAATCCTGGCCCGGCGCAATGCCCGCAACGCCGGTGCCGACGAACCCGGTCGGGAAACCGGCGCCAGGCGCCAGCTCGAGGCACGTATCGAGCACGATACCTTCGCTCGCCTGCCCGAACTTAAACTACCAGTTTTTATCGCCGGGGGCGTTTATGATGGTGTCGCGCCGCCCGCCAACCTTGAAGCCATCAATCGGCAGATAGAGCAATCGAAAATACAGTTTTTCCAGGGAGGACACGACTTTTACGATCATGATCCATTGGCTTTTCAACGCATCGCCGAATTTCTGCAGGGCAAGCTTGACGACCGATAAGTATCCACAGATCAGCCAGGAACCTGGTGGCTTGTTACAGATTCGTCCTACGCGGGAGGGCGGTAAGCCTGATACTGGCGTTGGATGGAAATCTGGTCGGCGATGTATTTTGCGTCGTGCCAGACACCCCAGATGAAGGAAGAGCCCCGCCGCGATAGCCACGGCAATCCCAGGAAATAGACCCCTGGCTCAACCGACACACCGCGCTCATGTTTCGGCTTACCTTCCGCATCGAATGCATCAACCTTCAACCAGCTGTAGTCCACGGCAAAGCCTGTTGCCCAAAGGACTGACGTTACTCCAGCTTCTGCCAGGTTCAATTCCAGGATGGGATCGGTCACGCACTCCGGATCCGGCCCGACTTCGCGGGCTTCAGGCTCTGGCGGAAAGTCGAGCCCATTGCGAGCAATATAAGCGTCGGCTTCGTCCAGCACAGACAGGGTGTTAGCATTCCCCTGCGCGATATTGTCCGCCAGATCCGTCGCAAAGCGCATCACACCGTCTGCGAATGATTCCGTCCGGCCAACCAGCGTCATCCCCTGCGCGGCGAGACGCCGAAAATCTACCGTATGACCGCCATGGGCGCCACTCACCGCGATGGTGACATGCTCCATGCCTGGCTCGAGGGCCGCAGCATCCCACTTGCCGAGGACGCCCAGCCACCAGACGAAGTCACGCCCGCGATAACGTCGTGGCGGCAGGTCATGCGGACCAACCGAAAGATAAACACGCTTACCTGAACGCTGGAGTTCATCCGCGATCTGCGCCCCTGATGATCCTGCGCCGACGACCAGCACCGCACCCTCGGGCAACTGCTCGGGATTGCGGTAGGCGTTGGAATGAATCTGCGAAATTCCGGCATCTTCAGGAATCAGGGGCGGAATGATGGGGTGCTGGAAAGGTCCGGTGGCAGCAACCACGCTGTCGGCTTCGATCACGCCATCCGACGTTTCGACACGAAAACCGGGGCGGTCGACATTCCTGCGCACTTCCCTGACCTCGACACCGCAGCGGATGGGGGCAGCAATTTTTTCCGCGTAAGCGACGAAATAATCCGCGACGCGCTCCTTCGGGGCGAAGGCTTCGGGATCGATATCGGAAAACTCCATGCCCGGAAATCGATCATGCCAGGCCGGACCATTGGCAACCAGGGAATCCCATCTTTCCGAGCGCCAGCGTTCGGCAATCCGGTTTCGCTCAAGAACGAGGTGAGGCACTCCACAGTTACTCAGGTGCTCGCTCATGGCCACCCCTGCCTGGCCGGCACCAACAACGAGAGTTTCTACTTTTTCAGTTGACATGGACGCCTCCCCTTACCTCATTTGAATCTCTGTATCCTGCGGCATTGCAAATCACTTGTTAAACCTCGTTGCTGGAACCGTTGCGTTGGTTTGTTGCGCCGTCTATCGATACGCCGCTTGCGCATTTTGCCAAAACCCCAACCTTTAATAAAATAATCTTTTTCGTATTTTTGAATCAAAATAATTAAACCAGGAATTCCACAAGTTCACTCGGTCGGGGCAGGTAATTAGTGCGACAGCATCCACGTTATTATGGACGCTGAACGCTTACAGGCATACTTCGTTGCGGAATTCCCTGCATTATGCAGCGCCCCGGGGAAGCGCATTCCCGGGATCGTACAGGCAGGGTTTGCAGACGGTGGCCGCGACCTGCTGGCCGAGCAACAACACTTCGAGCATCGAGCCCTCCACCGCATGTCGCGGATCTACATAGGCCATGGCGAGGTTTTTTTGCGTCCGGTGACCCCAGGCAGCGGAGGTAATGGAACCCACCGGTTTGCCGTCAAGGAAGACCCCCTCACCCGGTTGCGCCGGGGCTTCGGCACTATCGAGTTCGAGAATTACCCGCTGTTTACGATTTCCGCTGGATACTTGAGCTTGCAGACCCGCTTTGCCGGGAAAATCCTTGCTCATGTCGACAAAGCGATTCAGGCCGGCCTCGAGCGGGTTGAACTCGGTGATGAAATCGCCTTTCCAGTGGCCATAGCCCTTTTCCATGCGCATCGAATCGATGGCATACATGCCGAAATGGGTCAGGCCGAAGGCTTGACCCGTCTTGTTGAGAGCTGCATAGGCGGCGTAAAGCTGTGCGTTTGCAATATGCAGCTCGAATGCCTGCTCGCCCGAATAACTGATCGCGATAGCCAGCGCCTCGACGTGTCCAATAAAGCAGGATTGCGCGCTGAGCCAGGGGAAGTCCGACTGCCCCCAGTTCGTTCGCGGGGACACAGTCGCCAGCAGATCACGGGCCCTGGGGCCTGCGATGAGCAGCATCGTGTGCGTGTTGGTGTAGCTTTCGATGCGGATGTCTGAGCCTCGCGGCAAGCGTTCGCTCAGCCAGTCCATATCGTGATACTCGGCCGTGGCGGCGGAGCCGTAGAATATGTCGCCAGCGGGCAGCGGCACAATCGTTGCCTCGCCGGCGATGTTGCCATTATGGGTAAGAAAATAACACAGACTGGCCTTGCCGGTTTTAGCGGACACCGGCGAACAGGTCAGGCTGCTGAGCCAATCCAGCGCACCGCTCCCGCTGATCCGGTAATGGTTGAAACCCGACAGTTCGGCAAGGCCTACATTTTTCGCCAGTGCCTCGATTTCTGCGCCGACCACGTCGTGCCAGTTCTGCAACGCGTAACCGTGGCTTTCGACAAAATCCGCGGTGGGTTTGTAGAAATTGCTGCGCTCCCAGCCGTTGACCACGCCAAACACCGCACCCTGCGCCTTGAGCACCGGGTAAAGCG
>CALDDP010000017.1 GCA_937936805.1 uncultured Gammaproteobacteria bacterium | reverse complement strand
GGAACCGAGCCCGAAATTGGAATTGTTTGCCATCTCGATCGCTTCCGCCTCGGTGTCGAAGCTCAGCGCCGACAAAATCGGACCAAACATTTCTTCTCGTACCGTGCGGATATCCTGATGTGGGCAATCGAGAATCGTCGGACTGTAGTACCAGCCGCTGTCGAAACCTTCAGGACGCTTGCCGCCAAACAACAGCTTTGCCCCCTCGGCGACCGCATCTTCGACCGACCCGGAAATATGATCCAGTTGCTCTTTGGTGCACAGGGGCCCGACCTGGGTGTCTTCCGCCAAAGGGTCGCCGATACATATCTGGCTTGCGCGTTCGACCAGCTTTTCGAGTAACTGCTCGCGGATGCCTGACTGGATAAACACCCGCGATCCAGCCACACAGCTTTGCCCGGTAGCGCCGAAATTACCCGCGATAATACCGTTTACGGCACCTTCCAGGTCGGCGTCCTCAAAAACCAGGATCGGCGACTTGCCACCCAGCTCCAGCGATACCACGGCGAAGTTTTCAGCCGTATTGCGTACTATGTGGCGCGCGGTTTCCGGGCCGCCGGTGAACGCGACCCTGGCTACGTCGGCATGACTGGTGAGCAATCTTCCACAGGGTTCGCCATAGCCGGTGATGACATTGACCACGCCTGGCGGGAAGCCGGCTTCATCGACGATGCGGGCAAATTCAAACATGGGTGCCGGTGCCATCTCCGAAGCTTTCAACACAACGGTATTGCCTGCTGCCAGGGCAGGTCCCAGCTTGGTAGCGGTGAGAAACATCTGCGCGTTCCACGGGACTACCGCCGCGACCACACCGATTGGTTCGCGTTTGGTGAAGACATGCATGTCGGGTTTGTCGATCGGCAGGGTCGCACCCTGGATCTTGTCGGCAAGCCCGGCAAAATAGTAATAGTAGTCTGCAACATAGCCGGTTTGCGCACGCGTTTCTTTCGCCAGTTTGCCACTGTCGATAGTTTCGATTTCGCCCAGCATTTGCGAATTCTCGGCGATCAAATCACCGAGTCGACGCAGCAACTTGCCGCGCTGAGTGGCATTCATTTCTGCCCATGGACCCGATTTCAAGGCACGGCTGGCAGCAGCGACCGCCCGGTTGACTTCGGCCTCGCCCGCAATTGCAGCGGTCGCCCAGATTTCACCGCTAGCAGGGTTGATCGACTCAAGCTGAGCACCGTCTGCGGCGTCACACCATTCACCATCGATGTACATCTGGTAATGCTTCATAGTTATATTCCTGTAAATATTGCTGCCGCCAAGATTAGCGTTAATTTTCATTCGATAAAAGCTAAAACCATCTAATCTGGCTAATATGCATGCCAGTTAGCCAGACCACGCTTATACCTGGCCCTGATACCAAGCCCAAATCGTTCGATATCGATGTACAAGGTTGTCTTTTGGGCTGACTGGCCACTGAATTGCAGGTCTACGCACGACGGGGCCGCAGCAGAAATCCATCCTCTGGCGGCGTGAAATAGCCCGCAAAAGACGGAATTCTTCAGTTTATACCTTGCTGAAGCGCTTGAAATGTGGTCGACCACGTGCCAATCTTTACCGATTAGACGCAGTAAACGCGTGACGAGCGTTTGGAGCACGTCCTTTGGACCTTGCAGAAGAAACAGATTTACTCCGTAAAATTCCGATGTTTGCCAAGATGGAAACCTCGAGGCTGAAGTTGTTGGCCTTTGCCAGCGAAATCGTCTCCTTTCAGCATGGAGACATCGTGTTCAATAGCGGCGACTCGGCCGATTACGCCTATGTCATCATGGATGGCGCCGTCGATATCATTACCGAAACCGACAGTGGCCCGGTTATCACCGATACCCTGCGGCAAAATCAACTTATCGGTGAACTCGGTTTGCTTAATAATACCCCCAGAATCGCAACACTGATCGCTAACGGGGATCTTCAGGCAATGAAGATAACCGCGGAAATGTTTTTCCGTATACTCAGGGAAAATTCGGAAGTTTCGCTCGACGTGATACGCATGCTCAGTGATAAACTGACTCGCTCCCATGCGCAGGTAGAAGCACTGCAGAAACAGGTGTACCAGCAGGACGGGGATTAATGACGCCACCCGCGGTGGAAAAGATTAGCGGCGCTCGCCGTTTTCAGTCTTTATGGCAACGTTGCCTGGTCGAGGGCGCGACGGACGCAAGCGCCGCGATCCACCAGCACCTGGTTGATGGTTACAATGAACCGCAACGCCGCTACCATACCCTCGCCCACATCGATCATTGCCTGTCGATGTTCGATCAATGCAAATCGCTAGCCGTCAATCCTGACGCGCTGGAAATAGCGGTCTGGTTTCACGATGCAATCTTTGTACCCGGCAAACCTGACAACGAAGCCCTCAGTGCCGAACTCTACCTGGATCTTTCGGCAGGCGTCCACAGCGACGACTTTCGCGAACTGGTAGACAGGCTGATTATGGCAACTTTGCACGATGGGCGCTCGCTGGATGATAGCGACGCCGGCTACATGGTCGACATCGACTTGTCCAGTTTCGGACTTCCCTGGAAAGATTTTTTGCGTGACAGCCAACACCTGCGCGAGGAAAGCGCCGAGCTTAGTGATGCTGACTATTTCCGCAAACAGGGGGAGTTCCGCGCCTGCCTGCTCGCCCGGCCACATTTTTTTCAAACCGATTTCTTTCGTCAGCACTACGAGCAGCAGGCTCGCGACAACCTGGCAAAATATTTCGACCAGCTGAGCGCAAATTCTTGATCGGAACAGGACGGCGGACGAGCTAAAGGTCGTTTACCGTGTAAATCCTGACCGGTCGGTTCAACCCACGCACCGAAACCTCGCCCAGCTCGCGGAACGCGAAACTGCCTTCGTCAATCTCTGCAAGCGTACTGTCAGCGACGATAATACGGGTGCCATAGTCCTTGTTGAGCTGCTCCAGGCGCGCAGTCAAGTTGACGTTGTCACCATGCACCGTGTAGCCGACCCGATCTCCGGATCCTACCAGTCCACCAACCACCGCCCCGGTATTGATACCGACCCGGGTATTGAAATGAATGCCGTCGCCAAACTCTACGCCGTCCAGCACCGACTGGATATCCAGGGCGGCCCTGACCGCGTTGCGGGCATGGTGGCTATCGGGTTTGGGCACATTGAAAGTTGCCAGCACGGCGTCTCCCTGGAACTGACTGATAACACCGCCCTGTTGTGTAATCGGTCCGGCTATCAGAGAGAAATAGTGATTCAGGGCTTCGATCAGTTTTTCCGGCGCCAGGGTTTCACTAATAGCCGTAAAGCCCTCGATATCGGTGAACAGTATCGTGCACTCGTTGACTTCTCCTTTACCTGTAATCGCCCCCTCTTCCGACTGGATTACCTTTTGCGCGATTTCTTCAGGCACGAAACGCGACAAATCGCGCGCTGCGCTGCCTTCGATTACCGACTCGAACAACAGATTCCTGGCACGATGCAAGGCAAGCGCGAGCACCCCGGTCACCATTAAAATCGATACAATCTTGTCGAACTCGGCACCGATTAAAACGCTGTTGGAAGTCATGTATTCGATGTAATCGCGGGTAATCATGTTATTAGTGGGGTCTATAACCAATACGTAAATAACCATCATGACCCAGCCGATGGCTGCACTGATACCTGTCGAAATAACAAAGCGAGGATCGAAGTGCAATGCCCGTATAGCGATAAAAATAAACAGGTACAGCAGGGTCGGTGCTTTCAGGTAAAAAGATGGTGGCTGTTCGTACTGCAGATGAAAGCTCCAGATCAGGCCAAGCAAAAGCACAATATCTGCGATCGAGGAGAGATACAGCATCCAGTCCGGGAGCTTTCGCTTAACCGCGAGGTAAAAGCGTATCAGGCTGAACGCCAGATAGATCGCCAACACCCACGGCACCGGGGCAAAATCAGCCTCCTGTGAAAAGGTTTTGGGGGCTATCGAGTAAAGAAAACCGAATGTGAACACGATAACCAGCTGGATCACGCTTATCAGAATTTCGCTGCGTTCCTGCTGATCCTGAATCGATTTACGCAGCCGCTCCGGTAAAGCTTCATCCCGAAAATCCCGCCCCAGCAACGCCCAGAGGGACCGGGAACCAGTTTTTACCAGATTTTTATTCAATACCTGCTCCAACATGAGTATTCTGCAATCTGAATCTAAGACAGGTCGGATTGTCAATAATTCAGATGCTTACATATAAATCAGCCAAACGGCAGTGCGTTTACCGCTATTTCAGTGTAGTCTGCGTCGAATACTCAGTCAGGTACAGGTGAAATGACCGAGCGACTGGATCTATCCAGAATTCTTATCTATAGCCACGATTCTTTCGGCCTCGGGCACCTGCGACGCTGTCGTTCAATCGCTCACTCGCTGGTCGCTCAATACAAGGGACTATCGGTGCTTATCCTGTCAGGTTCGCCGATCATCGGTAGCTTTGATTTCAAAGCACGGGTCGATTTCGTGCGTATCCCGGGGATTATCAAGCTAAGAGACGGTGAATATACGTCACTAGGGCTCCATATCGACCTGGAACAAACCCTACAGATGCGCGAATCGATCATCTATCACACTGCAGCCACTTTCAAACCCGATATATTTCTTGTCGACAAGGAACCCACCGGACTGCAGGGAGAAGTCACCTCCACCCTGGAGATGCTCAAACGGCGTGGCGCTATCAACGTACTCGGCTTGCGCGACGTCATGGACGATTCGGTTCAGTTAAAAGCCGAATGGGAGCGCAAGCAGGTGGCACCGGTGCTGGAAGACCTGTATCACGACATCTGGGTTTATGGTCTGGAGGAAATGGGCAGCCCGATCGAAGGACTCGGCCTGTCCGCTGCGATCAAAAAGAAGATTTCGTATACCGGCTACCTGGGGCGGGAAATCCCCAATGATCGCAACTGGGTATCGCCAGTCAACTTCGATGACCCTTTTATCCTGGTTACCGCGGGCGGCGGTGGTGACGGTGTCGAGATGGTCGACTGGGTAATTCGTGCCTACGAGGGGGATCGGGAACAACCTTATCGCGCAATTATCGTAACCGGACCTTTTATGCCCCCGACCGAACAGCAGGATTTTCACGAACGCTGCGAAGCCTTGTCGAATGTCGAAATTCTAACTTTTGACAGCCATATCGAACTGCTCATGGAAAAAGCGACCGCTATCGTCGCGATGGGTGGTTACAACACTTTTTGTGAGATTCTGACTCTGGACAAACCAGCCTTGATCGTACCCCGATCGGTTCCCCGGCAGGAACAATTGATTCGCGCCGAGCGCGCGGTAAAGCTGAACCTGGTAAGCATGCTCGATCCCGCTGGTGAACGCGACCCGATGCAAATGGCCGCGGCAATCCGTGCCCTACCAGGGCAGGCAAAACCCTCCTCGGCAAATGTTTCCGGCTTGTTAGCAGGACACGAAAACATCGCTGAAATTGTACGCGAGTATTTCGAACCGTCGGCAAATGAAAGCATAACCGCCTGATTTCCGGAGTTATCGATCAGTTCGTCATATCGCGTCATGATCTATGTCCAGCACCTGCTGGGTATCGGGCACCTGCAGCGTTCCATCCTGCTGGCAGCCGAACTGGCACGACACGATTTTTCGGTCGAGCTGGTTTCCGGTGGCAGGCCACAGGCCATGACCATGCCGGCAGGCGTTCAACTGCATCAACTGCCGCCGGTGTACAGCCCCGATGGAAGTTTTACCCGTCTTCTGGATCGGCAGGGCAACGCTATCGACGCCGATTTGCGCGAGCGCCGCAAGCTTCAATTACTCGAAATCTTCGCTTCCTGCGCACCGCAGGTATTGATAACCGAGACCTTTCCATTTGGCCGGCGTATGATGCGCTTTGAACTGATACCGCTACTCGAGGCTGCTCGAACCAGTACCATCTGCACCCAGGTCATCGCCTCGGTACGGGATATCCTGCAGCCCAAATCCCGGGCAGGACGCAATGAAGAGATTTGCGATCTGGTAACCGAATTTTACGATCACGTACTGGTCCACGGAGACCGCAAAATTGCAGGACTCGAGGAAAGTTTTCCGCTGGCTGATCGTATTAGCGGCAAGATCTACTACAGCGGTTATGTCTGCGACACCAGGCAGACGGCGCCGGTCACCGCTGACGGCAGTGACGAAGTGTTGATATCCGCCGGCGGCAGCCCCACCGGGCTGGATATATTGACGGCTGCCATCGAGGCAAAACCCATGTCGATACTCAGCAACCTGCAGTGGAGAATACTGGTAAGCCCGTCAATCGATGAATCCGATCTCGACGCGTTGCAGCGAGTCGCAGGCGAAGGCATCATTATCGAACGCAACCGGCCTGACTTTAGCGAACTCGTCAAGCGTGCCAGGCTGTCAATTTCACAGGCAGGCTATAATACGATCACCGACATTCTCAACAGCTCTACTGCTGCGGTCGTAATCCCGTATGCCGAAGCCGACGAAATCGAACAAACCATGCGTGCACAAAGGCTGCATCGCCTGGATCGACTGGTTATGCTGCGACAAAGCGAACTTTCGGCAGAAAATCTGGCTTCGGCAATTGAACAGGCCGACAGGCAGAGTCCCTCGCTGGAAGTAAACCTCAATGGCGCGGCTAACAGTGCCGACAGAATCTCGCAATGGCTGCAAGCCGCGCTGACGGCAACATGAAAACTATCTCCGCAAAGGCCTGGTCATGGCTTGGACACGAACTTGATGCATGGGCTGAAATGGACAAATCAGCGCATTTCTGGTGGCGTGACGACGACGCCACCCGGCCCACTGGCGCACTCGATCGGCTGCTCGGATTAAGTTACAACCTGGATGCTCCGTTGGCGCTGGCGGTGATCCCGGCCGGGCTCAATCCGGAACTGGTTGATTTTCTGCAGAACCGAACCCTGACAACAGTTTTACAACACGGCTATACGCATGAAAACCACGCTATCCGGGGCCAACGCAAACTCGAACTCGGGGGTAGCCGCGATAGCGCCCGAATCATTACCGATCTGAAGCTGGGCTACCAGATACTCGAGCAACATTTCGACGAACGCTTTACACCGGTGTTGGTACCGCCCTGGAATCGCATTAACGGCAAGATTGTCAGCTGTTTAAGAGAAATCGGTTTCACCGGGATTTCAATAATGAAGGTGCGCCGTAACGCCTGTCCCGCGCCCGGCTTACTGCAGGTCAACACGCATCTCGACCCGGTGAACTGGCGACACCAGGGTGGTTTTATCGGTGTTTTTCCCGCCATCGCAATTCTGATTCAACACCTGCAGGCGAGGCGCAGCGGTTACCGTGATATCGGCGAACCTACCGGCATCCTGACGCATCACCTGGTGCAAAACGAGGCGGTCTGGCGCTTTCTCGAAGACCTGCTGCACTTCCTTTCCAACCACCCAGCGGCCACCTGGCTCGACGCCCCCACCATCTGGAAATAAACCCTGCCGCAACAGTACCCCGGTAAAAATCACTCCCAGGGCTTCACCGGTTTACCCTCACCAGTGAGAGGCTATCCTGGGGAAAGCCGGGACATGGATTACCCGTTTAGGCTTAACAGTTAACCATCAAAGGGAGTTCAGGATTTGATCAGGGGAATGGACTGGTAGCTATCGCGTAGTTTGCCGTCAGCGGAGAGTTCGAACTGGTGGAGCGAATCCCAGGCAAAATCAACCGGTGAATCACCGCACATGTCCCAATCGCAGGCAAGCGCATAAATGCAGCGTATTATGCCCTTGTGCACTACCGCCGCTGTATCCTGCTTTGCGGCAACGATTTGACGCAGCCAGGGTTGCAGGCGGGCCTGGACCTGGCGCGGGCTTTCCCCGCCGGGCGGACAAAAGTCGATGCCGCGACGTTCGTTATCCCGCATCTCATCGCCGAGCCGCTTGCGTAGCGGTTTGAGAATTTCGCCTTCCCAGTCGCCCCAGCTCATTTCAATTAATGCCGCCTCAATATCGATTGCAGTTAATCCCAGCAAGCCCGCCGTCTCCCTGGCACGACGCAGGGGACTGCAGTACCAGTGATAGGCGGAAAACTGCGGCGGTAGCGCCAGACCCTGGAATTGCTGTCGCCCGGTCAGGGAAAGGGGTTGATCGATGCGGCCCTGAACCCGTTTTTCAAGATTCCAGTCAGTCACGGCATGTCGGAGCAAGGCGAGCTTCATGGCTGGCTGTTGACCTGCATTGATCGCTGCAGCTTGCTCACCAGGGTATCGATTCCCCGCTGCATCGAGAATTCGCTACGCACGCGCTCAAAGCCCGCCTGCGCCAGCCTGGCACGCAACCCGGGATCAGCGATCATTGTCTGTAGCGCCTGCGTCAACTGCTGATGATCTTTCGGCTCGACCAGCCATCCGCTTTCGGCATGCACAATCAGTTCCGGTATGCCCGATATATTGGTCGATAAACAGGCCAGGTTCTGACTTTGCGCTTCCATCAACACGTTAGGTAATCCATCGCGGTCGCCATCGGCGGATATCTGGCTCGGCAGCACAAATAAATCTGCCTCGCGATACTGCGCCAGGACCTCGGTTTGCGGTAATGCGCCAAGCCATGTTATGCGCCTGTCGATACCATATTCGCAGGCCTGTTGTTGCAATTGTTCAAGTAATTCTCCACCGCCGATATGCACGAATCGCCAGTGCAGCGTGGTTGGCAATGCGGACAGAGCATGCAGCAGGGTCTGGTATCCTTTTTTATCTACCGCGCGCCCGACGCTGAGCAGGCGGACTTCATTGTCCGCATCACTGCCGTCGCGATTCGACGCGGGTTCGGGTTTCGCGGCAAACCGGTCAAAGTCCAGGCCGTGATAAAGCAGCGTCACCTTGTCCACTGCGTCAGTGAGGCTGGAGAGATACTGTTCGTTGGTGCGGGTGCAGGTAACGACCCATTGCGTGCTTGCAAGCTTTTCGCGTATCTCCCATTCGGGGATAGTCCAGATGTCCTTGGCATGCGCGGATACGCTCCACGGAGTTCGATTGATTTTGCTGGCATAGTAGGTTACCGATGCCGGGGTATGCATGAAGTGGTTATAGTAGAGCTGCACCGAAGCAGGCATTTGATGCGCCATAACCATCGATTGGGCAAAGCGACGCATTCGGTTGCGCGTCGGATCGCGCCCTAAATCCCGGCTGAAGACTGCCAGAGCCCGCCAGAAACCCGGTTTCCAGCATACTCGAAAAAACGCCCCTAGCACCGCGGGAATATCATCGTGCACATACTCGGGCAAATAGTAGACAGGCGCTTCAATTTCGGCATGAATCGGATGCGATGCCGGATCATAGGGATGACGCAGCGAGAAGATACAGAGCTCGAAACCGCGCAGCTCGAGCGCCCTGATTTCCTGCGCAACGAAAGTTTCCGATAAGCGGGGATAGCCTTTTAAAATAATTGCAAGCCTGGGAGGCATAACCTGTATTTGATATAAATCGATCAATGCGCGATAGTACACCGGCATTACAGGTCGTGCTAGCAGCACCGGGTCCGGATCCTGCCAGCCAGATAAGGATAAAAAACTGGAAATTTATGGAACCATCGCTTTACAGATACATACTTGATCACAGCAAGAAGGACCAGATAGGTCTGATAATACTGTCGCTGATTTCACTTCCCCTGGTATACATTACCCTCGAACTGCCCAAGAAAATTATCAACCTGCTGGAGGGACAGGAAATTCCGCAGGCAATATTCGGCTACGACTTTGATCGTCTTGAGTTCCTCATGCTGCTCAGTTCGGCCTTCCTGCTGGTAGTGCTAACCAGTGGGGGTTTGAAGTACCTGTTGAACGTATACCGTGGTGCGCTGGGCGAACGCGTGTTGCGCCGGCTCAGGTTTGAGCTTTACACACGTATCCTGCGCTTCCCAATGCCACATTTCAAAAGGGTTTCTTCCGGCGAACTGATTCCGATGATCACCGCCGAGACTGAGATTTTAGGTGAATTCATCGGCGAATCATTTACCCTGCCGGTGTTTCAGGGCGGGATACTGCTGACATACCTGGTTTTCATATTTCAACAGGATCTTTTCCTCGGGCTGGCCGCGGTTTCGCTGTATCCGTTTCAGCTCATTGTAATTCCGCGCCTGCAAAAACGTGTCAACGAACTTTCCAAGCAACGGGTCGCCGCGGTGCGCAACATGTCGGGTCGTATCGGTGAAACCGTTTCCGGCATTACCGATGTCCACGCCAACGATACCAGCCAATACGAACGCGCCCATATCAGCCAGCGCCTTGGCAAGATTTACCAGATTCGTTTCGCGATTTACAGGCGCAAGTTTTTCATCAAGTTCCTGAATAATTTCATTGCCCAACTGACGCCCTTTTTCTTTTATTCGGTAGGCGGTTATTTCGTGTTACGCGGCGATTTGTCCATCGGCTCGATGGTCGCAGTGCTGGTGGCCTACAAGGATCTCTCAGGCCCATGGAAGGAACTGCTGCGTTACTACCAGCGCAAGGAAGACGTAAAGGTCAAGTACGGCCAGGTTATACAACAATTCAACCCGCAAAATTTGCTCGAAACCGAGATCATCGACCAACGACCCGAGGCGCTAGAATTTCCGGGCCGTGAATTTCAGGCCAACAACATTCGCTACACCGAGGATGGGCTTTACTACAGTATCGACGGCACCAGTTTCAAGTTCCCCTTCGATCAACACTGCGCTGCGGTGGGACTGGGCAATAGCGGCAAGGAAGAGCTCGCACTGCTGATGTCGAGGTTGATCAATCCTACTTCCGGCAGCATTAATATCGGCGAGTGGAAACTAGAAAATGTGCCCGAATCGATTACCGGCAGGCGTCTCGGTTACGTGGGAATGGGGGCATTCATGTTTAACGGCAGCGTTTACGACAACCTGTGCTACGCGCTAAAGCACCATCCGCTGCCGAACGAAGGGGATGACCACGACCAGGAACTTGAACGAAACCTTGCGCGACAGTCGGGCAATACTCCCCACCGCTATGATGACGACTGGGTCGACTACCAGGCGCTTGGCCTGGAAAATTACGAGCAACTTACTGCGCATATTATCGAAGTTCTCAAGGCCGTCGAAATGGATGAAGAAATATACCAGTTCGGATTGCTCTCATTCGTGGATCCGGCGCAGAATACCGATCTCGCGGAGCGGGTTATGCAGGCACGCAAGCTATTGCGCGACAAATTCAAGGAGCCGGGGATCGCCCGCCTGGTCGAACCCTTCGACCATGAAAAATATAATCTCAATATGACGGTGTCGGAAAACCTGTTGTTCGGCACCGTTTACGACGAGGCTATCGATCTCGAGCAATTGATCGACTACCCGGCCATGCAAAAAGTGCTCAAACAAAACGACCTGGTAGAAGAATTTCTCAATGCCGGCGTGAAAATTGCCGAAATCATGCTCGACCTGTTCTCTGATGTCGAACCGGACAGCGAGCTGTTCGAGCAATTCAGCTTTATCGAGGCCGACGATCTGCCAGAATTCAATAAACTGCTGCAGGAATCCAGACAGCAAGGTGTGAAAAGTCTGCAGGAAAGTGATCGCCGCCGCCTGATCTCACTGCCCTTCAAACTGATCGTGGCGCGTCATCGACTGGGTTTGATGACCGAGTCTATCCAGCAGCGCATTCTCGCCGCGCGTCGCCAGATTCACGAACATGCGACCACCGAAGACCTTGGCATCGAATTCTTCGAAGAATCGAGTTTTAACCCGCGCATCTCGATACAGGACAACATCCTGTTCGGCAAGCTTGCCTATGGTCAGGCCCATGCCCAGCAGAAAATCAACTCACTGATTGCTGATGTGGTCGACTCGCTTGGCCTGCGCAACCAGATAATCGAAGCCGGCCTCAGATACGAAGTGGGCGTCGCCGGTGGCCGCCTGTCTGCTATTCAGCGCCAGAAACTTGGGCTTGCACGCGCCCTGCTCAAGGCACCCGACCTACTCATTGTCAACGAAGCCTTATCGACCCTGGACACGGCCGCCGAACGTCGTCTGATCAGCAACGTCAGGCAGATGATGGAAAATCGAGGCATCCTCTGGATGCTCGGGCGGGTTCAGCTGTCCGAACAGTTCGACAGGATAATGGTGATGGAACGCGGCAAACTCGTCGACGAGGGTTCTTTTACAGAAATGCAAACCGGCAGCGAACACTTCCAGCACTTGCTGACTTCCGAATAACTATCCCGGAAAAGCTTACTGGTACCTGAAAAACAGGTGCGTGGTCAGCAGTCGATCTGCAAGCTCGCGCCTGATTCCGTCCCATAGATTACCCCAGCTGAGGCGCAACGGTGGATTGAAAGGTTTTAGTCCGGCTTCTGATGCAAAGCCCTGCAGTGTCTTGCGGGTAAAACAGTTAATGTGCTCCAATGGATGAATCGCTTCGAGTTCAGGCGACCAGCCCTGTTGCTCCAGCCGTGCGGCGACGCCCCGGCCATCAGGTACGCGAAGATAAACGATCCCCCCCGGCTTCAACTGCCGGCAGATATCTTGCAGGGCTTGCACGGGATCAGGTAAATGCTCGAATACCTGGTTAGCATACACAAAGTCGAAACCCGCCTCGGTAGCTGGCAAGGAATCGATCACCGTGATTCCCATTTGCCGGGCGTGCTCACTGCGTTGTTTCGATAACTCGAACCCAACCACATCAAAACCGTGCGCCTGCGCCATCCGGCTCCAGTAACCCCATCCCATACCATAATCGAGAATCCGGCTCTGGTCGGGGCGTCGCTTCAACAAGCCTGCCAGAGTCTGAATCTGGCCCGCATACTGGCGGTAACGTGTGCTGTCCGCGCTCTGTTTGCGCTGCAAACTCTGCTCCTGATCGATCCAGTCCTCGTACAGCGCTTGCATACCCTTATCATTCAGAATCGAATCCTGGAAGACAAAGCCGCAATCTTCACACAGCGCCACCCGATAGCTGGCGGACTGCAGCAAATCTAGCGCCACCCTGCCACGATAAAACTGCTCTAGGTAATTTGCCAGACGACGATCGCTGTACGCAATATCACACAGCAGCCTGTTGTTGCCGGAATCACATAATGGGCAACGTTCGCGCTGCTGAAAACCGATCGACATCGATTATTTATAAGGATCGGCCGCGTCGCGCAATCCATCGCCGAAGAAATTAAAGGTAAGAATGACCAGCACGACCGGCACCACCGGATATAACAACCAGGGATAAAGCGCTACCACGTTGATATTTTGTGCTTCGTTTAACAACACACCCCAGCTGGTGACCGGTGGCCGCAGGCCAAGACCCAGAAAGCTGAGCGCGGTTTCACCCAGGATCATCGCCGGTACCGACAGCGTCGCCGAGGCGATCAAATGGCTCATGAATCCAGGTAATAGATGGCGACCAATGATGCGTCCGGGTTTGGCTCCCATCAGTTCGGCTGCCGAACAATAGTCTTCTTCGCGCAACGAGAGCAACTTCGAACGCACCGCACGGGCCAGTCCGGTCCAGTCAAGCAATGCCAGAATTACGGTAATGCCGAAAAAAATCAGGATCGGGCTCCAGTTTACCGGTAATACCGCGGATAAAGCCATCCACAGCGGTAGTTCGGGAAATGAGCGTATTACCTCGATCAACCGTTGCACGGAAGCATCGACCCACCCGCCATAATAACCCGCGAGTCCACCGATCACGATGCCAAAAGCAAAGCTGATAATTATCCCGACCAGGCCAATAGTAAGCGATATACGAGCGCCGTAAGTGATTCGCGAAAACATGTCACGCCCGAGACGATCGGTGCCGAGTAAAAAGAAGGTGCCGTTCTCGGGCGGACAAACCAGATGAAAGCGAGCCTCGAACAGTCCCCAGAAACGGTAGCTGTCGCCCTGGCAAAAAAAGCGCAGGGGTTGCACCAGATTCCTGTTTTCGGGGTAGTTGCGTTTGAGGATATCCATGTCGAGCTCGTAGTCCCGACCGTAGACGAATGGCCCGATAAACTCCCCCTCATGAAACAGATGTATCGACTGGGGCGGTGAGTAGATAAATTCGGTATTGCGCGTATGCAGGTTATAGGGCGCTATGACCTCGCTGAACATGATCGAGGCATAATTCAATGCCAGGATCACACCGCAGATCACGGCCAGCCGATGCCGACGCAGTTTCCACCACATCAGCTGCCACTGCGAGGCCCTGTAGTACCTTTCCTGCGCCGGGGTCAGCGCTTCGATCGAATGAGGATCGAAGGGTTCGCGCGAAACGAAGTGCGGTGTGCTCACTTGCTTCCTCCGCCGAGCCTGATACGCGGATCGAGCATGGCAAGCGCTATATCAGAAACCAGCACCCCGAATACGGTAAGCAATGCCAGAAACATCAGGAAAGACCCGGCCAGGTACATATCCTGGCTTTGCAGCGCGCTTAGCAGAATCGGTCCGGTGGTTGGTAGCGACATGACCACAGCCACTATCTCGGCACCTGAAATGACTGTCGGTAGCAGGTTGCCGATATCTGCGACGAAAAAATTGAGCGCGACCCGCAGTGGATACTTGGCCAGCAACTTTCCCGGCGGCAGCCCCTTGGCCCGACCGGTGATGACGTACTGCTTTTGCAGTTCGTCCAGCAGATTGGCACGCAGGCGTCTTATCATGCCGGCGGTACCCGACGTACCGATAACCACCACCGGAATCCACAGATGCTCGAGTATCGAGATCAGCTTGTCGACACTCCAGGGGGCATCGATATATTCCGGATCCATCAAACCGCCAATACTGGTACCGAAATAGACGTTGGCAAAATAAAGCATCACTAGTGCGAGCAGGAAGTTCGGTGTTGCCAGCCCCAGAAATCCCAGCGTCGATAATCCGTAATCACCCCAGCTGTACTGATGGGTCGCCGAGTAGATTCCGATCGGAAAGGCGATCATCCAGGTGAACAGGATCGTGGCGATCGAGATTAACACGGTCAGGAAAAGCCGGTCACCGACCACCTCGGTAACGGGCAGCTCGTACTCGAAGGAGTAACCGAAGTCTCCCTGCAGCATGCCGAAAAGCCATTTCAGATATTGCTGTGGCATCGGCTTGTCGAGTCCGTATTGTTCGCGTAGAAAGGCAATTTTCTGCTCGTCAACCGATTCGCCCTGGCTTTGCAGTTCAGCGATATGGCTTTCCAGATAATCCCCGGGCGGTAACTGGATAATGACGAACACCAGTACGCTGATCACCAGCAGAGTCGGAATCATCGTCAGGATACGGCGCAGAATGTAGGTCAGCATTAGCGTCTCGTTTCGTCGAACCAGAAACTATCCGGTTTGTAGATACCGAAATACGCTCCCGGCGAAAAATCGTAGAAACCTTTATCCGGCACGTTAAGCAGATGATCACTCACCACCACCGGATGCGGGACATGATTGACGATTCCGATGGTAAACATCTGCTCACGGTTGATATCGAGCATCTGATGCCAGACGGCAACCCGTTCCTCACGCGAACGGGCGCGGGCCCATTGGTTATTCAACTTGACAAGCTGCTGCGCCGCGGCCAGATCCGGCGCCTCTCCACTCTTTCCACTCGATTCGTAATAGGCTCCCCATTGCGGCCACTGGTACTGGTACTTCGAGGTGGGCGCCAGGTTAGCAGGACTGGTCTCGGGGGATGGCATACCGTTTTCGAGCCCGGACCAGATCGACATAATTGCGTCACCGGAAAATATCCGGTTGCGGAATACTTCACGCGTCGACGGAATGCTATACAGCTTGATGCCGGCAGTCAGCCAACTGTCGTGTATCAGTTCCAGTATATCGGTCTGCTCGGTGCTTTCACCGGCAGTCTGTATCAGGATTTCTAGCGGTCGCCCGTCTGGCAGCAGACGAACGCCACGATCATCACGTTGGCTAAGGCCCAGCTCGTCGAGCAGTCGGTTGGCGTGCTCCAGGTCGAATTCGATACCGTCATACTGGTACTCCGGCTTGTACATCGAGTCTTCAGCGAGGACCGTATTATTACTCTCCTGCACCAGGCGGAAATAAACCACCTGATTGATTTCGAACCGGTGTATCGCCAACGACAGGGCACGCCGAAAACGCACATCACGCATCAGCTCGCGGTATACCGGGTCATTGGTATTCATATTCGGATAAAGTGCAACATGCGCACCTTTCGCGGTTTGCCACAGACGCACGTCAAAATCGTTTCGTTTCGAACCGGTTTTCAAAAACGTATAGTTATCCATACGCAAATAACGCGCCTGCAAATCCGACTCGTAGGCACCGGTTTTTGCCGGCACCAGCTTGCTCGATACGATATTGACCGCGATTGAATCGATATAGGGCAGCTGACGCCCATTAGCATCAACGCGATGGTAGAAAGGATTGCGCCTGAAAGTAAACCTGTCTGACGGCGGATAGGTGGAATTGAACCAGGGTTGCAGCGTGGGCAGGTCTGGATTTGTGGCCTTGTAGGGACGGTCCTTGCTGACATGAACGCCCATCCAGTTGTTCTTGCCGAAATCTTCGATCATTTGCTGCAGCACTTCATCGTCCTGGTAGCGCGCGTGAAACTGGCGCAGGTAATGCGCCGGCTTGTAAATATACAACGGCCGCGCACCAGCCAGCGCCGTCAGGAAATACGGATTCGGGTTGGACCAGCTGTACCTTACCGTATACTTGTCCGGGAACTCGACCCTGGGTAACTCGCCTTCGATGATGAATCGCTTGTCGGGTCCGCCTTTGGACAGTTCAGGGTTGTTAGCGATGTCTTCCCAGTAATAGCGGAAATCCTCGCTGGTAAAGGGGTGACCATCCGACCATTTATGGCCCTCACGCAAGTGCAGCGTAAAAACTCGATTTTCAAACACCTCGTAACTTTCGAGGATATCCGCCTCGAGCTCGAGCTCGGATGTGTAGCCCACCAGCCGGGCATAACCGTAAACTACGATTTGCCGTATATCTTTTTGCTTGCCCATGAGCAGGCGCAGTTCGCCACCGTGTTCGCCCGGGGTTTGAGGCGCACGCATTGGGACCAGTTGCGGTTCCCGCGGGAGTCTCTGCGCAACCGGCGGCAGCTCACCGGATTGAACCCGGGCCGCGAGCGAAGGCGTCTCGATCAACTCTTCTAACGCGTTGACAGCAGTAACCTGCAACAGGAATGCGCCAAGGGCTATGGACTTGAGGAATATCTTCATGCGGCAACATCGGCTGGACTGGAACCCGCCGCAACCCTGACAAAATGGCCATCACCCAGCGCCATGAACTCGGTTGCAGCGCTGCCATCGATGGTAAACGGGAAGCTCCACCGAGCCGGGTCGGAGGCTGCCCCCTCGGTAATCGCCTCGAAGCTCAGCGGCTGCGATAATTCCGGGTGTGGTACCGCGGATAACAGGGCCCTGGTGTAGGGGTGAACCGGGTTTTCAAACAGTTTGTCGCGCGGTGCGAGTTCGACCATACGTCCCGCGCACATAACCGCAATGCGATTCGCAATATAGTGGATTACCGCGAGATTATGGGAAATAAACACGACGGTAAGCCCGAGTTCCTGCTGTAGATCCTTTAACAGGTTCAGCACCTGGGCCTGGATCGAGACATCCAGTGCAGATACCGGTTCGTCACAGATGATCAGGT
Source organism: uncultured Gammaproteobacteria bacterium (assembly GCA_937936805.1). Classification (GTDB taxonomy): domain Bacteria; phylum Pseudomonadota; class Gammaproteobacteria. The sequence goes on along the minus strand of CALDDP010000017.1, from coordinate 3,366 downwards.
CCGGTTGCAACGCGAGGGCGCGCGCAATACCGATGCGTTGCCGCTGGCCACCGGAAAAACTGTGCGGATAGCGGCTTAAAAAACGCGGGTCGAGCCCGACCAGCCGCATCAGTTCAGTCGCCATTTCGCGTTGATAATCCATGTCACCGAGGTCATGCACGACTAACGGTTCACGCAGGATGTCGAACACCGTCATGCGCGGATTCAAAGCGCTATAGGGATCCTGAAAAATAAACTGCATCTTGCGCCGGAAAGCGAGCAGGTCATCTCCCTCCAGCGTACGCACATCGATAGCCCGGCTACCGTCATGGTATATAATCTCGCCCCGGTCCGGGGTAATCGCACGCATGATGATCTTGCTCAGGGTTGTCTTGCCGCAACCACTCTCGCCGACCAGTCCAAAACACTCGCCTCGTTCGACCTCGAAGGAAACGCTGTCAACCGCAAGCAAGTCGTGTGATTCAGACTTGAGCCAGCCACCGCCATGCAGGCGATAGGTCTTACTGAGATCATTCACCTTCAACAGCGGTTCGTGGGCATCAACACCCTCTTCGCGCGGGGTTTTCTTGAGCAAGGCACCTGTCTCGGAGTGAATTTCGCGCACCGGGACCAATCGTTCACCCGGTTCGAGATCGAATCGGGGCACCGCATGCATCAGCGCCTTCAGATAGTCATGCTGCGGGTTAGTGAACAGCTCCCTCAATGGACCTGCTTCCATAACCCTGCCGTGATACATCACTACCACCCGGTCTGCCATATTGGCGACGACACCGAGGTCATGGGTAATCAACAACATCGCCATGCCGAGCTCAGCCTGCAATTCCCTTATCAGTTTGAGGATTCGCGCCTGGATGGTTACATCGAGCGCGGTAGTCGGCTCATCGGCGATCATCAGCGAAGGATGGCAGATCATCGCCATCGCAATCATCGCACGCTGACGCAATCCACCGGATAATTCAAAGGGATACATCTTCATCGCCCTGGAGGGATGCGGAAAACCGACGTGCTGTAACATTGTTTCGGTCAGTTTCAGGCCTTCCTGTTGACTGGCGTCGCGGTGCAGGAATAACGCTTCGCTGATTTGATCACCGATGGTATGCACCGGCGACAGCGACGTCATCGGCTCCTGAAAAATAATGGATATGGCACCGCCACGTATCTGGCGTATCTGCGCACTATCGGGATCGAGCGCCGCGATATCCAGCAACTGGCCACTTTCAGGGTTATTGAACCAGATCTCTCCGCCACAAATTTTCGCGTTGGACGGCAGGATTCCCATGATCGCCTGCGAAGTGACCGACTTGCCGGAACCCGACTCTCCGACCAGGGCCACCGTTTCACCCGGCTGGACGGCAAAGGAGACATCGATTAACGCCGGCACGGGGTGACCCTGCAGAAAGAAATCTACGGCAAGGTTGTTAACCTCTAACAAAGCTGGCTGTTGAGCATTGTCAACGATAAGAGCGTCTCCCGGTTACTAGCCGCTGAGGGCGTTTTTCTTCGATTATATGTTATTTTTTAGCGTAATAATCCATGTACCAGCCAGCAAATTGATTTAAACCCTGTTGAATCGATATTTTCGGCGAATATCCGGTGTCAGCGACCAGTGTATCTATGTCGGCATAGGTTGCCTCGACATCCCCGGGCTGGGCTGGCAGTAACTCCTTACTGGTTGTTTTGCCCAGAGCCTGCTCCATCAGCTCAATGTAATATAAAAGTTCGATCGGTTCACCCCGGGCGATGTTATAAATCTGCCAGGGCGCATCGCTGGTTGCCGGATCCGGGTTCATTCCAGACCATTGCGGATTGCCGGCCGGTATCCTGTCCAGGCATCGAATCACTCCGTCGACGATATCGTCGATATAGGTAAAGTCCCGTTTGTGACGGCCCTGGTTAAATACCTGGATCGGCTTCCCCTGTGTAATCGCGTCGGCAAACAGGATGGGTGACATATCGGGACGCCCCCAGGGTCCATACACGGTGAAAAAACGCAGTCCGGTAGTGGGTATCCGATATAGATGGCTATAGCTGTGCGCCATCAATTCGTTAGCCTTCTTGGTAGCCGCGTAAAGTGAAACCGGGTGATCGACGTTATCCGCGGTGCTGAACGGCATGCTTTTATTGGCACCGTAAACCGAGCTCGAAGACGCGTAGACGAGGTGTTCGATGTCATGATGTCGGCAGCACTCGAGCAGATTACCGAAACCGACCAGGTTACTGTCGATGTATGCGCGCGGATTTTCGAGTGAATAACGTACTCCGGCCTGCGCTGCCATATTCAGCACGCGATCGAAGCGGGATTTGCTGAACAACCCCTCCAGCGATGCCTGGTCCGCTAAATCCATCTCAACGAACTGGAAATTTGCAAAGGTTTCGAGTTGTTGCAAGCGCGCGTGTTTCAACCCGACATCGTAATAATGGTTCAGATTATCTATGCCGACTACATCGTCGCCACGCTCACACAGGCTGAGTATGAGTGCGTGACCAATAAAGCCCGCGGCCCCGGTAACCAGTAGTTTCATTTGCTTCCACTCGTTTGATGCCAGCTATCTTTTACCGGCTTAACGTGCGGCCGGGGAAGATCTCAGGCTGAAGCGCTTCATCGGGCCGGCCCGGTGAAGCAACAGAACAACTGCGATAATCGCATAAATTGTCGGTTCGAGATAGTCGGCCTTGACCAGCCAGATGAAATGCAGCACACCGAGTGACAGGATCAGGTAGACCAGTTGATGCAGGCTTTTCCATTTCTTGCCGAGGCGCCTGATCATCGCCTGATTGGAGGTGATCGCCAACGGCAGCATCAACAACAGCGCGCTGAAGCCCAGGGTTATATAAGGTCGCTTGATAATATCTTCGCCCATGGCGATGACATCGAGCGAGTGATCTGCAATGAACCAGATCATAAAATGACAGGCGAGGTAGAAAAATGTGTACAGGCCGAGCAGCCGCCGAAAGCGTATCCATGCTGCCAGCCCGGTCCATTGCCGCAACGGGGTCATGCTCAGTGTCAGCAGCAGGAATCGCAGCGTCCATTGCCCGGTCTCATGGGTCAGTCTTTCCACCGGATTGGCACCGAGGCCGTCATCAAAAGCCGCCCAAAGTAAAGCCGCTAAAGGCACCAGGCACAGCAGGTGGGCAAGCGGTTTGGCATAGGCGGACCTGAGTGCCGCGGTAAACGACATACTAGAAGTTGGCGGTCAGATCCAGGTCGTCGTAGAGCGCGGCGACCTCCTCCCCGTAGCCATTAAACATGAGCGTATCGCGCTTGAAAATTTCGCCGATTCGGCGCTCACGTTTCTGCGACCAGCGCGGATGGTCGACTTGCGGATTGACGTTCGAGTAAAAGCCGTACTCCCGCGGAGCCGC
>CALDDP010000016.1 GCA_937936805.1 uncultured Gammaproteobacteria bacterium | reverse complement strand
GATGGTCATGACAATTGATTCTGAGTTAACTGGCGACAGTTTAACTTCGTTGTCATCCCCGCGCACCTTTCATCTCATCCCCTGCCCTTTTTCATTTAGTCTCCGCCCTTTTCATGTCATCCCGCGCTTTCCACTGTCATCCCGCGGCTTGACCGCGGGATGACAAAATCAGCTAAAAAGGCCAGACGATGAGGATCATCGGGATCGAGACTACCACGACGATAACTTCGAGCGGCAGCCCCATACGCCAGTAATCACCAAAGCGATAACCCCCCGGCCCCATCACCAGTGTATTGTTCTTGTGCCCGATGGGAGTCAGGAAAGCGCAGGACGCGGCAACCGCGACCGCCATCAGAAACGGGTCGGGATTGACGCTCAGGCGATTGGCGATATCGATCGCGATCGGCGCGGCGATGATCGTGGTAGCGGTATTGTTGAGCACGTCGGAAAGCGTCATTGTGACGACCATTAACAGCGTCAGCACAATAACCGGTCCGTAACCCTCGGCAAAATCGATGATCTGTTGCGCAATCAGCGCGGTGCCGCCAGAAGCTTCGAGCGCGGAACCGATCGGGATCATCGAACCGAGCAATACGATGACCGGCCATTCGATCGAGGTATAGATTTCCTTCAGCGGCACGATGTTGAATCCGACCATGACGATACAAACCAGCGCCAGCGCTTCGGGCAAATGAATGATGCCACTGGTGGCTGCCGCGATTGCAACGGCAAAACTCGCTACCGCAATCCAGGCCTTGTTGCGCTGCACTACCTGCAGATCACGTTCCTGCAACGGCAGGCAACCGAGCCAGGAAATGATGTCGCTAAGCCGCTCATCGGGGCCGAGCAACAACAGTACATCGCCGGCACGGATTTCAAGCTTGCGTACCCGCTCACGAAAAGTTCTGCCCTTGCGCGACACGCCAAGCAAGGTCACCCCATGCCGATATAACAGTCGCAGGCTCAAAGCACTGCGACCCTCGATACGTGCATTTTCCGGAACTACCGCCTCAATCAGCGTGAGACCTTCAGCCGCATGGCCTTCATGCTTTTCGCTACCGACATATTCAAGCCCGAAGGCGCCGACGAAAGCGTCGATATGCTCGGCATTGGCCTCGATAACGATAAGATCGCCGAGGCGTATTTTCTCGGTGCGCGCTCGTCCGGGTAATCGCCTGCCGCTACGCACCAGCCCTACTATCGCAACGTCGGCCTCGTCGGCCTCGTCATCGAGATCGCGCACGCGGCGATCAATCATGCTCGAGTTTTCCGCTACGCGAACTTCGGCGACATAATCCTCGTGCGGCAAGGGCTTGTCGTCCAGCTCGTCTTCGCTACTGACAACCGGTATCAGGCGCCAGCCGACAACAGCGATGAAGATCACGCCAACCAGCGCAGTAACCGCACCCACCGGTGCGAAATCGAACATCGCGAACGGCTCGCCCACCGCCTGCTCGCGAAAACTTGCGATGATGATATTGGGTGGTGTTCCGATGAGAGTAATCATGCCGCCGAGAATCGACGCGAAAGATAGTGGCATAAGACTCAACGATACGTTGCGTTTGGCCTTCTTTGCCGCCTGCATGTCGAGTGGCATCAGTAGCGCGAGCGCGGCGACATTATTCATGACCGCCGACAACACCGCGGCAACGCCCGACATCACGCTGATATGCAAAAACAACGAACGGCCGCTGTCGATTACGTAACGCGCGATCAATTCGATAGCGCCCGAGTTGAACAAGCCACGACTAACGATTAACACCAGCGCGATAATCACCGTGGCGTGGTGACCAAACCCCGCGAATGCGTCTTCCTGCGGTACCACGCCGAGTACGATGGCGATCGTCAATGCACCGAAAGCAACCAGGTCGTAACGAATTCTGCCCCATACCAGCAAACCGAAGACGACCCCGAGCAGGCAAAACAGGATGGTCTGGTCGGATATCATTCCCATTGAAAAATTCTCGCGCCTATGAACAACAGGATCAAGCTGGATATGCCGAGCACCAGCAGGTGATCCGAAATCTGGATGATTCCCGCACCGTCGATCATAACTTCACGCGCCGCGTCGGTGACATGGGTAAGCGGCAGTAGCAACGCAAATTTCTGCATCCACGGATGCGCGCCTTCGAGTGAAAACCAGACGCCCGAGAGAAACATCATCGGCCAGCTGAACAGGTTCAAAACGCCGTTCGCGACTTCTTCACTGGAGATACGCGCCGCCACCACGAGCCCGCAACAAATTAGATTAATGCAGCCAAGGGTGAACACCAGCAGCAGGTTGAAATAGGATCCATGCATGCGAAAATCGACAAACAAATCCATGCCGATAAAGATCACCACGTTGACCACCACCAGCAACCACAGGCGGGACAGGATCTGCGCGCATAGAAATTCGACCGCGGTTACCGGGGTTGCGCTGAGGCGCTTGAGCACACCGAACTTGCGATAGCGCACAATCACGTAACCAATGCCAAACAACGCGCCCCACATGATGTTCATCGCGATAACGCCGGGAATAACCCAGTCGACATAGCGGATTTCATCGCCTTCGACGAGAATTCGCTGCAAAGTCTCGCCGGAATCGGCATAGGCCGCGACCAACAATTTTTCGACAATATAACCGCCCGGCGAAGTCTGATTAATCCAGTAACGACCGCTGCCCGGGTCGAACAATAAATCGACCTGGTGGCGCTCTACCTTGTGCAGGTTGCCCGCGGCATCGTCGAACTCGATAAACCTGATGTAGCGGGTCTCCGCGAACCTGGCAGCCGGCCCCGCGGGCGCGCTGGCCGATATCAGGCCGACCTTGAACTTCTCCGGATTCTCCTCGGTGAAGGCGTAGGCGAACACGAAAATAATCAGCACCGGCAACAACACGCTCCAGGCGAGTGCCGAACGATCGCGCATGAACTCCAGGTTGCGGGCCACGAACAGCGCATAGATTCGATTCCACATCAGGCGCGTAATTCCTTTCCGGTCAGTTCGAGAAACAGGTCCTCGAGATCGCGCGCTCGAATACGCAGACGATCCAGCGGAATATCCAGGTGCAGCAGGTGTTCGATAGTCCGGTTGACGTCACCGGTGACAATATGGGCATTGTCGTTGCGATAAATCGCCTGGAATTCCCTTTCACCGATCTCACGCGGAATATCGGCCGCATGCAACTGCACCACGACATCGTCAAAATGTGCCGCCAGCAACGCGTCGGGGGCATCGTGGGCGATGATGCGGCCATGATCCATGATCGCGATTTCATCGCAGAGCTCATAGGCCTCCTCCATGTAATGGGTAGTGAGCAATATGGTGGCGCCCTGCTGTTTGACCTGCTGCACCTGCTTCCACAGGTTGCGCCGCGACTGCGGGTCGAGACCGGTAGTGGGTTCGTCGAGAAACAGGATCCTGGGATTGTTGATCAGGGCCATCGCCAGCAACAGGCGCTGCTTCTGCCCACCTGAGAGCTTGCGCGTATCCTGGTTCAAAAAGTCATGCAGCGCATAACGGTCGGCGAGTTCGTCGATGCTCGCGGTATCCGGATAAAAACGACTGAACTGCACCATGATTTCACGCACTGTAATGAATTCCTGCAGCGCAGTGGTTTGAAACATGATGCCGGCTTCGTTGCGAAACTGCTGGCTTAACGCCGCCCCCCGGTAAAGGATCTCGCCAGCATCGGGAGCCTTGATGCCCTCCATCATTTCGATGGTCGTAGTCTTGCCGGCGCCATTGGGTCCAAGCAGACCAAAACAGCTGCCCTGCCGGATCTCGAAACTGACGTCGTTGACCGCGGTTAACGAACCGAAGCGTTTTACCAGGTTGGATACTTGCAGGATGACGGACATGGTGATCTCGACCAGGGAAGGCAAAGTATAAACAGGCTGAGTTGGTAAAACTACCTTACCCAACTTGGAGGTAGGCATTTACCGGACATCTATCTTATACTCGGAATCCTATGGGCGAAGAAATCCAGAAAGAACATTTCGAGCAGGATGATTACGACCGCTTCCAGCAGCGGCTGGAGCAGGAAACAGAGCTGGTGCGCTCGCTGTTCGCGAAGCGTGAGTTTGACAATGAAAGCCGCATGCTCGGATATGAGCTCGAGCTTTGCCTCGCCGATGCCAGCGGTAATCCGAGCAAAAACAATATCGAAATCATCAAGGCGACCGGAAACCCGCTGTTCACCTCCGAGCTTGCCAAGTTCAACATGGAGATCAACGGCAATCCCTTTCCCTACACGGGCAATATCTTCAACCGGGTAGAGGCCGACCTGAATGCCCTGTTTCAGCAGGCGACCGAGGCGGCTGACAGGTTCGACACCAGCATCGGCATGTTCGGCGTATTCCCGAGCGTGACCCACGAACACCTGAATCCCGACGCTTACATGACCGAGCTGCATCGCTATAACCAGCTCAACCGCCAATTGCTCAGCATGCGCGGTCAGCCGATCCGCCTGCTCCTGGATGGCGACGAGCAACTCGAAGTCGAAAAAACAGACGTCATGCTCGAGGCGCTGGCGACCTCGCTGCAAATTCACCTGCAGGTGCCTTTCGATGAAATCGTACCGACCTACCACGCCGGGCTATGGTCAAGCATGCTGATAATCGGTGCGACCGCGAACTCGCCGCTGGTGCTCGGTAAATGCTGCTGGCAGGAATCACGCATCGGCATCTTCAAGCAGGCCGTCGATACGCGTAACCTGCAGGAAATAGAGGATCACATTATTCCGCGGGTCCACCTGGGCAAACGTTACATCGATTCGCTGCTCGACCTGTTCGAAGATAACTTTTACTACAGCCCTATCCTGCCGGAAGTGCTCGATCGGCCGATAGCGGATCTGCATCACCTGTCGCTGCACAACGGCACCATCTGGCGCTGGGTACGGCCGATTATCGCGCGCAACAAGGATGATTCCTATCACCTGCGGCTCGAATTGCGCGTCGTACCCTCAGGGCCGACGTTGGTCGACACACTCGCCAATATCGTATTTTACGTGGGCCTTACCGAAGGCCTGAAATCCCTCGGGGACGGGCTGACTCAAGTGCCCTACGAAACCCTCGAGGCCGATTTCTACCGCGCCGCGCGCGAAGGTCTCGGTGCCAGCGTGCACTGGCCCGATGGACAGGAGTTGCCGCTGAAAACAGTCCTGCTGGAAAAGGCCATTCCGCTCGCGCGTGCAAACCTGCAGCAGGCGGGGATTAAAGACACCGATCGCTGGCTCGACATTATCGAGGCCCGCGTCAAGCAGGGGGCTACCGGCGCTCACTGGATTACGAAGCACTGGAAGCGCTTCGGCGACAGCGCACAGCTCGTGCGCGAATATATCGAGCAGGCGTATAGCAATCAACCGGTCCACCTGTGGCAGGACCCCGGTACATGATCGAAAAATTTGATCGGCTGCACGGCCTGCCTGATGGGTTTTTCGACATAACCACCGCAAATATCCGCAGCTTGTTTCCCAACCCGACCCTGGTCCAGCTCGATGGCAGGGATTCCCAGTTCCTGTTCATTTCGATCCTGCTGCACGGCAACGAATATACCGGGCTCGAGGTCATGCAAAAGATACTGGCCGAACACGCGCAGGATTTACCGCGCTCCATTCTGCTGTTTGTCGGCAACGTGCGCGCCGCCGAGGCGAATCGCCGCTTTCTGCCCGACCAGGTGGACTATAACCGCTGCTGGCCGGGCACCGAGCTCGAACCGAGCCCGACTTCGGGCATGATGCAGCGCGTGGTCGAAATCGCTCATGGCCTGCCACTCTTCGCCGCCATCGATATCCACAACAATACCGGCAAAAACCCACACTATGCCTGTATCACCGATCCCAATATGCAAAACCAGAACCTGGCGGCGCGATTTAACCGGGTTGGCATGGTGTTCAACCACCGCGGTGTCAGCACCATGGCCTTCGACGGGATTTGCCCGGCGATTACGCTGGAATGCGGTTTGCCCGGCGACCCACAGGGAATAGAACACGCTTGCCGTTTCATCGAGGGGATGCTCACCCTCGATGAATTACCGCACAGCCAACCAACCCGCCACGCGCTGCACCTGGTGGAATCACACCTGACGATGAATATCCGGGACGAAGTCAGTTATGCGTTCGACCCCGCAGCCGATGCCGACCTGCGTTTCGAGAACGATTTCGAAGACCGCAACTTCACGCTATTCGACCCCCACCAGGTATTCGGCTATACCCGGATAGCTCGCCCGCTGTCGATTACCGACACCGACGGCCACGACGTCACCGATGAAATCCTGCGTGTCGAAGAGGGCAGGATTTACCTGAATAACACGCTGATGCCGGCAATGATAACCCGCGACCGGCTAGTGATACGCCAGGACTGCCTGTGCCACCTGTTGCAGGATTACCTCCACCACGAAGTCGAACTGTAACCGACAAGTTGCTGAAACCCTGGCGGTAATGTTGCAAACTTATTATTGTAACCACATCAACCACTAATAAATTTGCCTTCCTTTGGAGAGTGATTTAGTAGTAAGCCATT
>CALDDP010000015.1 GCA_937936805.1 uncultured Gammaproteobacteria bacterium | reverse complement strand
TCCGAATCAAAAGCTGCGTCAAGCGCCGGACCGCGCTTCTCGATCAGTTGATCTGCCTGCTGTAGCGGCGTATCCCGCAGCAGCATAGCCAGGCGTCGCGGAGTAGCAAACACTTCGACCGAGGCCGGGGCAAGCTTTTTTTCGCACAATGACTCCTCAACCTGTCTGGCAAAGTGCTGCGCCAGCGACTGTAGCGCGCGTGGCGGCAATTCTTCGGTACCAATTTCGATCAGGCAATCGTTACTCATTACCCGCCTCCTGCCTGAGCAACGGAAATCCAAGCGCTTCTCGCGACGCGTAGTAACACTCCGCGACGCCACGGGAGAGGCTACGCACGCGCAGAATGAATCGCTGGCGCTCGGTCACCGATATGGCGTGTCGCGCATCGAGCAGGTTAAACGCATGCGAAGCCTTCATTACCTGCTCGTAGGCCGGCAGGGAAAGCTTTTTCTCGATCAACTGCTGGCATTGTGACTCACAGACATCGAACCAGTGAAACAGCGCCTCGGTATCGGCAAACTCGAAATTGTAGGCGGATTGCTCGACTTCGTTCTGATGATATATATCACCATAAGTCATAGTGCCCTGTGGCCCCCTGCTCCATACCAGGTCGAAAATACTATCCACACCCTGCAGGTACATTGCCAGACGTTCAATGCCGTAGGTAATCTCACCCGAGACCGGCCGGCACTCGAGGCCACCGACCTGCTGAAAGTAGGTGAATTGCGTCACCTCCATACCATTCAACCAGACTTCCCAGCCCAGCCCCCAGGCACCGAGCGTCGGTGATTCCCAGTCGTCTTCGACGAAACGGATATCGTGCACCAGCGTGTCCAGCCCGAGCGCCTCGAGGGAAGCGAGATACATTTCCTGGAAATTGTCGGGCGAAGGCTTGAGCAATACCTGGAACTGGAAATAATGCTGCAGCCGATTGGGATTTTCACCATAGCGCCCGTCAGTGGGCCTGCGGCTCGATTGTACATAAGCCGCGCGCCAGGGCTCGGGGCCTACGGCGCGAATAAAGGTTGCCGGATGGAAGGTACCGGCACCGACTTCCATATCCAGCGGCTGCATAATTACGCAGCCCTGTTCGGCCCAGTAATTCTGCAGGCTCTGGATCAGACCCTGGAAACTGTTCAAATCGGTCACTGGTGATTCGCTCATTTAATTCACTGACCAAAAGCGGGGCATTATAACCAACTGACGTTTTTTACTCATTCATTTTCCCGCCTTATTGTGTTGTGTTTTTAACCCGCTATGATGTCGCACATGCAAAATATCATCGGCCAATGGCTGCTTAGCCTGAAGCACTATATATTAATGTGCCTGCTGCTATCGAGCCCTGAACGCCTGCCCTACAGCGCCTATAGTATCGCGCTTACCGCTTTCAGTTATCTACTGATCGGCATGCTGCTCGTCGACGAGCAACGCAGCTACGCTATGGTTTGCGCACAGATTGCCCTCGAGCTGGGAATGCTGGGTCTGATAGCCTACGCCGGCCTGCGCTGGAAGAAATCGCTGGCCAGGTTCCAGCAGACATTTTCGGCCCTGCTCGGGATCAACGTAATTATCACCGCGGCCACGATTCCGGTGTATCGCAGCGCGGTTGGCCACACGGACAGCACAGAGAACCTGCTAATCTACGTAACCCTGGCGATTCTGATCTGGAATCTTGCCGTACTATCGCTAATTTTTAAGCGTTCCTTCGAAATATCAACGCATCTTTCAGCTATTATATCTTTCAATTACTTCGTGGTTTATCAATTCATCGTTATCTGGTTTTTCTAGTGAAGATCTACATTCTTGGCATCTGCGGCACTTTCATGGCCGGCATAGCTCAAATTGCCCGTGAACTCGGCTGCGAGGTGGCAGGTTCGGATGCGAATGTATATCCGCCGATGAGCACCCAGCTCGAGCAGGCCGGTATAGAACTGCATCATGGCTACGCGGCCGAAGCCCTGCCGGAGGATTGTGATGTATTTATCGTCGGCAACGCCATAACGCGCGGCAACCCCCAGTTCGAAGCTATTCTTGAACGTGGAATGCGTTATACCTCTGGCCCCCAGTGGTTGTATGAAGAGGTCCTGCAACGGCGCTGGGTGCTTGCCGTCGCCGGCACCCATGGCAAGACCACCGCGAGCAGCATGCTCGCATGGATACTCGATTATGCCGGCCTCGATCCCGGCTACCTGATAGGCGGTATGAGCCAGAATTTCTCCCAGTCAGCAAAGCTCGGTAGCGATCCCTTCTTCATTATCGAGGCCGACGAATACGACTCGGCACTGTTCGATAAGCGCTCCAAGTTTATCCATTACCACCCGCGCACGCTGATACTGAACAACCTCGAGTTCGACCATGCCGACATCTTCGATGACCTGGCCGCGATCAAGCGTCAGTTTCATCACCTGGTACGCACGCTACCGGCGAGCGCGCTGGTTATTGTCAACCAGGACGACGAGGAGTTGCGGGAAGTCATGCAAATGGGTTGCTGGAGCGAGCAACAGGAATTCTCCGCCAGTAATCCCCGGGCCGACTTTTATCTGCAGCATGATCAGCTGCATCAGGGCAGTTCAAGCTACTCGCTGCAGCTATCACAGCAGGGGCAGTTTAACGCGTTGAATGCAAGCGCCGCGATCATCGCTGCACGCCATGCCGGAGTGACAATAGAAACATCGCTTGACGCTTTGCGTGAGTTCAATGGCGTCAAGCGACGCCAGGAAATCATCGCGGAAATCAACGGCGTGAAAATCATCGATGATTTCGCGCATCACCCCACCGCGATCGCGTTGACGCTGCAGGCATTGAAAAAGAATTGTGCCGGCCGCCTGATAGCGGTGCTGGATATTCGCTCCAACACAATGAAATCTGGAGCACATGGCGCCAGGCTCGGACAGTCTATCGCTGACGCTGACCTGGTTTTACTTTGCGAAACACCTGATTTGCAGTGGGATATTAAGCAATTGGCCGAATCTGCGCCTACAATAGTAGAGATCAAAACTGACGTACAGCAGGTCATTGATTACCTGTCGCAAAATTGTCAGCGAGGAGATCAAATAGTCATCATGAGCAATGGTGGCTTTGACAATATTCATCAGCGCCTGATACAGGCGATGCAAAACTAGAATTCAGGTATGTCCGAAAAATCACATAGACCCACAAAGATAGCAAAGTACGAAATAAAACGCCGCATCGGACGCGGCGCCATGGGGGTCGTATACGAGGCTTTCGATCCATTCGTTCAGCGCACCGTAGCGATCAAGGTTGCGCATTCAGCCAGCGACATGGACGATGCGACCAAGCAAAAACTACGCGAGGGATTTTTTGCCGAAGTCTATAGTGCCGGCCGCATGCATCATCCTTCGGTAGTCAGTGTCTACGACGCCGGACAGGAGGACGACCTCAATTACATCGTCATGGAATTCGTCGATGGCCATACGCTGCAGGAATACGTCACCGGGGGCAAATCGCTCAGCCCGAACCAGGTTGTCGACGTTATTTATCAATGCGCCAAGGGTCTCGACTACGTGCACAGGGAGGGCATTATTCATCGCGACCTGAAACCGGGTAACATCATGCTCAGCAATGACGGCGAGGTAAAGATAATGGACTTCAGCATCGCCCATGTCGACGTTGGCTTTGAAGGCCACGACACCGAGGTACAGGGATCACCGATGTACATGCCACCCGAACAATTGTCCGAGGAAAAACGCCTCGTCGCACAATCCGATATTTACTCGTTGGGCGCGGTGATGTACTCGCTACTGGCGAAAAAAACGCCTTACAAGGCAGGCAGTCTCGAGTCACTGATCTACAAGATCACCAATCTCGAACCCGATGCGATTATGGAAGTAAATCCCGAGGTGCCTCAACACATCGCCGACATCGTCGAAAAAGCGATGCAAAAAATCATTTACGATCGCTACGATTCAGCTTACCTGTTAGCCAGGGATCTAAGTAACGCCTTTGGCCGCCTGCGCGGTGTCGGCGAACGTATCGACATGCAGGAAAAATGGAAAACGCTGCGCTTTCTTGCTTTTTTCAAAGACTTCAGCGACGATCAGATTACCGAGGTTGTCAACGCCAGCGAGTGGAAGGACTTCGCCAAGGGCGAAGTCATCGTCACCGAGGGCGAGCAGGAAACCGCTTTTTACATCATCGCCAAGGGTGGCGTAGAAGTGATCAAGAACAAGAAGGTTGTTGGCATTATGAAACAGGGCGACTGCTTTGGCGAAATTGCTTTCCTGACTCGCCAGCCACGTAACGCTACCATTGTTGCACGCACTGACGTGTCACTGATGAGTGTCAGCAACTCCCTGATGGAGCAGGCATCCACTGAAACGCAGTTGCGCTATTATCGAATCTTTCTCGAAAACCTGATCTCACGACTCTCACAAGCCACTGACAAACTGGTAGAAGCCGATAAAGAAGTCACCGTTCTATGACCCCGACAACAGTTACTCTGGCACTGACCGGGGCTTGCGCCGCTGCATATACCCTGCGTCTGTTCCAGTGTTGCCTGCAAAACAATATCCACGTACAGTTTATAACTTCCCAACCAGGCCAGAGCGTGGCCGCCAGGTGGACAGCAAGGTTACGGAACTGGTTGATTTCAGCGTCGCGCGAATTCTGGATCTACTTGAGACCGACAACAACCTGGCGCCTTGCCGGGGGGCAGTAACAGGTTAATGCAGCAGATATAGCCCATGGCTGAAATTCCACTTTTCCCGCTGAAAACGGTATTGCTGCCCGGTAATACGCTGGGGCTCAAGATTTTCGAGCCTCGCTATGTCGATATGATCGCAAACTGCATGCGCGAGAACGGTGTATTTGGCGTGGTACTCATTCACAAGGGAGAAGAGTCATTCGTCGATGCCGATATACACTCGGTAGGGACGACAGCCATGGTCAATGACTGGGAACACCGCGTCGACGGACTACTCGGAATTACAGCTCTCGGCATTGAACGTTTCGAAATTCTGTCGACCCACACACAAAGCGATGGATTGACTTTTGCCGATATCAAAGTTCTTGACGAAAGCAGGTCACTGGGAATTCCGGAACAGTTTCAATATATGCTTGAGCTTCTCGACCACATCGGCGCCCAGGAAGGACGTATTCGTGACGACAATCAGGGCTTTAGTGAAATCCTCTACCAGCTCATTTATCTCTTGCCATTGGAAACAACCCTGAAACAGCGCCTGCTGGAAATACCCGAGTGCAACGACCGCGCGGTAATTCTGCATGCCGAGCTGATCCGGCTGGGCGTGATTCAATACATCAAACCGGAAGCCTCCGGGGAATGACAGCGATAACCAGGCTGCTGCTTGCAACATACTTCTGCTGGTTCAGCGCGCCAACAGTTGCAGCCGAACTTTCAGGGGTTTTTATCGACGATGAAATTAGTATCGAAGGCGGCCCATCGCTGGTGCTTAACGGGGTCGGCCTGTGGGAAAAGCTCTGGATAGACGTATATGTAGGCTCCCTGTACCTGCCCGTCAAATCTGACGACGTCGCCGAAATCCTGTCCAGGCCGGGCCCCTGGCGGGTGCAGCTTGATTTTGTCTATAAAGAAGTTGCCAGCGAACAGCTAATCGATTCCTGGCGCGAGGGCTTTGAAAAAAATCAGCCTGCCGAAACAGTGAAGCAACTGCAGACACGCATCGACAGGTTCTACGCTTACTTTAAAACCAGCGCAGTAGCCAAAGACCAGTACCGGTTTGACTATTTCCCCGGCAAGGGAGTCCAGATCAGCAAAAACCATCGACAACTCGGGCTGATACCCGGTGAAGATTTTAAAACCGCCCTGCTCGAAATCTGGCTCGGCAATCATCCGGCCGACAGGAAACTGAAAAAAGGCATGCTTGGCTTGCGCTGAGCGTTTACATTTCCGCAAAAGTTGCCGCGGCAGCTTCAATCGTCTGCTCGATTTCGGCAGCACCATGCATCGCGCTGACAAACCCCGCTTCATAAGCTGATGGGGCAAGATTAATCCCACGCGAGAGCATACCGTGGAAGAAGCTTTTGAAAGCCTCGACATCGCAGGCGCTCACCTGACTGAAACTGTTAACCTCCGGCTGGTCAGTAAAAAACAGGCCGAACATCGCACCCACCTGGTTGGCACGAAGCTCAATATTGTTAGCTTCAGCTGCGGCGAGAATACCATTCACGAGTTGCCCTGTTCGCTGCGTCAAATCTTCAAAAAACCCGGGGCGCGAAATAATTTCCAGGGTCTTTAATCCGGCCGCCATCGCCACTGGATTACCGGACAGGGTTCCCGCCTGGTAGACCGGCCCGAGCGGTGCAATATGGCTCATGATTTCCTGTTTACCACCGAAGGCGCCAACCGGCATACCACCGCCGATTACTTTGCCAAGCGTGGTTAAATCAGGAACGATATCGTAGCGCTCCTGTGCTCCGCCGAGACCGACCCGAAATCCGGTCATGACTTCATCGAAGATCAACAGGCTGCCGGATGCATCGCAGCATTCACGCAGTGTTTGCAAAAATCCGCCGACCGGGGGTACACAGTTCATATTGCCTGCCACCGGTTCGACAATGACACAGGCAACTTCGCTGCCGATCTCGGCCAACACCTGCGCGGCCTGTTCGCTATTGTTAAACTCGAGTGTGACCGTATGGTCGGCAAGCACGGCAGGCACCCCGGGTGAGCTGGGTACACCCATGGTCAAAGCCCCGGAGCCGGCCTTGATCAACAAAGAATCGGCGTGCCCGTGGTAGCAGCCTTCGAACTTGATGATTTTGTCGCGCCCGGTAAATCCACGCGCGAGTCGGATAGCGCTCATGGTTGCCTCGGTACCCGAACAGGTCATACGCACCAGATCGATATTAGGCATCAATTCACAAATACGCTGCGCTAGCTCAACCTCGAGTGGAGAAGGTGCCCCGAAGCTCAAGCCTTTTTGTGCCACCTCGCTGACCGCAGCTATGATTTCGGGATGGGCGTGACCGCAAATCATCGGTCCCCAGGAACCCACATAGTCGATATAGCGCTTACCCTCGACGTCAATCAGGTATGCCCCCTCGGCACGATCGATAAACGGAGGCGTACCGCCTACCGAGTTGAATGCGCGTACCGGCGAATTGACCCCGCCCGGTATCACTTTGGCAGCCTGTTCAAACAATTTTTCGGAAGTAGTCATGAAGTTAAATAGCGAATCTGAAAGTAGTCACATAATACAACAAACTAGGTAGAGCGTTGGTGGATTTCGAAGCGTCGCGCGGCGAATACAATCAACAACAATACCGGGATACCAAGGATGGCGGTAACCAGGAAGAAGTTCTGGTAGCCGATAGCATTAACCATCGATCCTGAGTAACCGCCAAGTGATTTGGGAATCAGCGTCATCAGCGAGCTGAAAATCGCGTACTGCATCGCGGTAAAGGAAACGTTGGTAAGGCTCGACAAGAACGCAACGAACGCAGCACTGGCAATACCCGCAGACAAATTATCAGCCGAAATGACGAAGTAAAACCAGAACATGTCATAACCGATAGATGCCAGCAGCATGAACAACAAATTGGTCGCAGCTGCGAGCACCCCGCCAACCAGCAACATGCGAATCACGCCAATTCTAACTGCAAGCAACCCGCCTACCAGGCCACCGGCAATAGTCATCAACAGCCCAAAGGTCTTGACCACGGTCGCGATCTCGGTCTTGCTGAATCCCATGTCGTAGTAAAACACGTTGGAGATCACCCCGAGCACGATGTCGGAAATCCGGTAGAGGCCAATTAACGCGAGCAACATCCACGCAAACGACCAGCCGTAGCGCTCGAAAAAATCGCGTATCGGCATCAGGTAGGTTCGCTCCAGCATCGCGTAACGCACAATGTTCAACTTGACCAGGGTAATGGCCAGCGCCCAGGCGATGATCACAGCGGTAGTAAGTCGCAATGCCTCAACCAGCAGGGCCGCCAGGATCTCATTGTGCATCAGTGTGGCGATGGCGACCTTCAACTGCGCCGCAACTTCACTCGAAAAAACATAAGCCCCGATAAATCCTGTTACTGCAAGTGCAAAAAGAAATAAAAACCGCCCATACTCGTGCGTGGTTTCCAGATAGGACTTCGACTTCGATCTTTCCGGCTCATCGACCATGAGGGTTGTCACCACGCCCACGACCATCGCCGCGGCCATCAGTATGTAGGTGTATTGCCAGGCCTGGTAGCTATAGATCTCGCCAGTGCTGCCAAATGCCTCGGCCAGGTACAGGGAACCGGCACCGGTTAATAGCATGGCGAGTCGATAGCCGACGATATAGGTGGACGATAGCAAGGCCTGCAGCTTGACATCGGCCGACTCGATACGAAAAGCATCGATAACGATATCCTGCGTCGCCGCGGAAAACCCGAGCATCACCGCGGCTATCGCCATCAGCGTCAAACTGGAGTCGCCTTGCCCCGGATCTATCGACGCCATCAACAGAATTGAGGCTGCGATTGCACACTGGGCCACCAGCATCCAGGCCCGGCGCCGTCCCAGTAACCGGCTCAACCCGGGCAAAGGCAGCTGATCCACCAGGGGCGCCCAGACGAATTTAAACGAATAGCCCAGCGCAGCCCAACTGAAAAAGGTCACAACCGCACGGTCGACACCGGCTTCCCGCAACCACAGGCTGAGTGACGAAAAAATAAGCAACAGCGGGATACCGGCGGAAAAACCGAGAAACAACATGGTTATCACCCGCCGATGCCAAAAAAGTTTCAGCGTGGCGCCCCAGCTCTCCTTACCCGTCTGCACTAGCGAGCGAGCTCCAGGTCATAGTCCATGATTAACGGCGCATGATCGGAAAAGCGCTGCTCGCGAAATATGCGCGCTTTCTGCACCTTGTCTCTCAAACCCGGCGTGACGATCTGGTAATCGATACGCCAACCTACATTCTTGTCCCAGGACTGGCCCCGGTTCGACCACCAGGTATATTGCTCCTCGCGTTGATCAACGATGCGAAATGCATCGACGAAGCCGACTCGATCGAAAAGATCGCTCAACCAGGCGCGTTCCTCGGGCAGAAATCCGGAATTCTTCTGGTTCGATCGCCAGTTTTTCAGGTCAATATTCTGATGCGCAATATTCCAGTCACCACATATAATGAACTCCCGGCGTTTACGCCGCAGCGCCTGCAAGTGCAGCAGGAAACTATCCATAAAGCGCCACTTGGATTCCTGGCGATGGTCTCCCGAAGATCCGGAAGGCGCATACAGTGAAATAACCGACAGGTTCGGGTAACGGTACTCCAGGTAACGCCCTTCGTTATCAAACTCGGATTCGCCATAGCCATGGATAACCTGCAATGGTTTCTCCCTGCTGTAAATTGCAGTACCGGAATACCCCTTTTTCAGCGCATCGAAATAGCTGCAAAAATAATTCTTCGGATGAAAAACCGGCTGATCCAGCTGGTCGATCTGGGCCTTGGTCTCCTGCACGCAGATGAAATCCGCGCGTTGGCGGGGTAGCCAGTCGAAAAATCCCTTGCGTGCTGCAGCACGAATACCGTTGGTGTTAATTGAGATCACGCGCATCTTAAACTGCTACCAATATTGAAATCTGGCGATATGATACATGACTTGACATATCCAACTAGTAACGAATCTTTTATGCACAGCTACCAATCCCGTTTCGTCGACTATTGCCTGCAGCGCGGAGCGCTCAAGTTTGGCGAATTCACGCTTAAATCCGGTCGCGTCAGCCCTTACTTTTTCAATGCAGGAATTTTTAACCGTGGCGCCGACCTCGCCGCTCTGGCCGAATTCTATGCCAATGCGATAGCGCAGGCAGAAATCGAGTTCGACCTCCTGTTCGGCCCGGCTTACAAGGGCATCCCGTTGGCCGCGATTACGGCAAGCGCATTGTTTCAGCATTATCAGCGCGACATTCCGTACGCCTTTAACCGCAAGGAAGCCAAGGACCATGGCGAAGGCGGTAATACCGTTGGCGCCGACATCGCCGGTCGCGTCATGATTATCGACGATGTGATTACCGCCGGTACCGCTATTCGTGAAGCGATTGAGTTAATCGATGGCCTTGGTGCCGCAACCTGTGCCGTCACCATCGCGCTCGATCGTCAGGAAAAGGGCCTGGGCGAACGCTCTGCAATTCAGGAACTGGAACAGCAGGGCTTGCGCGTAATCTCGATAATCAAACTGGACCATATTCTCGAATATCTGCGAGCGAGTGGCCTGAACCAGCATCGTGATGCGATCGAAGCCTATCGCGCCGAATACGGTATCGACTGAACTCAGCCTGACAACGGCAGTCTATGTAGGCTATCGCAATACAAAATCAGGTGCGCCATGCTTAGAATACTGGTATTTGCCGGCTTGTTTTCATTCTCTGCTTTCGCCGCGGACCCTATCGTGGTCAGCAGCGGTGACACGCAAACCGCCGTGGTCGAACTGTATACATCGGAGGGATGCAGCAGCTGCCCACCCGCCGACCGCTGGTTATCGCGTCTAATCGAGGTGCCTAAAGACGAACTCGACGTACTCGCGCTCGCGTTCCACGTTGACTACTGGGACTATCTCGGCTGGAAGGATCGATTTTCAAGCGCGGCTTACACCAGTCGGCAACGCCAGTTAGGCGCCAACAATCTGCAAAACACAATTTATACACCTGAATTCTTCGTCAACGGCATGGAGACGCGCGGCTCCGGTAATATTCTGGACAAAATCAGGCAGGCGAACCAGCAACCCTCACCGCTTGACCTCAAGCTCACCGTATCTCGCGATAAAACCGGCCTGGTGCTGGAGCTGCAGTCCACCGCGGAGCGCGATACTACCGGGCAACTCCATCACCGCTACCTGGTCTATGAAAATAAATTGTCGACCGATGTCAAACGGGGCGAAAATTCGGGTGAAATACTCAGGCATGAACAAGTTGTGCGCTACATGAGCAAGGCAAAAGGCCTGCGCGCGCAAAACCGGTACCGCATCGAAATCGATCCCGACTGGCAACCCGAGAATGTGGGCGTCGCAGTCCTGGTCACTTCGCCCGGCAACAGGCACTATTTGCAGGCAGTGCGCACTCCGGTAGCAAGTTTGCTTACCCGGGAATAATTCTCAAATTAATGGAAAATCACGATAACTAAACTATTATGCCTGTTAAGGTTTAAATCAAACTGTAAAGTTAAGGACCAAAAATACCGTGCGTGCTGCAACTCTGCCTGCGAAATTCGGCCAGATAACATTGTCGGTTTTACCGATAACCGTTGCGCTGTGCCTGGTTTCTAACCTGGCCAATGCCGGTGCTCTCTACAAGTGGATCGATGAAAACGGGCAAATTCGCTACAGCGATCGTTTACCCGCCGCCCAGGTTAAAAAGAAGCATCATCAGTTAAATTCACAGGGCGTGGTTCTATCCACCAAGGAAGCCGCAAAATCCGAGGCCGAGTTAGCTGCCGAGGCCGCTGCAAAGCTCAAACTGGAAGAAGAAGAGGCCATCCAGGCCAAACTTGACGAGGAGCAAAACAAGAAAGACCAGGTATTGTTGCTCACCTTCAGCAACGAGCAAGAAATTGGCCTGGCGCGCAACGATCGAATCGAAGTGCTTGACTCGGTGATTGAGCTGATCAATAAAAGCATAGTCGCAACACAAAAGGCACTGGATGAACTGCGAGCCCGCGCCGACGAAGTTTACCTTTCCCAGGGCAAGGAAGTGCCTGGCGGACTCGCACAAAAAATCGAACACTTTGCCCGCAAAAAAGACAGTCGCAGCGCGCAACTGGATTCGAAACTGTTAGAGAAGGAAAAGATTAACGAGCAATATGAAATCGACCTGGCGCGTTATCGGTTGCTCAAAGCCGAAAAAAACTAACTCGCCTCCTCGCCAGCATGGCCTTTTATCAGGGTACCTACCCCGGTACTGGTCAACAACTCAAGCAACACCGAATGCTTGACCCTGCCGTCGATTATCTGACTGGTGCGAACGCCGGCATTGACCGCGTCGAGCGCACAGCGGACTTTTGGCAACATGCCCCCATGAATAATGCCATCGTCAATCAGGCACAGGGTTTCGGCGGAGCTGAGGCCCGTCAAAAGGTTCCCTTCCAGGTCAAGTACTCCAGGAGTATTGGTCAACAACAGTAACTTTTCGGCACCCAGCACCTTGGCCAGCTCGCCCGCAACCAGATCGGCATTAATATTATAAGATGAGCCGTCGCTACCAACGCCAATAGGTGCGATTACCGGAATAAAATCACCGTGATCCAGCATCGCCACGACAGCCGGGTCGATCGCGGCCACTTCACCCACCTGGCCAAGATCATTAGTTTCCGCATCATTCCCTTCGAGCTTCATCTTGCGCGCGCTGATCATGCCACCGTCCTTGCCGGTGAGACCTACCGCCCTGCCACCATGGCCGTTGATCAACGACACAATCTGCTTGTTAACCTGACCGCCCAGGACCATTTCGACCACGTCCATGGTTTCATCATCGGTAACTCGCATGCCTTCTATAAACCGGCTCTTTTTGCCGATCTGCTCGAGCAACTTGCCGATTTGCGGCCCGCCCCCGTGCACGATAACCGGGTTGACGCCAACCTGTTTTAACAACACGATATCCTGCGCGAAACTACTCTTCAGCGTTTCATCGACCATCGCGTTGCCGCCGAATTTGATCACCACGGTTTTCTGGTCAAGCGCCTGTATGTAGGGTAAGGCCTCGATCAGAATTTCTGCAACGCTACTCTTTTTTACGGTCATGTTCGGAGCTGCCTGTTAACGACGGGCGCAAGTATAGCGCTCGATAATTAAATCGATAAGCTGTTTCGCGATATCGGTCTTAGTCGCGTGCTCTATACTTTGCCGACCGCCGGGCCAGAAAACCTCGAGCTGGTTAGAATCGACCTCAAATCCGCTATTGCTATCGCCAACCTGGTTAGCCGCGATCATGTCGAGATTTTTCTGTTCCAGTTTGCCCAGAGCATATTTTTCCAGTTGCCGGGTTTCGGCGGCAAAACCAACACAGAACGGCCGCCGCTCGAGCGCGCTAACCGCCGCCAGGATATCGACGTTGCGCACCAGTTGCAGTGACATCGAGTCCGTTGATTTTTTGAGTTTGTGGTCCGCGGCCTGATCCACCCGGTAATCCGCTACCGCGGCGCAGGCGATAAAAATATCGCTGGTCGAGGCCTGTTGCATCACCGCGTCATACATTTGCTGCGCCGACTCGACCGCTACCAGTTGCACACCCTGTGGCGCCGGCAAGGCTACCGGCCCACTGACCAGGGTTACGCTTGCACCTTCTTTGAGGGCAGCTTCGGCGAGAGCATAGCCCATCTTGCCGGAACTGCGATTACTGATATACCGCACCGGGTCGATGGCTTCTCGCGTTGGACCCGCGGTTAGCAATAATTCGACACCGTCGAGTTTTCCGGGGATAAAATATTGCGCGACGTTGTTAACCAGCTGTTCGGGTTCAAGCATACGTCCCGGGCCCACATCGCCACAGGCCTGTTCGCCTTCGGCCGGCCCCCACACCAGTACCCTGCGGGCTTTAAGCTGGTTTATATTGTCTTCAGTTGCCGCATTGGCGAACATTTGCTGATTCATCGCGGGCGCTACCGCAACCGGTTGCTTGCTCGCGAGGCACAGGGTCAGCAGCAGGTTATCGGCATACCCGGCATTCAATTTACCGAGGAAATTCGCCGATGCCGGCGCCACCAGCAACAGGTCGCACCAGCGTGCCAGTTCTATATGATCCATCGCCGATTCTGCTTCGGCATCGAACAGATCGATGTAAACCCGGTGCCCGCTGAGCGCCTGGTAAGTCAATGGCTGCACGAATTCCTGTGCCGACGGGGTCATCACCACGCGTACCTCGGCACCCGCCTTGATTAACAGGCGCAGCAACTCGGCAGCCTTGTAAGCGGCGATACCGCCGGTAATGCCGAGTAATATTTTCTTGTTAGCAAGGGTTTGCATGCGCTCTATTCTAGCGCCTGGTGATAACAGGTAAAGGAATAGCTGAGCACGGCACAGCCCGAGCCGATTATCCGGCGGGAATAGTTACCAGCGGCAGGCCTTCCTTGCCACCCGATTCGGTGAGCGAGAACAACAGCATCAGGTAGGCAAAAACGCGTTTGGATTTGAAATCCCGATCATCGATCCAGAACCAGTGCTCGCGGTATTTCACGGCCACGAAACCATCCGCCGGCCGGTCTACGCCGGAACGGATGTCGATGAGCCGACGACGCTCGGTTTCAGCATTCCCGTCGGCTAGCGAAGGCATCGTACGCCCTTCTTCCACGTGCGCTGCTGGTACCCTGACCTGGCCGGCCAGTTCCACCATGATAGCGAGGGTCGAGCGTGTCAGAATGGCCAGCTCGGTATCGTTTCTGGCTATTTCGCCGAACGAAATCGTATATTCACCGGCTCCGCGCCTGATGCCGAGCAGGGTCGCGAGTTCATCCGCGGCCGCGCTTATCTCCGCTGACACGTTCTGTTGGCGAATCACGATCACCGTGGAATCCTGCATGCTATCTGTTTTGGTGACACGCATCCCCAGGGCGCCACCTGATTGCAGCACTTTAAACAACTCGACGATACGATAAAAGCTTTCCTCACCGCTACGCTTGCCCATCCCGGCTGAACGCTGCGCCCGCTGGCCGTTGATCGCATCTACGGTAATCAGCAGCACCATTTCCGCCGGCCATCCCGCCTGTATCATGAATAGCACCGCGCTCGGGGGAATCGGAGTCATGAATGTCTTGTTGAAATTACCGCCGGTAATCGGCGCATAGGTGATCGTCGGTCGATCCGTGAACTTGCCGGAACCGCCGATCGTGGCCGAGTTGGTGGTTCCGAATTCCGCCGCCGAACCACCGTCGAAAACTTTCGCACCCAGATTGACCGAGCTTTCCAGTGTATAGCCGCTGACGATCGAGGCCACTTCGACGAACAGCGGCATATCGGCGTAGCGCAGCTTGACGATATTCAGCAATGTCTGCTCCTTCCAGGAATCGGAGATCGCCTGGTTGTAATCGAAGCGATCGCGCGGCACGGTCTTCGGGCCGATGGAAGTACACCCCGCCACAAGGAATCCGATCAGGACTACCAAAACTACCTGCTTTCTCATGATGTTA
>CALDDP010000014.1 GCA_937936805.1 uncultured Gammaproteobacteria bacterium | reverse complement strand
GACACCAAAAATTATGTCAGCACTATTGCCTGTCCGGGTCTGGTTGCCCACCGCAGGAGCGATGACGTGATTCCCTTCGCGGAAGGCCGTGAGATTGTCGATGCCGCGCCCCGCGCCAAAAAATTCCTCGAGATGCGCGGTGGTCACAATGATGGATTTATCATCAGTGGTCCGACCTATGTCGACGGGCTCAGGTCATTTATCCATGAAAAACTTGAGTAAAAGGAACTCGGCGGCGCTGTATCGGTGGCGCATAAAACGCATCGGGAATATTTAGGCGTTAACGAGGTTCAGGCATGACCGGTCTGAATCTGTCGAAAAAAAGCCACCCTCGAGGGGTGGCTTTATCTAACCCGGCTGGTTATTACCTAGTTCACTTTATTGTCGCTGGTCATCAATGATGACGATATTGTCGGTTGCATAGTTGCCGGTAAATTGACAGCCGCCATTCATGCCTACTGTCTGACCGACCCTGAGTATGCCTCCCGGCAATATCTCACTGCCGCCATTGGTTATGATGACCGTCAACATTTCCAGCGGATTGATCAAACCCACCATAAGAGGATCGGTCGAGGCACCGCAAACCGGATCCGCGTCCTCAGCCAGGTCCAGTTCCAGGATATTGGTATTGAGTGACTGGATAACACCGGTGACCTGCTCGGTATCCAGGGCACTCTGGTCGACGATGACCAGCGCGGCGTTGATCAACAGCGGATCATTAGCATCCGGGGTACCGTCGACCTGAACCGGCACAAATATTTCGATGTCCCCAGGCTCCAGCAAATCACCGGATTTGGAGACGATCCGGGTGCCGTTAATTGCAGCCTGCTGCGGGTACAACGGAGACTGGTATAACACCTCAATAGTGTTGGTTCCTGATGAAGGCGCCATGGAAAACCCGGTATCGACAGGAGTATTGAGCGCTTCTACCTGACCTTCGATCTGCTTGAATTCGCCTGATTCCGCGACCAGCGCCTCGAGGTACAGCAGCGGATAATACGCTTCGGACTTGTCGTAATCGTGATCATTATCGGTCCAGGACTTGACCCAACCCACAACGGTAAGGTTCTTGCCAATCATATCGTCCTGCAGCAGTTCGTCGCTAATGGACGTTGGAGCACCCCCGTTATCAACATTATCGAAGTAGGCGGAGTCCTTGCCGAAACGAACTTTGACGCAGCCTTCGTTATCCATGTCCTTGTTGGGCAACGCATCACAAAGCAGCAGGCTGTCAGAATATACTTCTTTGATGTTTCCTTCCAGGCGAACCAGCTTGCTATTGAAGTCCTTTTCGATGACGTCGACAAAAACAACCGGACGGAAATTAAAGCATTTGTCCGGCTGGTTAGTGCAATTCCCCTTTTCGATGATGTGAAACGAGTTACCGGCGTCCATATCCAGCTGCAGGGCCAACACTTCTCCAGCCACGACGTCAAAACAATCACGTACCACCAGGTCGAGTTTGCCATTACCGGGTAACTTGGGGTATGCACTAGTATCGTCGCTGCTATCTTTGGGTGTACCGTTAGTCAGAACCAGCTCGAGCTGACTCAGGGTCAAGCGGATCTTGCAATAGGTGCCGGCGGGGATATTATCCTTGAAAGCCAGTGGTATCGATTCGTTCCTCAACCTTAACAAATCAAATTCTTTAGTAGGAGGAGCCGAGTAGAGCTCGACGCGTCCATTTTCTTCCGAACCCATGAGTTCGACCTTGACAATCGACGCGATAATGGCGGCAAACATTGCCGGATCAGCCGGCTTGTCGGTTAACAGGATACCGACCGTACCTTTGCCCTGAATCTGGCTGGGGTCATCGACACTGCTGCTGCCACCGCCGCAGGAAACCAGCGCGGCTGCCAGCGCAACAGCAGCAAAAACGGCTGCCAGTTTTTGTATGAAAGAATGCATCACGAATGTCCTTTGTAATATTTTGAAACAATAGTAACAGTAAAAAATTGGGATTTATATCCCTCAAAATGATTAAGGCTGGCTTTTCCTGTGAACTGGTTCACACAATTTGCTGGATTGACGCGGCCGGCAAAGTCGCCTGCAATCAGGCTTGATGTTTACTTGTGCGCACAGCTCCAGGGCAGGTTTTTCTGCGATGGTAAGGCAAGTGCCGCCGTACTGATGAGTTATTGTCGATACTACATTATTTGTCGGCCATATTTGGCCAGCGTATCGGTACGCAGGGTTAAACCAAGACCGGGATCGTCATTGAGTTGCAGCATGCCGTCCTTGATCAGCGGTGGATTTTGGAACAGTTCGGCCTGCAACGGATCGCGCTCCGGATCGGTAAAGGCTTCGACGATCAAACCCGCCGGGCTTGCCGCGACAATATGGGCGTGGATGAAACAATCATGGTGGGGTGCCACGTCTACGTGATTGAGTTCGGCCAGCGCCGACAGCTTTCGTCCCATGGTGAACCCGCCCATTCGCGTACAGTCAAACTGCAGAATCTGGATTGCCTGCTCTTCTAGTAAGGCGCGACATCCATGCGCACTCAGCTCACTCTCTCCGGAAGACAGCGGTATGTCGGTATTCTGCGCCAGCAGTTTTAACAGGCGCCGGTCGTCATACCATTGCATGGGCTCTTCCAGCCAGCGGGGATTTACTTCCCGCAGTTGCTTTACCGCCGCCAGGGCGGTGTCCAGGTCCCAGCCGCAATTGACGTCGAGCATGAGCTCGGCATCATCGCCAATCACGTCCCGGATGGTATGCAGGCGCTGCATATCCTGTTCCAGGCTCAAAGCTCCAAGCTTGGCTTTGAAGGCGGTATGTCCCTGTGACTTGAGCATGTGCATTTCCTCGCGTAGCTCGTCGAGATTCTTGCCTTCGCGGTAGTAGCCACAGGTGACATAACAGGGCACAGCATCTTTATAGCCGCCAAAAAGCCGGTAAAGAGGCATGTTGCTGTGCTTTCCCAGTATGTCCCACATGGCGATATCGACGGCTGCGGAGGCGAGGACTATCTGCGCTTTGCTCCAGCCCTTCTCGGCTGCGATCCGGTGCCAGCTTAGCGAGAACAGCTTTTCATAAAGGCGTTCCGGTGACAGGGCATCGGAACCGACGATTATTTCCCGCAAACCGTTGGCAAACATCTCGGCAGTTTGTTCAAGCCGGCCATTGCTGCTACCCAGACCAAAGCCCGAAATACCACTGTCCGTGTACAGGATCACGAGTAACTCGTTTGCAGCGGGGACAGGGAAGTGGCTTACCCAATGCGGGCGCTCTTCCTGCGGGCCGCCCAGTATGTGAACCTCGATATCGGTGATTTTCATAAGGCTGCCTCGATAAACACTTCAGCGCGGTTTGCGGTGTTCGACTGGCCGCTAGCATAGCACGCTATTGCCTGCTCGAAAGTGTCCGCCGCGCCAGTTTGCAAACCGGTTGGAAGCCTAATAATCCTGGTTCGAAGAGTTGGCTTCGGCGCTGTGATCAGTGTGCATTTCGATATCGTCCATGAAGTCCTTGTGTTTACCCGACAGTCGGTAGGCGAAGGTCAGGATCTCGGCGATGATGACATATAGCGCTTCGGGAATATGATCGCCGAGATCGATATGATCGAGTACCAGCGCCAGTTCGTTGTCCTTTTGAATCGGCACATTGGCCTCATGCGCCAGTTGCAGAATTCTATTGGCTATTTCATCGTGCCCCTTGGCTGTCACCAGTGGAGCCTGTTTGCCGTCGTATTCGAGGGCGATTGCAAATCTCGGCAGTTTGTTCATGACTACACCTCGATATCGATTAATGATTCAGCATAGCTGGTCGTGGCCGCGACCCTGGACTGGCCCGGTTTTCCCGCAAAACTGTGCAACTCACCCGCGTCGAAACCGGCCACCTACAGCTGCTGTTTTAGCTCTGGCAACGCTTGTTCGACCTGCACGCGGGTGCGCGAATTCTCACAGTAAAAACTGGCGGCTACCGTCACGCCCTGCAGAAACAGATGACAGGCGACAGGTCCCAGTCCGGCCAGTTCGAAACTCAGCCGGATATCCCAGCTTTGCTCTTTATCTTCCTGCGGCTGGTCGCGTTGCTCTGCTTCCACGTGTAGCGGTTTGACTTCCTGTTGATCGAGAAACGGCAGGGCCAAACTCAGCGACGGGGGTTGCTGGGTTTCCTGTTGCATGCCCAGTGAAGTCCGTTGCAACAGGTAGGGTGTAGTTGCTGGATTCAACGCCAGGTACCGGCTCAAGATGCAGAACCGGTTGCTGGGTGAACTGACCCTTTACAAGCGCTCCAGTTTTAACAGCTACGAACTTTGCGAACTGGAAGATCTGATGTGTTCGCTGCTTTATCCGATCAGGAACGCACTAATGTACCAGATCGCTCTCAAGTCGGCTTATCGTGATCCCCTGACCGGGCTGAACAATCGCATGGCGATGGAAAAGAACCTGCCGCGTGAAATAGACCTGGCTAAACGTCACAGTCAATCGATGGCTTTACTGATGATGGATCTCGACGGATTCAAGCAAATCAACGACGGCTGCGGTCATGACGTCGGCGATCAGGTGTTGCGCGAAGTCGCGCAGGTAATCAGCCAGGTGGTGCGTAACACCGACCTCGTCTATCGCTATGGAGGTGACGAGTTTGTAGGTGGCCTGGCACAGACCGATATCCATGGAGCAATCGATGTCAGTGAGCGTATTCGCAGCAGTATCGATGAACTCGATCTGCAAGGATTTGGTGCGCAGGAGCGTGTTCAGATCAGCATTGGCATTACCCTGGTGCGTCTCGGAGATAGTTTCCTTAGTGCATTCAAGCGGGCTGATAAAGCTCTCTACCAGGCAAAAATTAACGGCAAGAACCAGGTTATTATCTGCTGATTTACCGGGTCCCGGCCGAAAACCCCGACCTTTCCCACATCTGCTTCAATCAATGTTGCCGCCTCGGCCGGGCGGACCGTTGTGTTGTTGCTGGCGCCGCTAAATTGATACGCTGGATGGTTGCGTGAACTGATTCACAGGCTTTACCGGCGGCGCTGAAAAAGGCTTTAATATGGTCTATAAGGGAGGATGTTGTCGCGCTTTAGATAACTGTAGATCGGTAACTTACCGGATGTAGTATCCAAAGTAGTAGTTTACAGTCAAGCCAACGTAAGCAGGCGCTAAAAATATCTTGCTGGACCGCGGCTATGTTTGAATGTTTTAATCGGTACGGATTTGAATCAGTAAAGTTAACCACTTCAGATTCGAATCAGGAAAGAGGTAATAATAATGAGCATAAATATGACGACGTCCGATGAAGGTAACAAGGTAACCATCGCAGTCGCCGGCAAATTTGATTTTCAATTGTACGACGAGTTTTGTGCATCTTATGCCGATACCGCGGGTGATGGTGTTGAATATGTGGTTGATTTGGCGGAAACTGACTACCTCGATAGCTCGGCCCTCGGCATGCTGCTGCTGTTGCGTGAGCACGCCGGTGGCGAATCGTCGAGTATCGAAATTAAACAAGCCACGCCCGAAGTACGTAAAATACTGGACGTCGCCAACTTCGGTAAACTGTTCAAACTTTGACAGGACTTTTAAATGATCGATTATGCGGAAAAACGTGACTTCCTGCGCATGCCGATCGATTGCGAATTGAGCTTTTCGGTAGAGGGGAGCACAAAGCAGTACCAGGGCAACGTAATCAATCTAAGTAGCAAGGGCATCCTGTTCACATCAAACGAAAAATTCGAATCAGGCACCACGCTGCAAATCGTTTTGACTCCGAGCAACTCTACCACTTCACCGATGGAAGCGGAGGTGGTTGTCGCCCGGGTATCCAGTAACGAAGTTCTGTTCGAGATTGCCTGCGAAATCAGGGAGATTAAAGCTTAACTCGAAGCGTAGTGAGTTTTAACGTAGTTTTTCACCAGCCCGATAAATTCCCGGGCAATGTCGTCGCCCTTAAGCGTAACCGTTTTTAACCCATCTTCGTAAACCGGCGCAACCGGTTGTTCCCCGGTCCCGGGCAAGCTGATACCTATATTGGCGTGTTTACTTTCACCCGGACCATTTACCACGCATCCCATAACCGCCACTTTCATGGCTTCCACACCAGGGTAGTCATGTTTCCAGGTGGGCATCGATGCATCCAGTTCCTGCTGGATCTGTTGCGCAAGCACCTGGAAATACTCGCTGGTGGTGCGTCCGCAGCCGGGACATGCGGTTACGCTTGGCGAAAATGAACGTATCTCCAGTGACTGCAATACCTGCTGCGCCACCTTGACTTCGCGTTCCCGGGTTGCACCGGGTTCCGGTGTCAGCGAGACACGGATCGTATCGCCAATACCCTGGTTAAGCAGGATTGCCAATGCCGCGCTGGAAGCGATAATGCCCGGGTCCCCCATACCGGCTTCGGTCAAACCCAGATGCAGCGCATAGCGACATTTTTGCGCCAGGGTTTGATACACCTCGACCAGGTCCGGCACCCGGCTCATTTTACAACTGATGACGATGTGATCAGCAGGAAGGCCGATTTCCTCGGCAAATGCGGCGCTGTCAAGCGCCGATTCGATAACTGCCTGACGGTTGATCGCTGCTAGCGACAACGGATCTGCGAGGTTGGCATTGCGCGTCAGCAGGTTGGCCAGCAACTGCTGGTCGAGACTGCCCCAATTCACGCCGATACGCACCGGTTTATCATGGCGACACGCAATTTCAATCATTTCGCTGAACTGCTGATCGCGTTTTTTACCCCGTCCGACATTACCCGGATTAATGCGGTACTTGGCCAGCGCGCCAGCGCAGGCGGGGTGCTGACTAAGCAGTTTATGGCCATTGAAATGAAAATCACCGATTAAGGGGACCTGGCAATTGCGGGCATCCAGCTGCTCGACGATATGTGGAATTGCGCTGGCCGCGGCGTCATTGTTAACCGTTAACCGCACCAGTTCCGAGCCGGATTCGTAGAGTAGCTGTACCTGCGCGACCGTGGCGGCGATATCAGCGGTATCGGTGTTGGTCATCGATTGCACCACTATGGGTGCATTACCGCCGATGATGACACCGGAAACGTTGACGCTATGTCGATTGCTGGCCTGGTTCATGAAATACTGTGTGCGCTTTGATGGCGGGTAATAGTAAAGAACATTCGTCGACAGGGAAAGAATTATGCCTAAACATTTTTTCAGCTCGACGGCTGTCGCTTTATCCATATATCCAGCCTCGTAAATCTATCGTATTGCCTGTAAAACCCTTAGAATTCCCCGCTACGCTGAGTGGAACTGCCGTGTTCGAACAAGTAACCGTAATTGCCTTTGACCTCGATGATACCCTGTGGCCCTGTATGCCGACGATTCATCGCGCGGAGGAGACTCTGTACCAATGGCTCGCGGAGCATTATCCGCGTGTCACCGAACGCTATAGTCCCACGCAAATGGTCGAGTATCGGCGAGAATTCAGTTCAAGGGAACAACGCTACACGGTGGATATGACCGCCATGCGTTGCGATTTTCTGCAGCATCTTGGTGATATCCATGATTACGACGGTGAACAGTTGTCCACAAACGGGTTCGAGGTATTTTTCGAGGCGCGTCAGCAGGTTGAATTTTACGCCGATGTTTTACCCTGCCTGCAGCGCTTAAAGCAGAAATTCCGCCTCGGCTCGATCAGTAATGGCAATGCCAGCGTCGAGCATGTCGGCCTGGCTCATCTGATCGAGCACTCGGTTAGTGCATCCGATGTTATGGCAGCCAAACCGGACAGCTTGATCTACGAGCACCTGGCAGAGCGTTTCGACGCGTCCCCCGAAGAAATAGTCTACGTTGGTGATCATCCGGCATATGATGTGGCTGGTGCGCTGGCAGCGGGTTATCACGCCGTGTGGATCAATCGCGACAGTATCAAGTGGCCTGATCACCTGCCTGAGCCGGAGCACCAGGTAACCGATTTACACCAGCTTGAGACGTTGCTTGATGAGTGAGGATTTGCCGCATCAGGTGTTCGACCTTTTGCGCCAGTATGGGTTGTGCCAGGGCGGTTGGATGGATTCCGTCGGCCTGCATTAGCGCCGGATCGCCGGCTGCGACTCCCTCGAGAAACCTGGGCAGGTAGTGAATACGGAATTCATCGGCGACGCTTTCGAATACCTGCTGAAAGCGAGCATTATAGGCAGCGCCAAAATTAGGCGGCATACGCACGCCGATCAGCAAAACCTCGATCTCCCGGTCCTCGGCTAGCCGCACCATTTGCCGCAGGTTGTCGGTACTCTGCCCGAAACCAAGTCCCCTGAGCCCGTCGTTACCACCCAGCTCGATGATCAGATGGGTCGGCTGATGATCAGCCAGCAGTCCGGGCAGGCGTTGTAAACCGCCGAAGGTAGTTTCTCCGCTGATGCTTGCGTTTATAACGCTTGTTTGTGGGAAACTTGACCTTATATTGGAGCTAAACAGGTGTGTCCACCCCTTGTCTACCGGTATATTGTGGGCGGCACTTAAACTGTCGCCTAAAATCAGGATTTTCGATGCGGAGTGATTCGCATAACCGTAGCTGTGGAAACCCAGCAGCAAGAACAGAGTCATGGCAGAAAATAATCTTTGCATTGCGTTAAAACAGGTTGGCAAGACGGTAAATACTCCGGATGGTGAACTCGACATCCTAAATAATATCTCGCTGGATGTTAAGTACCAGGAAGCTGTCGTGATCAAGGGAGCGTCAGGTTCGGGCAAAACCACGCTGCTGGGCTTGATGGCGGGCCTCGATCAGGCAAGTTCGGGGGAAGTGGTTTTGCTGGGCCAGAATCTGGCTGATAAAAACGAAGAGCAACGTTCATCTATCCGGGCCGGTAAGGTTGGATTCGTTTTCCAGTCGTTTCACCTGGTGAAGGGCGCCAACGCGCTGCAGAACGTCATGTTACCGCTTGAGCTTGGCGCTATCGAGAATGCCAGCGAGCTTGCCGCAACCAGCCTGCAACAGGTGGGGCTGGAGGCAAAAGCCTATACGCAGGTGGATCATCTATCCGGTGGTGAACAGCAACGGGTCGCGATAGCGCGTGCTTTTGCCACCAGGCCGACCGTGTTGTTCGCTGACGAACCCACGGGTAACCTCGATGCGACTACCGGGCGACAGATCGCGGACCTGATGTTTCATTTACGTGACCAGTCGGGTACTACCCTGGTGCTGGTTACGCATGAAGAAGAGTTGCTGCAACGAGGCGATCGTCAGATTCTGATGGAATCCGGTCGCCTGCTGGCGAACTAAACGAAGATGAAGCTAAAGCACGCAACCATACATTCCTACTGGCTAATGTTTGTTGCCACCGTAATAACGGTTGCTATTGTCACCTCGAGCCAGCTCGTTACAAATCGTATCAGCCTGCTGCTTGACCGCCAGGCAAGCGAGCTGCTGGCCGCCGACCTGGTCGTTTTGTCGAGCAAGAAATTCGATTCCGAGTACCGTTCTGCCGCGCTTGAACAAGGTTTGCAGGTCAGCCAGAGCGTGAGCCTGCGGACCGCGGTTTTTATCGATGACGAACCACAGTTAGTCGAGTTAAAGGCGGTCGATGGGGCATATCCGCTGCGCGGTAAACTGGAGCGGGCGCATGATGTGACGGCACAGCGAAGCTATGCCGAACAGGGGCCTTCAGTCGGGGAGGTCTGGCTGGATTCGAAACTGGGGTCAATTATTAGCCAGGATTTGACTATTGGTGAACAGAATTTTGCTGCCAGTTGGCTGCTTACCTATGAGCCGGATCGCGGTGGCGCCATTTTCAACCTGGCGCCCAGGGTGCTGATGAATATCAAGGACCTTGCACAAACCGGTCTCGTGGTGCCGGGCAGCAGGGTTAGATACCGCCTGATGTTTGCTGGCGATCAGGCCGACATTGCCAGTTTCAAGACCTGGCTGACGACTAATCTGAAACCGGGTGAAGAAATCCAGGATCTGGAAAATGCCCGTCCGGAAATGCGCAGCGCGCTCGAGCGCACACGCAAGTTCTTCGCGCTCGCAATTGTATTGACGCTGGTAATTGCGATGGCCGCAATTGCGATTACCGCGCGATACACGGCAAACCGGGAGGCGCCCAAGATAGCGATGTTGCGTGCATTTGGCATCTCGCAACCTAGTCTTTTCAAATACTATCTCGGGCAGTTGGGTCGGCTCTGGATTGCCGCGACTGCAGTCGGTGTGATACTAGGCTGGGCAACACAGTTTCCGCTGCAATGGGCATTGGACGGCTGGTTTGGTAAAACCTTGCCGCAGGTTTACGCTTTGCGCCCTTATTTCACCGCAGCTGTTGTCGGCCTGCTCGCGCTGGCCGGTTTTTCGCTGCCATATCTGCTCAATGCGACCGCGACTCCGCCGATGCAGGTTCTGCGCACGGTGGTCAATCGTCGTTCCTGGTCGCGTGGTTTGCTGATGACCGGCAGCGCCATTACTGCCGTATTCTGCGTCCTCGTGATTTTGATGCAAAGTTCGCTGCTGGCGATCGCGGTTCTGGGTATCGTGCTGGCCTGCGCTTTCATCCTGCCCTTGATTCTGGGCTGGATGGTCAAGCTGCTACTGGTTTCGTCGCGACGCCGGTTCTGGCTGCGCCAGTATCTGCTCAGCCGCCTGCAGGCGAGCTCGCGCGGGGCGATTTACGTGATGTCGGGATTTAGCCTGGTACTGATCGCGATACTGTTAATCGCGGTGGTCAAGGATGAACTGATGGGTGAATGGCAGGCGCAGTTACCCGCTGACATACCCAATTATTTCCTGATCAATATTCGCAGCAGTGATGTTGCCGGGGTCGAGGAATTTCTGCGCCAGCGCCAGATTGAAGCTTCGACGCCCTATGCGCTGGTGCGCGCCCGCATGGCGCAGATCAACGGGGTAGATGTCGATAAAATCAGGTTTTCACATCCGCGCGGATCCCACAGTGCGACCCATACCTTCAATATTACCTATGCTGACGCGTTACCCGTGCAGAACAAAATTGTCGCCGGCTACTGGCTCAGTGAAAACCGCGACCCGGCACAGTTTTCTGTCGAGGAGGGGCTGGCCGAGAGGCTGGGTTTGAAGTTAGGCGATCAGCTCACCATGACGGTGGGTAGCAAGACCCTGCAAGCATCGGTAACCAGTATCCGCTCCGTATTATGGGAAAACTTCAAACCTAATTTTTTCCTCATCGCGAATTCGGAATTGATCGCCGAGATGCCGCAGACCTGGTTGCTGAGTGCATTGATCAGGGACCAGCACAAGGCTGATTTGAAACAGCTGCTGCAGCGCTATCCTTCAATTACGCTGCTCGACATCAGCGAGTTGATGGCGCGGGTGCAGGCTATTGTCGACAAGGCCACCGTGGCTTTACAGTTCTTTTTCCTGTTTGCGCTCGCCTCGGCGACGATCGTGCTGTTGGCGGCTATCCAGACCGGCAGGCATGAGCGCGAAGTCGAATCTTCACTGCTGCGCGCGCTGGGTGCACATACCAGTCAGTTGTATCGTGTGCATGTGCTCGAATTCACCCTGATGGGCGCGCTGATCGGGTTCTTT
The DNA here is from genome assembly GCA_937936805.1 of uncultured Gammaproteobacteria bacterium. Lineage (GTDB taxonomy): Bacteria > Pseudomonadota > Gammaproteobacteria. Next base: position 38,023 of record CALDDP010000014.1, on the reverse strand, counting down.
GCCGCCGCCATCGCCAGCATGGCGGGCTGGGCGGTCAGCGTTTACTTTTTCGATATCGAATACCATTTCTCGGCGTCACTGTGGGGATACAGCCTCGTGTCGGCCTGCCTGGTGCTGACGCTCGCCGGTACCCTGGTGAGTCGCAGGGTCTACAATATCTCACCGATGAAGATTCTGCGTTCCTGATTCGCCTGATTATGAATTCCGTGACGGACAAACAATTTGTTGCAACGGTCACCAGCCAGCTTGGCTGGAACGATCAGTTTGCCAGCGCACTCGACTATGCCGCCGCTGCCGACCAGCCCGACAATGACCGACCGCGCAGTGTTGACGTTGCCCGACGTGTTCTCGAGATGGGTAGTGACAGCGATACGGTCATTGCGACCCTGCTGAGCGATCCCGGGTTGCGCGATCTACTCGATGACAAGCGAATCGAAGCCGAATTCGGCAGCAAGATTGCCCGCTTGACCCAGGGCGTCAACCAGTTGAATAACCTCAAGGAAGGTGCGCAGGCACAAATCGATAGTCCACAGCAGGCGGAAAACCTGCGTCGCCTGTTAATGGCGATTATCAGCGATGTGCGCGTTATGCTGATAAAGCTGTGTTATCGGGTGGAACGCCTGCGCCTGTTGAAATACGCTGCTTACGAGCAGCGGCGTTGGATTGCACAGGAAACGCTCGATATTTATGCGCCACTGGCCAACCGGCTCGGCATGGGTTTGCTTAAATGGGAACTCGAGGACCTGGCTTTTCGCGCGCTGGAGCCACAGGGCTACAAGCGGATCGCCAAATTACTGGAAGAAAAACGCAGCGAACGGGAAGCTTTCATCGAGCAGTTCAAGACCCGTCTCAGGCAGCTACTGGCGGATCAGGATTTGACCGCCAGCGTCGAGGGCAGGGTCAAGCATATCGTCAGCATCTGGCGCAAGATGAAGCGTAAAAACCTGGAGTTCCACGAACTCTTCGACGTTCGCGCGGTGCGCATACTGGTCGATTCGGTAGCCGACTGTTACGCGGTCCTCGGGGTGGTGCACACCACCTGGCAGCATATTCCGAGTGAGTTTGACGACTATGTAGCGAACCCGAAGAATAATGGCTACCAGTCGCTGCATACCGCGGTGGTCGATGAGGATGGAAAGGTTGTCGAGGTGCAGATCAGGACTTACGAGATGCACGAAAATTCCGAGCTCGGGGTTGCTTCGCACTGGCGCTACAAGGAAGGTGCGAAGCTGGATCAGCGCATGGACTCGAATATTGCGCAGATGCGGGACCTGTTGCAGGGTTCCGCGGAGGAAGTGTCGGATGCGATATCGGAGATTTCAACCGAATTATCCAGTGACCGCGTATACGTGTTTACGCCTAGAGGCCAGATTATCGACATTCCACAGGGTGGAACACCGCTCGATTTCGCCTACAGTATTCACTCCGAGGTTGGCCATCGCTGTCGCGGTGCCAAGGTCAATGGCCGGATCGTGAATCTGACCACGGTGTTACAGACCGGTGATGAAGTCGAAATCCTGACCACGAAGGAAAGCCGGCCCAGCCGTGACTGGATGAACAGGAACCTGGGTTTTATCAAGTCTGCCGGAACCCGATCCAAGGTGCGCAACTGGTTTAATCACCAGGATTTCGAACAGAACCTGCTCGATGGTAAATCAATTTATGATCGCATTCTAAGTAAATACTCGATTCACAATGCGAATCTGAAACAGCTCGTGGCGCATTTCAAGCGCAAGGAAACCGACCAGTTTTTTGCTGATATCGGCCGTGGCCTGATCACCTCGGCACAGATCCTGGGCTTCCTGCAATCCACGCCTGAACATGATCCGTTCAGGAAGATCAAAAAGGAAAGCAAGGCGCCGACGTCCAAGGACGATGTCAGTGTGCAGGGAGTCGGCAACCTGATGACCCAGTTCGCGCGCTGCTGCAAACCCGTGCCGGGCGATGAGATCATAGGCTTCATTACGATCAATAGCGGTATTTCCATACACAAGCGCAGCTGTTCGAATATCCTCTCCTTGCCGGAAGCCAAGCACCAGCGCCTGATAGAGGTCGAATGGGGGCGTCAGAATGATTCGGTTTACCCGGTAGAGCTGAGCATGACCGCTTACCAGCGAACCGGCCTGATGCAGGATATCAGTACCATTCTGGCCAACCTGAAGATCAACCTGTTAGACATCAATTCCACCACTAACAAGGTCGAGCAGATGGTGTACACCAATATGATCATGGAAATTCGCAGCGTCGACGAACTGGTGGTTATTATTGACAAGTTATCGCAATTGCCTAATGTGCAAGATGTCAGAAGAGTTGCCTGAGTTGCAGGCGAAGAGGACGGTGAAAGAGCAAAACGAAACCAGGTCAACAGTCGGGCGCCGCTTCAGTGTGGCGCCGATGATGGACTGCTCGGACCGCCATTCCCGATTTTTCCTGCGCCTGTTTTCCGAAAACATACTGCTGTACACCGAAATGGTTACCGCCGCGGCCATCCTGCATGGCGATCCTGATCGTCTGCTCGGCTTCAGTGACGAGGAGCACCCGTTGGCGGTTCAACTCGGCGGATCGGACCCGGAACAGTTGTATCGTGCGGCGCAGATTTGCAATGAATATGGTTACGACGAAATCAATCTGAATTGCGGATGCCCCAGCGACCGGGTCCAGTCGGGTAGTTTCGGCGCCTGCCTGATGAAGGATCCCGGGTTAGTGGCCGACTGCGTGGCGGCGCTGAAATCGGCAACCAGTTTACCGGTAACGGTAAAACATCGCACCGGCATCGATCAGCAGAATGACTACGATATTTTCGCCGGTTTCGTCGCGGCACAGGTTGACGCCGGTGCGGAAGCGATGATTGTGCATGCGCGCAATGCCTGGTTACAGGGGCTCAATCCCAGGCAGAACCGGGAGATTCCGCCGCTCAAGTATGACTGGGTTTATCGGTTGAAACAGGATTTCCCCGCGCAGGAGATCATTATCAATGGCGGCATTAAAACCCTGCAGGCCTGTCTCGCGCATTTGCAACATGTCGATGGGGTTATGCTCGGGCGCGAGCCCTATCAAAATCCTTACCTGTTGCATAATGTCGACCAGGTGATTTTTGCTCAGCAACAGGTCGAAATCCCTGACAGAATTGCAATGCTGCATCGGATTTATCCCTATATCGAACGACAGCTCAGCCAGGGAATGCCATTGACGCGCATGGTCCGCCACCTGATAGGCCTGTTCCACGGTGAGCCCAATGCGCGGCGTTGGCGCCGTTACCTCAGTGAAAACGCTTACAGGAAAACCGCCGGCATCGAAACACTGTACCAGGCGGAACGACTGGTAAGCTAAAAGCTCGATGCGAAAAAACCTGCGCTACTTGATCCTGCTGCTGGTACTGCTGTTTGTTGCAGTCAACGAAGCCCTGATCAAATCCCGTTCTACCAGTTGGGAGAATCCGCTCTGGGTGCGAATATACGCGGTCAATGGCGACGGTCGAAATGCTACCGAAAAATACATAGATTCACTGACCAGGAACAGTTTTGCGGCGGTGGAAAAATTCGTTAACAGCGAGGCCAGGCGTCACGGTGTTCTGATCGATGCGATCGACGTCGAGTACAACGGCCGCCTGCAGTCGGGTCCCCCAGAGCTACCCGCGGAGCAATCCGTGCTTGGGAATATCTGGTGGAGCCTCAGGTTCAGGGCCTGGGCAGCTCATCGCGCCTGGAACAGCGACCAGGACGAAGGTGATGTCGAACTATTCGTGACCTATTATGATATTGAAACTACCCACTCCCTGCGCCATTCGGTTGGCCTGGAAGGTGGACTAATCGGTATCATCAACGCGTTTGCCGATAAATCCTATCGAGGCTCCAACCAGGTCGTAATTGCCCACGAGCTGATGCATACCCTGGGTGCGTCGGACAAGTACGCTATGGATAGTATTCCGCAATATCCGCAAGGTTATGCAGAGCCCTACCTGAAACCGCTTTACCCGCAGCGTCGGGCAGAGATCATGGGCGGTAGAATTCCACTTTCGGCACAGCAGGCGATAATGCCCCGATCCCTCGCCGAGGTGGTCGTCGGAATACAAACCGCCGCCGAGATCAACTGGCCCATCGACAGATAATCAGTTCGAGCGCAGGTATACGTAACTCGCGCCGGCAGCGCCGTCACGCGCCTGCGCAGGACACCAGGCGAGCACCTGCGGCTGATTCGCGAGCCAGCGCTGTACCAGCGGTCTGAGGATCGCATCAGTTTGCGAGCGGTAGCCCTGGCCATGAATCACTAAAACCATCCGCAGGCGACGTTGGAGCGCTTCGGTAATGAATATTTCAAGCGCCTCCAGCGCTTCTGTTTGACGGTAACCATGCAGGTCAATGCTGCTTTCTGGCCGAATCGCTCCCTGTTTGATTTTGCGCTGCAGTTTTTTTTGCAGGCCGGAATTGAACCGGGTATCGTGCGCGGGCGCGGATTCGGCGGGGAAATCTGTCTGCAGATCGATTTCCCGGTTTCTCGTCCGGGGAGGCGATTTCCCGGGCCCACGCCGTGCATAAGTATTGATACGGTCACTATGCAGGCGCCTGACTCCGGGAATCAGCCGGGCGAATTCAGATTCGTCGTCATCATTCATCTTGGTTTTTCAGATCAAATAGGTAATTTCGCCAATATTATCCGAAAATGCTCTCAGACCTACATTCAAATCATATAGAATCCTGTTCCGATGCATATACTCATTACCAACGATGACGGCTATCTCGCCCCGGGAATCAGGGTTCTTGCACAGGAACTCGCATTGGTCGCGGACATCTCCGTGGTCGCACCCGAGCGCAACAGAAGCGGTGCCAGTAATTCTCTGACCCTGATGCGCCCGCTACGCGTGGTGCAATCCGAGGACGGTTATTACTATGTAGATGGCACGCCTACTGATTGCGTCCACCTGGCTCTTTCGGGGTTGCTCGAGAGGCCCCCGGATATGGTCGTTTCCGGGATCAACGCCGGTCCCAACCTGGGGGATGACGTGCTCTACTCGGGTACCGTGGCCGGCGCGATGGAAGGTCGTTACCTCGGGCTGCCCGCGATTGCCGTTTCGCTGGTCGGTAAACCCGCCACTCATTTTTCCAGCGCGGCGCAAATCACGCGTCGCGTGGTCGAGCGACTGACGCATAGCCCGTTACCGGACGATACTTTGTTAAATATCAACGTTCCCGATTTGCCGGACGATGAAATTGTCGCAATCGAAGCTACCCGGCTCGGTTTCAGGCACAAGTCCGAGTCGATGGTAAAACAGGAGGATCCCCATGGGCGTCCAGTCTACTGGGTTGGCCCCCCCGGCGAAGCACAGGATGCGGGCCCAGGGACTGATTTTTTTGCGGTCGAACACGCTACGGCATCGGTTACACCAATGCAGATCGATTTGACCCGCCACCGTGGAATCGAACCGTTGCAAAGTTGGCTTGAAGTTCTGTGAGCTCTTCAAAACGAAATCACCAGGGCATCGGTATGACCTCGCAGCGTACCCGCGATCGCCTGATCGCGCGCCTGCGGCGGCAAGGCATCAATAATGCGCAGGTGCTCGACGTGATGCGACGGGTGCCACGACACCTGTTTGTCGATGAGGCGCTGGCACACCGTGCCTACGAGGACACTGCGCTGCCGATTGGTTACGGGCAGACTATATCGCAACCTTTCATCGTGGCGTATATGACCCAGTTGTTGCTGGAAGATGGTATGCCCGGCTCGGTGCTGGAAATCGGCACGGGTTGCGGCTACCAGACCGCGGTGCTGGCGAGTATTTTCCCACAGGTGTATAGCGTCGAACGCATTGAAGCCCTGCACTTGCAGGCGAAGAAGCGCCTCGCCGAGCTCGAAATGCATAACGTGCAGTTGCGTTACACCGATGGCACAGGTGGTTGGCCAAATCTCAGTTATCGTTTCGATAGAATAATTATGACTGCAGCCTGTACCGAGATACCCGAGGCGCTGGTGGCACAGTTGAACGATGGCGGCATCATGGTGCTGCCGTTCGACAATGGTATCGACCAGACGATGACTAAAATCACGCGGGGCAAGGATGGTCTGGTTAGCGAAGAACTGGAAAAAGTCGCCTTCGTACCGCTGTTGCCGGGATTGAACTAGTGCAGTTATTTGAGACTATCTACCATCGCGTGATGCGCTATTCACGCCACCTGCACGCACCGTATTATTTGTCGCTGCTAAGTTTTGTCGAATCCTTTATCCTGCCGTTTCCCCCACCCGATGTAATGCTCGCGCCGATGTCATTGTCGAGGCCTTCGCTGGCAATGCGGTTTGCGATGCTAACCCTGTTTTTTTCCGTGCTCGGTGGTCTGGTCGGATACTTGATCGGTGCATTTCTGTTCGACCAGGTAGAGCCTTTTATCATCGAATGGGGTTATCAGGCCAGGTTTGAAACGGTCACGATCTGGTTTGAACAATGGGGTTTCTGGGCGGTGCTGGTAGCCGGATTTTCACCTGTCCCGTACAAGATTTTCACCATTGCGGCCGGCGTATTGAACCTGGCGATTATCCCGTTTGTGCTGGCTTCGATTATCGGGCGCGGTGCCCGCTTTTTCCTGCTCGCCTGGTGCCTGGCCCGGTTCGGGCCGGCAATCGAACCCAGGTTAGTCAGGTATATTGAATACATAGGATGGGCCATCGTCGTTATTCTGTTACTGGCGATCGGTTTTTACTACCTCACTCAGTAGACGTCGATAAATGAAATCAGCCATTGTTACCGCTGTCGCAGTAATGTTGCTGGTATCCTGTGTTACGGTAAAACCGCCCACTTATGTTTCCAGGGGCCCCGGCTGGTATACGGTCAAACGCAGCGATACGTTGTATTCGATTGCCTGGCGCTACGGGCTCGACTACAAGCAACTGGCGCGCTGGAACCAGATTGATGTCAATACCCCGATTCATCCGGGGCAGCGCCTGCGCATGATAAAACCGGACAGTAAAACTGTCGCCGGTAGCAGCGTGCAGAAACCTGCTACAAAAACAAAAACAAAAGCAACATCCAAACCCAAAGCCAGCACCACCACCGGCAGCAACGACCAGTACAGCGGGCGTAGTCCGGTAAAATGGATCTGGCCGACGCAGGGCAAACCGCTGAATACTTTCCTTGCCTCCCAGCTTGATCGTCGCGGCATCGACATTGCGGGTAAATTCGGACAGCCGGTGCGCGCGGTGGCCGATGGGAAGGTTGTATATAGTGGTAATGGTTTGTCCGGTTATGGTAATCTCATCATAATCAAACATAGCGATACCTATTTAAGTGCTTATGCCTATTGCCAGGAACGTCTGGTGCAAGAAGGGGCTTCGGTAAAGTCGGGGAAGGTTGTAGCAAGAATGGGACGCAGAGATAACACCGCAAAGTTACATTTTGAGATTAGACGAAATGGCAAGCCGGTAGATCCAATGAAGTATTTGCCTAATCAATAAAGGAACCTCTGAATGACCAAGTCGACCGATAAGTCACTTATCGAAGATACTGAAATACCGCCTGAAGAGCTGGTAGAGAACCTGGTGGAAGACCGGGAAGCCGCAGACCTCGATGGCGATGACGATGACGATTCGGCTGCAGATGAGACCATCGCAAGCGATGATGATGAAGATGAAAGCGATGACGATGACGTTACCGAGAGCGAAAAATTTGTCGAACGTCGCAAGCCGGAGGCAGATCGTCGCAAGACCACCACTCGCCGTGCATCAGATTCCGACCCGACCCGGCTTTATCTCAAGGAAATAGAAGTCTCGCCGCTGTTGACCGCGGAAGAGGAAGTCTATTATTCGCGCCTCTCGCTAAAAGGCGACACCGCGGCGCGCGACAAAATGATCGAATGTAATTTGCGCCTGGTGGTGAAAATCGCGCGTCGTTACATGAATCGAGGACTGGCACTGCTCGATTTGATCGAAGAGGGTAACCTCGGACTGATTCGCGCGGTAGAAAAATTTGATCCTGAGCGCGGTTTCCGTTTCTCCACCTACGCGACCTGGTGGATTAGGCAAACCATAGAGCGTGGCCTGATGAATCAGACGCGAACTATCAGGTTACCGATCCATGTTATCAAGGAATTGAACACTTACCTCAGAGCAGCGCGAAAACTGACCCAGGAACTCAACCGCGAAGCAACTTCCGAAGACGTTGCCAGGTTGCTGAAAAAACCGGTCAAGGACGTCGAAAAAATGTTCAAGCTGGCCGATCGCGTTTCTTCTTTTGATATCCCCATGGGCGGTGAAGGTGAGCGTCCTTTACTCGATGTAATTCCCGATGACAGCAACGCCGACCCTTCCAGTATTCTGCAGGATGAAAGCGTCATCAAACATCTCGACAGCTGGCTGGATGAACTCGACGAAAAGCAGCGCGATGTTGTAGTGCGTCGCTTCGGCCTGCGCAACCATCCGCGCGGTACCCTCGAAGAGGTCGGGCTCGAACTTGGAGTAACTCGCGAACGCGTGCGCCAGATCCAGATGGATGCGTTACGCAAGCTGCGCCGCATCCTGGAACACAGCGGTTACTCGCGCGACAACATCATCAACGAAGAATAACCCGCCTCCGGGACTTCGATCCGTGGCCACTCTACTGGTAGAGATCAGGTGGGGAGGACGATCGCGGCGGTGACGTCGCGGTCCTCGGCGACGAGGATGTTGAAAGTGCGGCACAGGGCGCCGTTGTCCATGACTTCGAGACCGATTCCCTGTTGGCCGAACAGTGCGTATATCTTCGGCTCGGGAAATAACTGCTGCTCGCCGGTGCCGAGCAGTACTACAGCGGGCTTCGTTTCGAGTATCGGCGCCAGGGTTTCGGCGCCCAGTTGTTGCATCGAGTTAACTGGCCACGGGCAAAGCACAGTGCTGGCGGTGATAACCAGGCTTTGCCGGTAAACGCTGTCGTTTACGGTCACCGAACTTGCGCTGTAGGCGGTGATGCGGTGGCGACTGGTAACGATATCTTCGGCGAGAGGCATGCCGCGCAGAATAAAGTAATTTGGTCAGCTGATCAACGCAATCGAAGCGTTGCCCGCGGTTGACAGTCGGCGATACATTTCTTAAGGTTGCGCGTTCGAAAAATCCCTGCGAATACTTCTGGAGACTAGGATTGAAACCGGTGAAACTGGGTTTGCTTGGTGTTGGTACTGTGGGCGCCAGCACCGCCATGGTGTTAAAAAATAATGCCGCCGAAATAGCGCGGCGCGCAGGGCGAAAGATTGAGATTATCCAGGCTTCGCGACGCTCGGTTAGCGCCGGCCTGCCGGCAGAGAGCGGTGATATCGACCTGGTTGGCGATCCCTTTGAAGTAGTCAACAATCCCGCTATCGATATCGTCATCGAATTGATTGGTGGCTACCAGCCAGCACTGGATCTGGTGATGCAGGCTATCGAAAATGGCAAGCATGTAGTAACGGCCAACAAGGCTTTGATCGCTTTACACGGAAATGAAATCTTTGCCGCGGCACAGCAGCAGGGAGTTAATGTAGTGTTTGAAGCCGCCGTCGCAGGTGGCATACCGATTATAAAGTCGATTCGGGAAGGCCTGAGTGCTAATCACATCGAGTCGGTCGCTGGAATTATCAATGGTACCGGTAACTTTATTCTTACCGAGATGCGCGACAAGGGGCGTGATTTTGACGATGTTTTGCGCGAGGCGCAGGAACTGGGCTACGCCGAGTCCGATCCAACTTTCGATGTCGAGGGCATCGACGCAGCACACAAGCTTTGTATCCTGTCATCGATAGCCTTCGGTATCCCGTTGCAATTCGACGCAGTCTATACCGAGGGTATAAGCGGTATCTCAACCGAGGACGTGGTCTATGCCGGCCAGCTCGGTTACCGCATCAAGCATCTCGGTGTCGCGCGACGTACCGATAAGGGTATCGAGATGCGCGTGCATCCGACCCTGATTCCGGAGAAAAGGCTGATCGCCAATGTCGATGGTGTCATGAATGCCGTGCTGGTGCAGGCTGACAAGCTCGGACCCTCACTTTACTACGGCGCCGGTGCCGGTGCCGATCCAACCGCGTCTGCCGTGATTGCGGACATTATCGATGTAGCTCGCACGATCACTACCGATGCGCAAAATCGAGTACCGCACCTGGCTTTTCAGCCCGATCAGATTGTTGATATTCCGATCCTGCCGATCACCGAGATCCAAACCGCCTACTATTTGCGCATGCGAGTCGATGACCGTCCCGGCGTTATGGCCGAGATTACCCGCATCATGGGCGACAAGGATATTTCCATCGAGGCGATTCTGCAGAAGGAACCGGAAAGCGGAGTGACCCGGGCGACGATTATCATGCTGACGCAAAAGATTCGTGAGCAGCAAATGGTCGATGCCATCGAGGCGATTACCGGCCTGGAGGCAGTTCACGGCGCAGTGCACCGGATTCGTGTCGAAACGCTCGATGGTGATTAGACCGGCAGAGTCGGGGTTATGTCTTTCAGCCCGATAGGCAGATTGCAACCCGCCAACCTGGCCCAGCTGGAAGCCTTGTTGCGTAACAATAATCTGCCCGTGCAGGATTGTGCCGCGCAGGCGCAGAATTTTTTCGGAATATTCAACGGCGATGAGCTGATTGCCGCGGGTGGGCTCGAGCCAGCCGGGGATTACGCGCTGCTGCGCTCCGTCGTGGTGCGGGAGCAATATCGCTCATCCGGCCTGGCGCGATGTATTTCCCGGTACCTGATCGGCCTGGCCGAAACCGACAGCAAAAAAGCCGTCTACCTGCTGACCGAAACTGCCGGGGCATACTTCGAAAAGCTGGGGTTTGCGAACGTAGATCGTGCGCAGGTTCCACGCGCAATTACCCAGACCCGTCAATTCGCATCGCTTTGTCCGGATACCGCCAGTTGCATGGTTTTGACCTTGCCTGAGCTTTGATAAGTGCTGGGCAAGCGATTACCTGAGGCATTATGTATCTGACAGCCGCCCGGGTTATATCGAGTTCGTCAACCTGATTGGGTCGATCGTATCGCTGCTTGCGTTTGCGATCGATGCGAGGTTACCGGCGTACGCAAAATTTCCGCCAACCTCTGTCCCTGGAAGATCTAACCCTATCCACTGCGTCGAATTATCTGCTGGAGCGAAGTCGGCCTCGCGCCGGAAGCTTAATTTCCGGATTCGAGGAACTTCAAAATTTCGCTTTCGATAGCCTGCTTTTCGATGATGTCGGGGTGGGCGATCGGTTTGTCAAACAGTCTGGCGATGACCTCAGGTACCTCGATTCCGGCGGTGGTCGAGACAGATTGCAGGGCCGCCTGGTCGGAGTCCGGTTGGTTTGCGTTTATCGCGTTATCGACCACCGCGGCAAATTTGGTCCATTCGGCGGTAGAGTAAATAATATTTACCTCGTCTTTGAACCTGGCCGAGCGGCAGGTCTTGAAGCAGGTAGCCGTGTGTGGATCCACCAGGTAACCCTGCTCGAACACCTGTCGAATGTACTGTTCGCCTTCCTCATCCGTACAAAAATCGGCAGCAAAAATATTCGTTATCTGCTGGTGTTCATGTTGATCCAGCTGGTAACGACCATCTACATCGAGCTGTTGCATCAGTTCGCGGTTGCGAGCCGGGCCAAACAGGTCGAACAACACGCGTTCCACGTTAGATGATTTGAGGATATCCATTGCCGGTGAAGTCGTCGCTATCAGATCGCGTTTACTCAGGTCATAGCAGCCGCTATTAATCCATTCGGTCAACACGTTATTGGCATTGGAAGCGATGACGATTTTTGCGATGGGCAAACCCATGCGATGCGCATAGTAGGCACCCAGCGCGTTACCGAAGTTGCCGCTTGGAATGTGCAGCACTACTTCATCCCCCGGCTCGATCGCGCGCTGGCGAACCAGTGCCAGGTAACAGTGAAACTGGTACAGCATCTGAAAAATGATGCGCCCGAAATTTACCGAGTTCGCGGCTGACAGGGATATGCCCAGTTGCTCCAGGCGCCGGTTGAAATTTGGCGATGAAAGTAAAGATTTCAGTGCCGATTGGGCATCGTCAAAATTCCCGTGAATCCCGATGACCTTGAGATTCGGCGCATCCTCGGTAACCATTTGCAGGCGCTGTACATCCGAGGTTCCGCCATCCGGATACAGGCAGGCAACGCGGATATTGGGGCGATTGCGAAAGGTTTCCAGTGCCGCCGGACCGGTATCTCCGCTGGTGGCGGTCAATATCAGGTACTGCTGCTCCCGCTGTTGCGCCAGCTCGGACAAAATCAGGCCAAAAGGCTGTAATGCCATATCCTTGAAGGCGCGGGTCGGGCCGTGGTAAAGCTCGCTGACAAATAAATGCTCGTCAAGCCTGACTACCGGGACCGGATCGGCCGCATCATCAAACTTATCGTACAGATCGAGTGCACTCGATAGCACCTTCGTGTCGATATCAATACCCAGGTGCTGCAACAGGGCCAGCGACAGCTCCTTATAGGAACTCTGTAGATGTCGGCGCAGGAACGCGGCGTCGATTGGTGGCATTGACTCGGGGCTGTAAATTCCACCGAACGAAGCGATCGGCGACAGCAATGCGCTCGAAAAGCTTACACGATTGTCATGCGTGCCATCACTGCCTCGGGTTTCAGTGAAAATCATCTGGTCTCTTGGGGTCTGTTGGAGCGGCAAAGAGGCAAATTATATCTGGCTGCAAGGCGCTCACAAGCTGTTTTGCAGAGAAAATCTGGCAAAAGCCCGCGAATACTTGATATGACGAAGCATTTCACTTCTACTGAGTCGAATTTATGCGTAAAATCGGCCGATTGAAGTGGCGGCTTGTCATCGCCCGCGAAGTGCAGTGAGCCGAGCCAGAGTACCTGAACCTGATCTGATGTCCAAAACTGGAAAAATTAACTTACTTGATTTCAATCGAGCAGCGCTCGAGACGTTTTTCGTCTCCAATGGAGAGAAGCCGTTTCGCGCCCGCCAGTTGATGCAATGGGTTCATCAGCGCGGTGTAGTCGATTTCTCCCTGATGACCGACATGTCTAAAGTCCTGCGCGAGTTTTTGAGCGCGAACTGCTGCATCGAGCGACCAAAAATACTGACTCAGCAACACTCGACCGATGGGACGCGCAAGTGGTTGCTGAGCGTCGACGACACGGACAACGCCATCGAGTGTGTCCTGATCCCGGAAAAATCGCGCATGACCTTATGCGTGTCTTCACAATTGGGCTGTACCCTGAACTGCAGCTTCTGTTCGACCGCAAAGCAGGGTTTTAATCGCAACCTGACCACCGCAGAAATTATCGCCCAGCTTCATTTTGCCCATCACAGCCTGCTGGCGGAGGGATACGAGCAGGGTGTTACCAATGTCGTCATGATGGGAATGGGCGAACCGCTGCTGAACTTTGACGCTGTCATCGCAGCAGTCGATACAATGTGCGATGACTTTGGTTATGCGCTGAGCAAGCGGAGGGTCACGATAAGCACTGCGGGTGTGGTGCCGGCGATGGAAAAACTGGAACAGTCTACAGATGTTGCGCTGGCGGTGTCGCTGCATGCCCCGAACGATCGTTTGCGCAACCAGCTCGTGCCAATCAATCGCAAGTATCCCATCGCGGAGTTGATGCGCGCCTGTCACAGTTACATCGATGGCTACAAGAGCCGCAAGATCACTTTCGAGTACGTTATGCTGGACGGAGTCAACGACAGCCTTGAGCACGCGCGTCAGCTGGTTGCGCTGATCGGTAACATTCCCTGCAAGCTGAACCTTATCCCTTTCAATCCATATCCACATGCGATTTACCGGTGTTCGGAGCAGGAAGCGATTGACCGATTCCGCGACTACACCGCGGGCAAGGGGATTGTGACCGTAACCCGACGTGCGCGCGGCGACGACATCGATGCTGCCTGCGGTCAGCTGGTAGGCGCTTTTCATGATCGCAGTCGCCGCAGCGAGAAGTATCAACTGAGTCTGAATGAAGTTAAAGGGGTGACGCTTGCGCATTAATAAAATTATTCCGGCTTTGATGTTGTGCGGTTTATTGCAGGCCTGTATGACGGCGGTCGTTGATAAAGATCAGAACCAACAGGCCAGTGCGGTCAATGTGCAACTCGGCATCGGCTACCTGGAGCAGAATAATCTTGATCAGGCGAATGAAAAACTGTCCAAGGCATTGCGCCAGGATCCAAATTCTGCCTCTGCGCATAATGCTTTCGCCATTTTACAGGATCGTTTGTTACAAACCGAAAAGGCGGAATACCATTACAAGAAGGCAACCACGCTGGATCCGAAGAATTCCCGGGCAGCCAATAATTATGGCGCCTTTCTGTGTCGTAACGGGCGTGAACTGGAATCTGAAAAGTACTTTTTACAGGCACTGAAAAACCCCTTGTATAGCACTCCAGAGTTTGCTTATACCAATGCGGCGCTTTGCCTGTTGCAGGTTGGTGAACAGCGTGAGACCGAGAAAGCGAAAGAATATTTACGCAAGGCGATCGCGGCGAGGAACGATTTCGGTCCTGCTTTGCTGGCAATGGGGCAGCTACTTTTCGACCAGGGCCAATACACTGCTGCCAAACCCTATCTGGACCGTTTTCACCTGGTTGCCAGGCCTACCGCAAGGAGTTTATGGCTGACGATTAGAAATACCCTGCAGATAGATGGCAGGGGAGACGTTACCGAGCTGGCGCAACGCCTGGGTAGTGAATTCCCGAATTCCGAAGAATACAAAGCATGGCAATCGATACAGTAAAATGGACCCGGTAGACCAACAGGGAAAGGATGCGCAGAGGTCGAGCGCGGCTGGTCCCGGCGAACATTTGCAGGCGGCACGAATCCAGATGGGTATATCGCTTGATGATATCGCCAAGCGCATGCATTTGAGCACCAGTATCGTTGAGGCCATAGAGGACAACCATTTCGAGGAAATTGCTGCTCCGATCTTCGTCAAGGGTTATTTGCGAGCCTATGCGCGTATCGTTTCGCTGGATGAAGACGATATGATAGATCAGTACATCGATTTTTACTCCGGAGAAGACCCACCGATATCCTCAACCAGTAACGTGGCATCTGAATTGTCGGTAGCGGATGCGCGTGTGAAGTGGACGACTTATATCGTCGTGTTAATTGTCGGTGTTTCACTTGCGGCCTGGTTATGGAACAGGGAGCAAGACACCGAGGCGCCGATTTCACTGGACACGCAGACTCCTGCTATCGAAGGGGGTGTTAAATCGGATGTCGTCGTAAGCAGTGAGATTGAGGCGGTTTCGGAAGAATCGATCGAGGCAGGTGAAACCGTCGAGGCAACTGATGGTTTACCAGCAGCGGTGACGGCAGCCGAGGTCGAAACTGCCGAGTCCATGGCCACGCAGCAACCCGCTGCGGAAGCAGCCGAGGCCGCAGAAAGTGAAGTCGTTGAAGTGGACGTCGTCGCAAGTGAGGTTGGCGAAACTGAGGTCGTCGAAACCGAAGTCGCCGAAGGTGAACTCGCCGAAGGTGAACTCGCCGAAACCGAAAGGGCCGAAGGTGAAGTCGCCGAAGCTGAAGTGGCCGAAGCTGAAACCGGTTCGCTGCAAACAACCCAGGTTAAGCGCAATGAACCCTCGCGCATCGCGCCGGCCGGTACCGACAAGGTCAGCCTCGTTGTGCATGCCGATACCTGGGCGGATATTAAAGACGCTAACTCGTATCAGCTGGTGTATGACCTGTTACGTGCGGACGAGGCGGTGGAGTTGATCGGCCAGGCTCCATTTTCTGTTTTCCTCGGCAATGGTCATGGCGTCGAAATCATGTTTAATGGTGAGGAGATCGACGTCGCACCCAGGGTTCGCGAAGATAATACCGCGCGCCTTAGAATAGGTAGGTAGAGCGGGGTAGCAGGTGGCAAATCAATTTCAGGTTATTCGCGGAATGCACGATATTCTGCCATCCCATATGCCTGCCTGGAACCAGTTAGAGGACGAGTATCGCGCTCTCGCTGAATCTTATGGCTACCGCCAGATCCGCACGCCCATCGTCGAGAAGACCGCGTTGTTCGCGCGTTCCATCGGCACGGTCACCGATATTGTCGAAAAGGAGATGTACAGTTTCGAAGATCGTAATGGCGACAGTCTCAGTTTGCGTCCGGAAAACACGGCCAGCGTGGTACGTGCAGGCCTGCAGGCGGGAATGCTGCAGGATCAGCAGCACAGGCTCTGGTATTGCGGGCCGATGTTTCGCCACGAGCGTCCGCAAAAGGGACGTTATAGACAATTCCACCAGCTTGGCGCCGAAACTTTCGGCGTCGCGGGTGCCGACATCGAGGCCGAGTTAATCCTGCTTGCCGCACGCTTCTGGAAGCGCCTGGGTCTGGAAAATATAGAGCTGCAATTAAACAGCCTGGGCAGTAGCCACTGCCGACAGAATTTTCGCAGCATTCTGGTCGAATATTTTCGCGATCACTACCAGCAACTGGACGCAGACAGCCAGCGACGTCTTGAAACCAATCCGTTACGAATTCTGGATAGCAAAAACCCTGATATGCAGGCATTGATCGAGGCCGGGCCAGGACTGCAGGATAGTCTTGACCAGGAATCGCAGGAACATTTTGCCGAACTGATCGATATTCTCGATCAAACCGGAGTCTCATACGAGGTAAACCGTCGACTGGTACGCGGACTGGATTACTATAGCCATACAGTATTTGAATGGGTAACCGAAACCCTCGGCGCGCAAGGCACGGTGTGTGCAGGCGGTCGTTACGATGGTCTTGTCGAACAGCTTGGTGGCAAACCCAATTATGCCGCCGGTTTCTCGATGGGTTGCGAACGGCTCGTGTCGATGATTGTTGATCAGGACAAGGTGGCCACAGAAGCCGGTTGCGATGTTTACCTGATCATGCGCGGTGAAAACAGTATCGCCAGGGCCCAGCAGCTTGCTGAAATGATCCGTGACCATATGCCGCTCCTGCAGCTGGTGGTTCATGCGGGCGGTGGCAGCTTCAAGAGTCAAATGCGCAAGGCCGACAGGTCGGGAGCCAGGATCGCGTTGATACTCGGTGAAACTGAAATTGAGGCGGGTACCATAGCGGTTAAATTTTTACGTGAAGAAAAGGCGCAGTCTGAAATTATGCAGGCAGATATCGTTACGCAACTGGCGCTGTTACTGGTTTAAAACAAGAGGTTATAGATGGATACCGAAGAAGAACAGGTCGAGAAGCTAAAAGCCTGGCTGAAAGAGAACGGGTTATCGATCGTTTTTGGGATTGTCATAGGTGTTGGTGGTATCGCCGGTTATAAATACTGGGAGCAAGTGCAGGAAACCGCCGCGGCGGAGGCTTCCGGTCATTTTACCCAGATGATCGATGCGCTTTCCGCAGGTAATGACGAAGAACTGCAGGCACATGCTGATACCTTGATAGCAGAGCATGCATCGACCGATTACGCCCTGATGGCACATATGGCGCTTGCCCGGCAACATGTCATTGACGCCGAGTTCGAACAGGCCGCGTCCGCCTTGCAGCAGGTAGTGGGTAGTGCCGGGGAGCGACCGCTAGCTTACATTGCGCGCACACGACTGGCTGCAGTGCAGCTGCAGACCGGGCAGTATGATCAGGCGATGAGCACTTTGGCAATCCAGTTTCCAGATGAGTTTGCCGCAATTACGAATGAACTGCGGGGTGATATTCTCGCCCTGCAGGGTAAGGATGGTGAAGCAGTTGAAGCCTACCGCAAGGCCCAGTCATCAGAGCCGGCGCCTGCCAACGCCCAATTCCTGCAGCGCAAGCTGAATGACCTGGGGAGTACCAGTTGAATTCTGCTCGAACCTTAAGCACGTTATTTTTGCTTGGTTCACTCGTTTCGTGCGGGGGCGCGGAGGATAATACCGAGCCTCCCGCGGAACTAACCCCGATCGAATACGATGTTCCGCTGCAGCTTAACTGGTCGCTTGATACGCGGGCGTCGCGGAACAGCGCATCTTACCGGTTGCGGCCACTGGTGATCGGCGATCGTGCCTACAGTATCGATACCAACGGCAGGGTAACCTGTGTCGATCTGGTAAAAGGCCGCAAGCTGTGGAAATTTGATACTGATCTGACGCCCATTGCCGGGCTGAGCGGGAACGAGCAGGTTCTCATCGCGACTTCAGAGGA
Source organism: uncultured Gammaproteobacteria bacterium (assembly GCA_937936805.1). GTDB lineage: Bacteria > Pseudomonadota > Gammaproteobacteria. Next base: position 19,958 of record CALDDP010000014.1, on the reverse strand, counting down.
TGGAGATATCGTCGCTTACCGGGAGTCGGACGAAGAACTGGTTAAACTCTGGGGAACCCGTATTCAAAGTGAAATACGCTCGCCCCCCGTGGTTGATGGTGACCAGATTTTCGTGCGCAGTGTCGACGGCAAGCTGCGCAGCCTGGCAATTGCGGACGGCGCCGAGCAATGGGTGGTATCACGTCGCGTACCGGCCTTATCGCTGACCGGGAATAGCCAGCCACTGGTTGCCGGGCCACTGGTATTTGCCGGTTTCGATGACGGCAAGTTGATCGCTTACGAACGTGACAGCGGGCAAACCAGGTGGGAGTCGACCATTGCTACCCCCAGCGGACGCACCGAGATAGAGCGCCTGGTTGATGTAGACGGTCGCTTTGTCCTCGGCGACGGCGTTATTTACGTTGCTTCTTTCCAGGGCCGGTTAGCGGCGTTACAGGCGGTTAACGGGGAGTTACTGTGGTCGCGCGAGTTTTCCAGCTACCAGCCAATCGCAATCGATGACGACGCGCTATATCTGAGTGCCGCCGACAGTCATTTGTGGGCTATCGATCGTCGAACCGGCAGCGCTTTCTGGAAACAGGAGGTTTTGCATGCGCGCAGAATCACTGCCCCGGCTGTTATCGGGGACAACCTGGTAGTTGCCGATCTGGATGGCTACCTGCACTGGTTTTCCAAGGGCGAGGGGACACTGCTTAGCCGAATCCGGACTTCATATACACGCAATTATGTACAGCCTATTACGTGGAAAGATACGGTGCTCACGCTCGACAGACTTGGCCTGCTTGCCTCTGTTTCAGTACGGCAATGATCCCTGTCATCGCCCTGATTGGTCGCCCCAATGTCGGCAAATCCACCCTGTTTAATATCTTTACCCGCAGCCGTAACGCGATAGTCGCGAATGAACCCGGCCTGACCCGGGACCGTCAGTACGGAGTGGGTGAACGTGGCGATAAAACGTTTATCGTGGTCGATACGGGCGGCTTAAGCGGTGAGAAGCAGGACCTCGATGATTTGATGGCTCGACAAACCCGCCAGGCAATGGACGAGGCGGATGAAATTATTTTTCTGGTAGACGCCCACGATGGCCTTACCAGCGGGGATCGACTTATTGCCGACCTGGTGCGTAAATCCGGCAAATCCTGCTACCTGGTCGTAAACAAGGTGGATGGTCTCAATCCGGAGCAGGCACAGGTCGATTTTTTTGCCCTGGGATTCGAGCATGTGGAAATGATTTCAGCAGCGCACCGCAAGGGAACCGGTGTTTTGCTCGACAAGATAATCGAACCTTACCCGGCAGAGCGGGCACTGGAGGAGACCGATAGCGGCCCCCAGATTGCGGTTATCGGACGACCCAATGTCGGCAAGTCGACGCTGATAAACCGGCTGGCCGGAGAGGAGCGTGTGGTTGCCTTTGATCAACCGGGTACTACTCGCGATACTATTGCGGTGCCGTTTGAGCGGCGTGGAAAGCACTACACGCTGATCGATACTGCCGGGGTCCGCCGTCGCGGCAAGGTGCAGCAGGCGATCGAAAAGTTCAGCGTTATCAAGGCCCTCGAGGCGATCGAAAAAGCGCATGTCGTGATTCTCGTAATCGATGCGCGTGACGGCCTTACGGACCAGGATATGACCCTGCTGGGATACGTGCTGAACGGCGGTCGCGCACTGGTGCTCGCGATTAACAAATGGGATGGCCTCGATATAGAACAGCGCGACCAGAATCGCAGTACCTTAAAACGAAGGTTGACGTTTGTACCATTTGCCGCGCAGCATTTTATTTCCGCCCGACACGGCACCGGGGTAGGCGAATTGATGGTTTCGGTAGACCAGGCTTATGCCTCGGCGTTCAAGGATTTCAATACGCGTTACCTGACCGACCTGCTTGAAGAAGCCGTATTCAAACACAACCCGCCCTTGCACCATGGTCGACGTATCAAGTTACGCTATGCACACCAGGGAGGGCGCAATCCTCCCGTTATCGTTATCCATGGCAAGCAGACACAACACCTGCCAGAGTCCTACCGGCGCTACCTGGTCAACTTTTTTATCACCAGGTTGAAACTCAGGGGCACTCCGCTGCGTATCGAGTTGAAATCGGGAAGCAACCCGTTTGCGGATAAAAAAAGTGGCAAAAAGCATAAAAAACAACGTTAAGCCAGAAAACACCGCCATTAGTCGCTAAATTCCTGAAAAACCAGTTTTTTCGACATAGACTTTGTAGCATGGGCTTACAAAGAATCCTCGTAACCAACGCCAAGGGCGGATGTGGTAAGACTACGATTACGACTAATATCGCCTCGTATTACGCAAGTCGGGGAAAGACGGTGCGCCTGTTCGATCACGATTCCCAGGGTTCCTCGCTAGCCTGGATTAATCGGCGGACCGCGGATATGGAACCAATCATCGGTGTCGACGCCTCGAAAAACTCCGACCATAGATTGACCCGTTCCTGGCAATTGCGCGTGCCCCCGGAAACCGATGTCGCGATTATCGACTCGCCAGCTGGAACCGATATCAGCGAACTGGTTGCCCTGTTTCAAGAAAACGACTCGGTGTTGATTCCAGTGCTGCCGTCACCGATCGATATTCACGCAGCCGCGCATTTCATAAAAGCCCTGTTGACGTCCGGCGGGGTGCGTAGAAAAATGATTCGCGTCGCTGTGGTGGCTAATCGGGTGCGCAAGAATACGCTGATGTATTATTCCCTCGAACGATTCCTGTTCAGTCTTAATATTCCGTTTATTTCGAGTCTTCGTGATACCCAGCTTTACGCCAGGGCCATAGAGCTTGGCATTGGAGTTGCGGAAATATCGGACTCACGTAACAAAATCGATCTGCAACAGTGGGCACCGATCGTGCGCTGGCTTGATACTCCGGTCACTCAAGAAATCATCCCGGTCACCCCGTTATTTAACAGCTCACAGCGCTAATCGCGCGCCGCTGGTCGAATCCAGCGAACGATTAAATTTAAGGCTTTATGTTTGCGCATTACGGCAAGTTCATGTGTTATGATTGCGCCAGTTTTTTGCATCGGGTCAGCCATGAAACTTATTCGTCTCAGTTACATTTTCCTGCTTGGCCTCGCGGCCATATCTTCAGCGAATGCCAACGATTTCGAAGCCGCGCTAAGCAAGGAAACCGCGCAGTTTACTTTCCGCTCGGATTCCAGCCTGATTGGTTGGGGTGGCGCAGATCTCGGACTCGGCGTGTTCTACAATGACGACAGCGACTTTATCGCGCAGGGCAGCCTGATACAAATGCGTCAGCCATCCGAGGAAACCCCGTTGACTTTCGGTGTCGGCGTTAAAGCCTATCTGGGCCATCTTGATGATCCTGACCAGGATGTAGTCGGGTTTGCCGTTGGTGGTGAAGTTCGCTATACCATTCCCGGAACCATGCCGATGGCAGTATTAGCACGAGGGTTTTATGCACCTGACATCACCAGTTTTTCCGACACCGAGGGAATTATCGATTATACGATCAGGTTTCAAATCGAAATCGTGCCGGAAACCGCCGGTTTCATAGGTATCAGGCACCTGGAGATAGATACCGACGACGAAGGTGATTACGATGCCGATGATGATAACATCCACATCGGCGTGCGGTTTTCTTTTTAGTCCTGCGCAGCAATAAATAAGGCGGGGTCGATCCAGGTCCCGTTCAATCCAATGCTCCAGTGCAGGTGCGGACCGGTTACGCGACCGGTAGCGCCGACCTTGCCGACGACCTGTCCTTTTTCAACCCGTTCACCGAGTACGACATCAATTTCGTCCAGGTGGGCGAACATCGATATAAGTCCCTGGCCATGGTCGATGTAAACCAGGTTACCGCTGAAGAAGAAGTCTCCCAGTTCTATCACCGTGCCGGCGCTGGGTGCACGAATCGGTGTTCCTGTCGCCGCGGCCAGGTCCATGCCGCTATGCGGGCGTCGTTTTTGCCCATTAAATACCCTGCGTCGACCGAAGCTACCGGTATTCGTACCGATAATCGGGGTGAGGAAATTGATATCGACATCAGCTTTAGAATAATGATCTCGTGCCTTTTGTTTACGCGCCTTTTCCGCGAGGATTCGTTCCATGTCGCTGGCGTAGGGGTTGACCTTGCGCTTATCGGTTATGGTGATATTTTGCGTGCTGTATTGCTTCGGTTTGACTTCGAAAAATTTCTTGTGAACCTGGTCGGTGCTGCGATTCTCTATATAGTGCTCTCCCGGTTGGAGACTGAGCGGCAGACCAACCAGTGCGCTTGGCTTGCCCCCGATTCGAGTCACCAGCACCGGTTTGCCGCGGAAGCTGTAGGCGGAATCATCTCCCGCCTCGAGGCTGATGATCGCAATCCCGCCGGGCACCAGTGACTGACGTGGTTCGGATAGTCCCGATGACAGGTAACACATCAGCAAAACCAGCAGTAGAACGCGCAAACCTGATCTCCGGTTGCAGAGAGGAAGCGAGTAAGTATGCGAACTTTTCAACCCGGGTCAAGGTCCTAATGATCTTTAACAGCCTTGCGCTGCCGGTAACGCGGCAATGGCAGGTATACACATGTCGCGAAGGTAAGTATGCAAGTAAAACATCTCGGCAATATCGCTGAAAAGCTGCTGGTTTTCGGCGGGCCTTATAGTAATCTTGCGGCAACAATGGCGTTGCAGGCGCGTGCGCGGGAACTCGATATTGCTGCCGAACGTATTATTTGCACTGGGGATATTGTTGCTTATTGTGCCGAACCCGCGCAGACCATCGAATTGATTCGGGACTGGGGTATCCACGTGGTGATGGGTAACTGCGAGGAAGCGCTCGCGTTCAGCGAAGCCGACTGCGGCTGTGGTTTCGCCGCGGATAGCAGTTGTTCGACCCTGGCGATTACCTGGTATCAATACGCAGATCGACGAGTAACCGCCGAACAACGGCTCTGGATGCAGGATATACCGCGCAGCATCGAGTTTGAGGCCGGTGGAAAGGGTTTCAAAGTGGTGCACGGAAGCTTGTCTAGCATCAATGAATTCGTGTTTGCGTCGAGTGACGCCGCAGCCAAGCTGGAGCAGATCAGGGTGGCGGGAGTCGATGTCGTTATCGGCGGGCACTGCGGCATTCCATTCGGCCAGGGTATCGACAACCTGTTCTGGTTAAATGCCGGCGTTATTGGTATGCCGGCCAACGATGGCGGCAGCCACGGCTGGTACATGATGATCGATCCGGCTGCCGATGGATTGCAGGTGAGCTGGCATCGCCTTGATTACGATCACGAAACCAGCCGCAGAACCACGATAGCCGCAGGCATGCCCGAGTATGGCCGGGCCCTGCTCGACGGTCGCTGGCCGAGCATCGATATTCTACCCGAAGCAGAATCCCGCCAAAGTGGCCAGCCGCTAGATCTTCCAACCCTCCACATCTAGCCCGGCAACCGTTCTTCCCGAGGTAGCCACTCACTGTCACCGGTGTCCCCGTGGGATGCTATCCAAAACTAAGCCTATCCGATGGCCGTGCCGCTCGAAGGCATTGCTTCCGGGGTGGGAAGATCTTAGATTTTAGTGGAGGAGGGACTGGACTGGAACTGTTCGACCCAGAGCAGGGTTGCGCCGGCTACCGCGACTGGCATGGCGATGAAGTTGATGACGGGAATGCTGGTCATGACCATTACCGCGCCGCCGAATCCGAGCGCGATTCCGCGCCGCTCGCGCAAGAACCGCTTTTGCTCGTCAAACACGATGTCGTGGTTGCCCATCGGGTAGTCGAAATATTCCAGCGATAACAGCCACGAACCAAACACTACCCAGAGCACCGGCGCAACCAGGTTGACTACCGGAATCAGGCTGACCAGGAATAGCCCCAATGCCCATAACAGGATGTAAACCAGCTTGCGTAACTGCGAGCCAATGGCATCCAGCGCCATACGCGCAAAACTGATATCCGATGTAACCGGAATTCCGGTCAGGTGCGCCTCGATTTTCTCGGCCATCAGCGCATTGAATGGTGCCGCGATGATATTTGCTACCGGGGTGAAAGCAAAAAATACGGTGATCGCCGCAAGTACGCCGAAGAACAGCCAGATCAGCCACTCGAGGAAGAAGAGGAATTCGGGCACGAATGACATCAGCCACTCGACGAAGGGAAGAAACTGGCTGTAACCGTAAAACACCAGCGCGCCGAATAGCAGCAGGTTTATGCTCAGCGGCACGATAACGTAAACCCTCACCCCGGGCTGGTTGAGCAGGCGTAGCGCGCGCGCCAGGGCCTGGGTACCGGTGGTGATGTCGGCAATCATTGGCTGGTGGTGCTCAGGCCAGTTCGACCAGTTCAGGTGCCTGCCAGTCCGCCGCGCGATGTTCGACCACGACCCGGGTATAAACGCCGCCGCGTACGTTGAACTCGGCGTTGATACGCATAAAGCGTGGCTCGATTGCAGCCGCCAGGTCCGACAGGATCTGATTGGTAACCGCCTCATGAAAGGCGCCGCGATCGCGATAGGACCAGAAGTAGAGCTTGAGTGCCTTTAGTTCCAGGCACAGTTCGTTCGGAACATACTCGATATCGATACTGGCGAAGTCAGGTTGCCCGGTAAGAGGGCATAAGCAGGTGAATTCCGGCGTGTCGATGTGAATCGTATAGTCACGTTCCGGGTTCGGATTCGGAAAGGTGCCCAGCGTCGTGGAAGCTTCGGTACTCATATTGTATCTCTCTGGTCAGACAGGCCAGGTCATGGCAATAGACCCGGCGGCGCGTAATTATATATAGACGGACGGAATAGGCAATTTTTTAGCAGGATTTACTGATGCGGGGTTTTGCTGATGATATAATCGGCGCGCAAAAAATTTAACCTGGAAGTTCTCGCTCAAATGCGTCTCAGTCAAATTAAAATCGCCGGCTTCAAGTCGTTCGTCGACCCGAGCAAAATCATGTTCCCGGCGAATGTTACCGGTATCGTAGGTCCGAACGGCTGTGGCAAATCAAATGTTATCGATGCGGTACGCTGGGTTATGGGTGAATCCTCTGCTCGGAACCTGCGTGGCGAGTCGATGGAAGACGTGATCTTCAGCGGCTCTTCTGGTCGGCAACCGGTAGGCCAGGCCTCGGTTGAACTGGTTTTCGATAATTCGGATGGCCGGGTCACGGGCGAGTACGCCAAGTATAATGAAATTTCGGTTAAGCGCCTTGCAACCCGGGTCGGCAAGTCCAGGTATTTCCTCAATAACACCCGCTGTCGTCGTCGTGATATCGCTGATATCTTTCTCGGCACCGGCCTGGGGCCGCGCAGTTACTCGATTATCGAGCAGGGCATGGTTAGCCGGGTCATCGATGCGAAGCCTGACGAACTGAGGGTTTATCTCGAAGAAGCCGCGGGTATATCCAAATACAAGGAGCGCCGCCGCGAAACCGAGACTCGAATTCGACATACCCGCGAGAACCTGGACCGCCTGATTGACCTGATCGATGAAATCGACAAGCAACTCTCGCGACTCGACCGCCAGTCGAAAACTGCGGAAAAATACAAACGGCTGAAACAGGACCAGCGTCGACTCGAAGCCGAAAGCCTGTTGTTGCAGAAACAGCTGTTTGACCTGGAAATCGATGCGCACAAGCGCAAACTGGCGGGCGTTGAGACGGGGATGGAAGAACGCACCGCGGGATTACGCGAAACCGAGCGTGAAATTGAACAGGGCCGGCAAAAACTCGCCGAGGCAAGCGAGCAGCACAATCAGGTACAGGGCCAGTTTTACCGCCTGGGTGCGGATATTTCGAGCAAGGAACAGGCTATCGAGATGCAGAAGAACCTGCGTCAGCATAACCGCCAGGAGTTAGCCACCCTCGAGCAATCGATCGAAGAGGCGGGCAAGATACTGACCACCGACACTGAACGGCTGGCGCAGCTGGAAGAGCAGCTCGCCAGCATATCGCCTGAACTGGAATCCAGCAGTGATCATTTGCAGCAGCAGCAACAGGCGCAGGAAGCGGCGGAAGAAAAAATGCACGAATGGCAGGAGCTCTGGGACCAGTTCCGGCGCGAATTCCACCATGTTCACGAAGCAGCGCAAATTGAGAACAGGGGCATCGAGCATATCGAGCGACAGGTTCAGCGCACCGATCAACAACGCCTGCGCTTGCAACAGGAGCTGGATAATCTTGATGCCAGCGCCGCCGTGCGTGAAATCAATGAGCTGGAATCCAGCGTCGCGGCCAGTAACGAGGAATACGCGGCCAGCATGGCGCTGGCACAAACCCGTGCTGATGAAATCCAGCAACTGCGTGCCGGCTGCGAGGACCTGTCTAACCAGCTGGATGTAAGACGCAACCAGGTGCAGACCCTGCGCGGACGCTTGAGCTCGCTGGAAGCACTGCAGCAACACGTGCTCGCTGAAACCAGCGATGAGGTTAAACAGTGGCTCGAGCAAAACGGTATTGACTCGGGTCGTCGCCTGGCCGGTCTGCTCAAGGTCAAGGGCGATATCGGCAAGGCGGTTGAAGTCGTAATGTCGCCGTTTCTGGGTGCTTATTGCGTGGATGCGGGTAAAGCGATCCCCGATGCGTTCGTGCCGAATCACAATCTTGCAGTCTTTGATCGCGAGCCGGTGCCGTCTCAGGCCATGTCTCGCGAATGGCCGAAACTAAGCGATTACGTCGAATGCGAGGTCGACCTGTCGGCGATCCTGCAGGGAATCTACCTGTGCCGGGACCTGGATGATTTACGTGGCAAGAGGGCCCAATTGAAAGCCGGTGAAAGCCTGGTGACGGCGCAGGGGCTGTGGGCTGGTGGTAACTGGATTTTTCAGCTGGGCGATGAGGATCAGCATGCGGGCATGCTCGAGCGCGCTGAGGAAATCAAGTCTATCCGCGCCCAGCTGGAGCATATTACCGGGTCGGCGATGGCGGTAAAGTCGAGTTACGATGGCGATCGGCAACGTTTGCAGGTTCTCGAACAGGAATGGGACCAGGGTCAGAAATCCCTGGCGAGCCTGCAGCATCAGTTATCTGAACTGCGCCAGCAACTGGGTAACCAGCAGAACCAGGCTGAACAGGTACAAAACCGTCGAGAGCAAATACAAACAGAGCTGGTAGAACTCGACCAGGTCAAGGCCGCGCACAGCAGTGAATTGCTGGCGAACAGTAACAAGCGCAACGAGTTTCTTGAGCAGATCGCGCAAATGACGACCCTGGAAGAAGGTCTGCTGGAGCAAAAGTCGCAATTGCAACAGCAACTTGGTGAAACCCGGGAATCGCTGCAGCGAGCCCGGGAAAGTGCGCACCAGCAACAGATTCAACAGCAGGCACTGGAAACCGAGCAACGCGCTACGCGTTCCAATGTCGAGCGTGTCAGGCAGCAAAGCGAACAGTTCGATGAGCGTATCAAGGAACTGGACAAGGCAATCAAAGGCGCCGCGGATCCTATCGAGGAACTGGAAGCTGCACTGCAGGAATTGTTGCAGCGACGCAATCAGAACGAGCAGGAACTGAAGCTTGCGCAGCAGGCTGTCGGCGAACTCGATAACCGGCAGCGTGAACTCGAAACCGAGCGCAACAGTCGTCAGCAGCAGGTCGATGAATTCCGCAATCAACTCGAACAGGAACGCATGCAGTTGCAGGAGGCCGATATTCGTTGCAAAACGATCGAGGAGCAATTGCAAAAGTCCGGCGAGGATATCGACGAGCTGAAACAGAACCTGGACACGGAAGCCGAACTGGGGGAATGGAGCAGTCGCCTGGAAACCCTCAACAGGCGCATCGAACGCCTTGGGCCGATCAACCTGGCCGCAATCGATGAATACAAGGAGCAGGCTGAACGCAAACAATACCTCGATGCGCAGCACCAGGACCTGATTTCAGCGCTCGAGACGCTCGAGGGTGCGATCAGAAAAATCGACAAGGAAACAAGGGATCGCTTCAAGGAAACCTTCGAACAGGTTAACAGCCGCATGATCGAACGCTTTCCCAAGTTGTTCGGCGGTGGCGAAGCTCACCTGGAGATGACTGAGAATGATTTGCTCAACACCGGTGTACAAATTATGGCAAGGCCGCCGGGCAAGCGTATTACCAACCTCCAGTTATTATCCGGGGGCGAGAAGGCGCTTACCGCGGTGGCATTGATTTTCGCGATTTTCGAACTCAATCCATCGCCATTCTGTATGCTCGATGAGGTCGATGCGCCGCTGGACGATGCTAATGTCGGCCGTTTTTGTACAATGGTCACGGAAATGTCATCGCAGGTGCAATTCATCATGATTACGCATAACAAGATAACCATGGAGATAGCCGAAAGTCTGAACGGCGTTACCATGCACGAGCCCGGTGTATCACGCCTGGTATCAGTCGACGTTGGCGAAGCGGTGGCGCTCGCCGGAGTTCAGTAATGGACGCAAGCACGTTTAGATGGGTTCTGATTATTATCGCCGTGATACTGGCGGGCGCAATCTATCTCTATGGTTTGCATCAGACGCGCTTACGCAAGCGTAACGCGATCGAAACATTCACCCGCGAAGAAGTCGATTCGGCGTTTGTCGAAGACGAGCAATTGCGTTTCGAAATGAATAACCTGAACAAGATACTCACGGAAAACGATACCGACGAGAACCTGGAAGAATTTGTGATAAACCCCGCCGAGGATGTGGGGGACATGCCATCCGCCTTACCGGTTCCTGAAATTTTCATACTGCCGGAGCTCGCCGGCAAGGACCAGGACCGCTTGATCAGTCATCACCTTCGGCACGATGACTTCAGGTTGATTGTCGGTGAGGAAGCGCAGTCTGCAGTGCAGCAGGCCGACCTGCAACTGAATCCCGACGGCCTGCTCGAGTATCGCGAAGAGGATGAACTTGCGTTTCAGATAGCCAGTTTAAGCGAACCGGGCAATTTCAATGAAATCGAGGATCTCAACTTCTCCACGCTGGGGTTCAACTGCTTTATCGATCTGGATTCCTGTGCAAATCCGCGCCTTGCCTATGAGGCGATGCTGAAGAAAATCAACGAGCTGGTGGGTATTATGGACTTAAAGGTTTATAAACCCGATCTCGAGCTATTGACCATCAGCGACGTAACCGGTATTCGTGAAAAACTGGTATAGCCGCAGCAGTACTGATGCCAATTCCTGAATCCAGCAGGGCCGAGGTGGCTCAACTCAGGCAGGAGTTGAACGAGCATAACCACCTTTATTATGTCCTCGACGCACCAGTCATCACCGATCAGGCCTACGATCGCCTGTTACGTCGCCTGCAACAACTCGAGACCGAATACCCGGAACTGGTTAGCGCCGATTCGCCCACCCAGCGAGTGGGTTCCGAACCGGCAAGTCACTTCGAAACGGTTGCCCATGAGGTACCGATGCTATCGCTTGATAACGCCTTCGATGACGAGGAGTTGCTCGCTTTCGATCGCCGGCTGCGCGACAGGCTCGAGCGTGATTCTGCGCTCGATTACTGCGCGGAACCCAAGCTAGACGGGCTCGCAATAAGCCTGCTCTACGAGGCCGGCGACCTGGTGCGGGCGGCGACACGGGGAGATGGTCGTAGCGGTGAAAACATCACTGCCAATGCCCGTACCATTGCCTCGATTCCGTTGCGCCTGTTGGGCAGGAATCCGCCCCGGCGTCTCGAAGTCCGCGGTGAAGTTTATATGGACCTGGAAGGATTTGACGCGCTCAACCGGAGTCAACGGGAGGCTGGTGGCAAGGTGTTTGCCAACCCGCGCAATGCGGCTGCAGGCAGTTTGCGGCTGCTCGATTCCCGCATTACGGCAAGCCGACCGCTGACCTTTTGCAGCTATGGGACAGGACTTTGCGAGGGTGTCGAATTACCCGGCAGCCAGTTCCGGCAAATGCAGTACCTGCGCGACATCGGAATTCCGGTAAGCCGTCAGATCGAGTTACTCGATTCGATTGAAGATTGCCTGGATTATCACCAGCGTATACTCGAGCGACGCGACAGCCTGCCTTTCGATATCGACGGTGTCGTATTTAAACTCGATAATACCCAATGGCAGCGCGAGGCTGGGTTCGTGTCGCGTGCGCCACGCTGGGCCATCGCTTACAAGTTCCCGGCCCAGGAAGTCATGACGCGCCTGCTGGATGTTGATTTCCAGGTAGGCAGAACCGGTGCCTTGACACCGGTAGCAAGGCTCGAGCCGGTCGCGGTCGGTGGTGTCATGGTGAGTAATGCAACCCTGCACAATATGGATGAGATCGAGCGCAAGGATGTGCGCATCGGTGACGTCGTCATTGTGCGCCGGGCTGGAGACGTGATACCGGAGGTGGTCGCGCCAGTACTGCAGCAGCGTGAAGGCAGGTTGAAACGACCGCGCATGCCGGCGCGCTGCCCGGTTTGCGATTCGGAGGTCCTGCAGCAACCCGGGCAGGCGGCTTATCGTTGTGTTGGAGGACTGGTATGTGCTGCCCAGCGCAAGGAGGCCATCAAGCACTACGCTTCGCGCAAGGCGCTGGATATCGAGGGCCTGGGAGATAAATTGGTCGAGCAAATGGTAGAACAGGGGATGATCGACTCGATTGCCGACCTTTATCATTTATCGCTTGAGCAGCTATCAGGCCTCGAGCGCATGGCGGAAAAATCCGCACGCAATCTACTGGACGCGCTCGAACAGAGCAAACAGACGACCCTGGCGCGATTTATTTTTGCGCTTGGAATCCGTGAAGTTGGTGAAGCCACGGCGGAGGCGCTCGCTGGTTACTTCGGCAACATCGAGGCAGTCATGGATGCGGATGAGGAAGCCTTGCAACAGGTTGAAGATGTGGGCCCGGTGGTGGCCGGTAATATACGTCATTTCTTCGACCAGGAAAATAACAGGGACATAGTCGAAAAAATTCTACTGCAGGGCGTAAACTGGCCGCAACAGGATGCCACCCAGCAACAGCAGGTGCAGACCCTGGAGGGTAAGACCTACGTTATCACTGGTACGCTTGAAGGCCTTAGCCGAGACCAGGCAGCCAGGTTGCTAAAAGCCTGCGGCGCCAGGGTTAGTGGTAGTGTTTCCGCCAAAACCACCGCGGTTATCAGTGGCGATAAACCCGGTTCCAAGGTGGCCAGGGCGGAAGAACTGGGTGTTGAGATTCTTGACCAGGCGGGATTCGAGCGTCTGCTGGGAGACCGGGAATGAAATTTGATAAAGCGCAACAGGCAGAACTTAAGAAATATACCTACTCGGTTTACATTCTGCAGGCGCTTGCTTTTGTATTACTGTTTACCGCCGTGCTCGGTTTGATCGTCAACTACATCAAGCAGGACGATGTGCGTGGCAGCTGGCTGGAATCGCATTTCAGATGGCAAAAGGCGACCTTCTGGTACGGTCTGCTGTGGATGGTGATAGGTATATCGACAGCCTGGTTTTTAGGCATAGGTTACGTGGTGCTGGCCGGGCTGACGATCTGGCTCATCTATCGCATTGCCCGGGGCTGGATTTACCTGGTCGATGGCAAGGAAATGTACCTGCAAACGAGAGGAGAAGAGCATGAGTGATGACGATAAGTGGCGCAGTAAATTAAGCGCGGAGGAATACCGGGTCTGTCGCGAAAAGGGCACCGAGCCGCCTTTTAGCGGTGAGTATAATCACAATCCACGCAGCGGAAAATACCTGTGCAAATGTTGTGGCGAAGCCTTGTTCGCCTCGACCGACAAGTACGATTCCGGGTCCGGCTGGCCTTCCTTCGACAGGCCGGTAACCGAGCAGGTAATTCGCTACGAGGAAGATTCGAGTATCGGTATGCGGCGGGTCGAAGCGATGTGTGATAAATGCGGATGTCATCTCGGGCATGTGTTTGAGGATGGCCCGCGCGACAGCACGGGCAAACGCTACTGCATCAATTCGCTATCGCTCGATTTCGAGGCTGGCGAAGATGAATGAGTCCGATTTCAATCAACTCGCCGAAGATACCATGACCGCGATCGAGGAAGCGGTCGATGACTGCGGCGTCGATATCGACTACGACAGTGCCGGCGGTATTTTGACCCTGGAATTCGGCAACGGTAGCCAGATTATAGTCAACAAGCAGACGCCACTGTCGCAGTTATGGGTAGCGGCGCGCTCGGGCGGTTTTCACTTCGATTACGATTCGGATAACCAGTGCTGGCGATTGCAGGGCGGTGGCGAGGAACTGTTCAGCTGTTTGAGCCGCTACTGCAGTGAGCAGGCTGGCGAAGAGGTCAGGCTCGACGCTTAGTCTCGCGGTGTTAACTGGCGGGTATATGAATGCATCGATGCCGAAGGGATATGCCGGGCCGATACGCCACGTCAGTTTGCGCAGCTGATGTGCAGATTATTGAAACCGATACTACTCAAAAGATTATTCAAAGCCTGGTTTGCCGTGCTGGGACTGGCTGTGCTTTATGTGCTGGTCGATTTCGCAATCGATATCAGGCCTCCCGGGGTGCAAAGCTCCTATCACTTCAACCTGGAGCCCCTGGCGCCGGATGTGCCGGTGTTTTTGCGCCAGGATAACCTGGTGGTGGTGGTCATAGCCCGCTCAGCGGCGAGCATTGCCGGCTTACGCCAGGCGAGCACGAATTTGCAGGATCCCGGGTCAAGTCGTAGTCATCAGCCTGCGTTTGCGACTAATGAATTGCGCTCAAGGCACGCCGGGTATTTTGTCGCCTATGCCATCGGTACCCACCTGGGCTGTGTGCTTGAAGCCTTCGGGCGCGGGTTACAGGAAACCTGTAGCAATGCAGCTTATGACTATGCTGGCCGAGCGTTGCAGGGTGAAAATAAATTTCAGAATCTTGCGATCCCGAATTATAATTTCAGCAACGATTTCAGTACCTTAACCATTAGACCCTGAGCAAGAGTATACGATGCCTTCATTTGACGTTGTTTCCGAAGTAGACCACCACGAACTCAGCAATGCGCTGGACCAGGCTAACCGTGAAATCGGTACCCGCTACGATTTTAAAGGTTCCAATGCAAATATTGCCCAGGCGGGTAACAGTCTAACCCTCGAGGCGGAATCGGAATTCCAGGTAAAGCAGATGGTCCCGATTATGAAGGAGAAAATGTCAAAACGGGGCATCGACGTGGAATGTCTCGAATTTGCCGATATCATCGAAATGAACAAACGGGCCCGCCAGCAGGTCACGGTGAGGGAGGGGCTGGACAAGGACCTGGCGCGCAAGATGGTAAAACTGATCAAGGACAGCAAACTCAAGGTTCAGGCCGCTATCCAGGGGGAGCAACTCAGGGTGACCGGCAAGAAGCGCGACGACCTGCAGCAGGTTATGCAAAGCCTGCGTGAAGCCGGACTCGGCATCCCGCTGCAGTTCAATAATTTTCGCGACTGACCCCAATCGCACTTACTTATGCTCACAACTATCGCTATACCAACCCGGCTATGGCCGGGTAATGGGCCGGATAATCGGTGAAAGTTTTTGCGAATGCCTCGGCGGGCTACGCCGCCTGCGGTTTACTTCGCAAAAACTTTCACCGATTATCCTGCCTTGGGATTTATGGCGAAGCGATGACGGCCGTTTGGGGGGTGGTACTTATAGACCTCAGCGGGTCAGGTAGACATCGAAGCGAACCGTTTTCTCGCGATAAACCAGGTCCGGTTTCAGCGCGCTGAGCAAGGCAGCCCTCGCCGGGCGTTTCACCACCACTCGCCTGCGCGCTTTCTGCAATGCCAGTTCGAAACATGAATCGATTTCAATATTGGCGGTCAATGCCTGCAGTATTTGCATTTCCTTGGCGGGTTTAGCGCCGGATTTAGAGCGTGGAAACATCGGGTCAAGATAAATGCAGTCGTAGACCAGGTTGCTGTCTTTTGATTGTAAGTAGCTGTTTGCGTTGGTATTTTTAATTGAAAGCCGGTCGGCGACAGCGGCTTTTTCTGGATCAGCCTGCAATCGGTCGAGCGAACAGGCGACGATTGCGTGTACCAGTACATTTTGTTCCAGCAACGTGACCTGCTGACCGTGCCAGGCGAGGGTAAAGCCGTCAAAGCCCCATCCAGCGGTCAGGTCGAGCATGGTTTTGATGTTGCGTTGCTTGTTGTTGCAGGCTTTTAACAGAGCCTGAGTCGTTTGCCTTGCACGAACCGGTAGCGCACCTGAAATAAAGCTATGCTGGAAACCAAGCTGCGCTTCGAGCAATTGTATTTCGACACCGTTTTCATTGGGCAGGATCTTAATCTTGCCGGCCTGCGTCCGCGCATGGTTAAGCAGGTTTGCCAACGCGTCATGCGGTCTGGCGTTCATCAGTAATGCGGCGGTATCTCGAATCCGGAATTGATTTCAGTGGTGGATTCACTCTTCAGCGATTGTAGTTGAGCCCTGATTTGTTCAAGCTGTAAATTCAGACGGGCAATGTCCTGGCCTTGTTGCGCGACCATGTCGTTTAGCGTCTGAAGCATGTGATCCTGTTCGCTGTAGAGGAGTTCGAGACTTTCCAGCCTCGACTGTTTTGATTTACTCACGTTGCCACCTTCGCCAAATCCAACGAGTTTAACAAAAATAATAGGCGGCAAAACATATAATGACTGTTTACCGCTGACGATTTCGACCGCATAATAAGCACTTCGCAGCTGGTTTTAGTTTTACCTGACAGTAGTAGCAATGAGGTTAACCGTGAGCGACTCACAAATAGACAAAATAGCCCAGATAGCCGAGAAAATTTCGGCCGAAGAAAATCGTCGTACCCGACAGTCCCATACCATCAATAATCTCTTGCAGGAAAGGCAACAGGTACTGGTATCGATGTGCGAGCTCGCCGAACTCGAGTCCAGCGAGGTGCCCCCGGTCACCGTAATGCATAACCTGCGCAGTTTTAACCAGCGGCTGGTGGATTACACTGCGCTGGGGCATTTCGAAATATACGAAAGGATTATCGACGGCAAGGAACGGCGTGGCAACGTCAGGAAGGTCGCCGATCGGGTATACCCTGCAATTTCCGGCACTACCAGGCTGTTTGTCGATTTCAACGATAAATACGAAGGTGTCGACGAACCCGAAAGCCTGGTTAACCTCTATAGTGACCTGTCGTCCATCGGCGAGGCGATGGCCGAGCGCATCGAGTCGGAAGACATGCTGCTGCGTGAAATCAGCGACAACCTGGAAAGCCCCAGCAAGAACCTGTAACAATCCAACGCCTGCCTTGCCTGACGTGGCATTTGCTCAGATCCGTGCGAAAATAGTGCAACATTCCTGGTCCCGTAACTGGACTCAGCCAACCCTGCGGTCGAAGTTAGCATAAATTTTATTTAATCATTGCGTCACGAGATCCCGGCGGTCCGACGCATCGGTAAGTGCTGACGCACTTTCCGGGACACTGCCTTACGGCAGCACTTTCCTGAATGGCTTTACACTGACCGACGCGTAAGCACCGGACTCGATGTAAGGGTCGGCATCGGCCCATTCTTCTGCAGCTTGTAGCGAGTCGAACTCCGCGATAATGATACTACCGGTAAATCCGGCCTCGCCCGGGTCATCGCTGTCGATCGCTGGATTCGGTCCGGCAATGATCAATCGACCCGCGTCACGCAATTCGTTCAGCCGGGCAACATGCGCGGCGCGAACCGACATGCGGGCTGCGAGGCTGTTCTCGTTATCAATTCCTACAATACTGTATAACATCAGCTGGTCTCCTCATCGGCATTGGGCATGTACCTGGCCAGGTAAAACGCCTGGCCGATGACAAATACGATGGTCATTCCCATCAGCCCGAAAAGTTTGAAATCAACCCAGGTATCTTCGCTCAACTGCAATCCGAAGGGATCGATTGCGGGCGCGACGATGACATTGGCGACCCCTGCGACAATGAAAAAAGCGACCCAGGACAGGTTCAGCTGCGCCCAGACGCGCGGCTCGGAAATCTCGATCGCATTACCCATCATGCGCTGGATCAGGGGTTTATCGCCAACCAGGTGACTGCCTAGAAAAACCAGTGCAAACAGCCAGTTGATCGCGCTTGGTTTCCACTGGATGAAAAGCGGATCCTTGAGCGCCAGCGTCGCGCCGCCGAACACCAGCAGCAGCGCCAGCGTGATGAGTGGCATCTTTTCCACTTTTTTGACGATGATCGCCGCCAGCACTACCTGCACCAGCGTTACCAGGATTGCGGCCAGCGTAGCCAGGTAAATTGCATCGCTCGACTGTCCGGGCGTCAGCTTCATCAGTGGCACCCAGTCATTGACAGCCAGGATAAATTCATCGGGCAGGTCGAGGTAAAACTTGTAGAGGATGAAAAAAAGTAGCAGCGGGAAAAAATCGGAAAGTTGTTTCATTGAATATGAATATGGTTAAAGCAATGCAGATTCTAGCGTATTCGATCTGACTTGGGTGACTATTTTCAGACCTGGCGATAACATCGATTATACGGTCCGCGTCATCCCGGCCATCCCCGTAATCCAGGTCATAGAATCATCCCCGCCCTTAAGTCACCCCCGCGCAAGCGGGGATCTTGTAGCAGTGGCTATTGTCATGAGATCCCGATACGTCGGACCGCCGCTTGCGCGGGGATGACTGTGAAGAAACGGGGGGGTGACGAAGATTGAGGGGATGACTTAAGGGTGGTGGGTAGGACGGGTTACCCCGCACACAGGGATGATCCAGCGAAATGCTAATTCAGGCGAGCAATAAAAAAGGGCTCCCGAAGGAGCCCTTTAAGTACTGCTTTACGAATCGTCTAACTTAGATGATGTCGTATTTCAGGACTGCGTAAACTGCGGTAGAGTCGCAGTCGCTGTTGGCAGATGCACAACCATCATCGGCGTCATTGAAGACCGCTTCATAGTACATCTGGGTCTTGCGTCCCAGTGGCTGATTGTAACCAAGCGTGAACATCACAGGTTCTACGTCGTCAGTACCATTGACGTTACCCGGAGAATCTTCGTCGATGAATTCCATTTCGACATGAGCGTAGAAGTTGTTAAAACCGACGTCAACAATGAAGCTGGAGTCATCATCCTGTACCTGGCCGCCAACGCCCATAGAGAAGTCGCCAAACGATATGCCGGTCAGCATTGCACCGACTACTGCTTCATCATTACTGTTACCGATCAAGGTGCCTGTACCATCATCGAGATCTGCCGCGGTACCTTGCACAGCAAGTCCCAGGGTCATGTCGTTGCCGAAAGTGAAGCTGGCGCCGACTTCGTATACGTCAATCGCATCTTCTTCATCCTCCCTTTCCATGTATACAGTGGCACCGAAGTCGAATGCGTCGGAGCCGCCGCGATAGGTCAGACCCTTATCGGTACGACCAACGTAGGCAACCTGGTTGAAACCAGAACCCACCCAGGGAACGTCCGTTCCGCCGACTACGAAGTTGTAGAAGGTGTGGTAGGTACGACCGACCAGTGCGCTACCGAAGTCACCTTTCAGTCCAACGTAACGATGACGACTGGAGATGGAAGAACCATCAGCGCCATCATTGAAGTCGACACCCCACTCGTAGCGGCCAAAACCGGTCAGGCCGTTGCCCAGATCAGTTTCGCCTCTCGCGCCAAAACGTGATGCAACACTTCTGACGTTGAGGTCGGCAGTGTCGCCCGAGTCGAGGTACTCGATACCTACGCGAGCAGATGCGTACATTTCGTCTGCACCAGCCTGTACCGCTACGGGAGCAGCAACAGTGCCGGCTACAGCCATTGCAATTGCAGTTGTTCTAAATTTCATGAGTAATTACCCTTAAGTCAGTTATATAATTGTGCTTAGGATATAAACCATCTCGATTCGGTATATGAACACGCACTAGCCCGGTCGGATCGCTTATGGGTTCGAATAATAGTCATTTTCGACACAATAGCAACCTATTTTTTAGAAAAAAACAACAAATTCGATTTTTGTTGCAAAAATGTAACAATAATTGGACTATTTCCTGCCCTTCTTTCTAGATTCCCCTGCTAATTTATTGATTTGGGTAATGTTTCCAATTGTTGTTTTATTCCCAATAATTTCCTGTATGATCGCGACCCTGGCATCCAGCAATACTTATGGCGCAATTCTTTGAAATTCATCCGGATAATCCGCAACGACGGCT
>CALDDP010000013.1 GCA_937936805.1 uncultured Gammaproteobacteria bacterium | reverse complement strand
GATGCTGGTTACCTTAATCGGTCCCGGCGTGCTCGCCGGGGTAATCGCCATCGGACTGCGCTCAATCGGTTTCTGCGCCAAGCTGCTGTACGAGGCGATCGAGGAAATCGACCATAGCCAGGTGGAAGCGATTATTGCTACTGGGGCAGCCAACAGCCAGCAACTGAGTTTCGGCATCGTACCGCAAATAATGCCCGCCTTTGCCGGTATTTCAGTGTTTCGCTGGGACATCAATATCCGTGAATCGACCGTGCTCGGACTGGTTGGCGCCGGGGGTATCGGCCTGCAACTCGACGCCTCGATCTCAACGCTGGCCTGGACCCAGGTTTCGCTGATACTGCTGGTTATTCTCGCCACCGTTATCGTCAGCGAATGGGTTTCGGCGAAAATCCGGCATGCAATAATCTGAATCCGCTATTCCACGCGGCGACAACAAGGCAATCGGGCTTTTGCAATCGGTAAAAAAAAGCCCGGATCACTCCGGGCTTCTTCTTTGTACCTGGCTGACTGACTACTTGAACTTCCTGATTTCTCCACTCTGGACACGGGCGAAATAAGAATCCATTTCGCGCTTGACGATTGGCGCCAGGAAGTAAAGGCCGAGGATATTGGGCACACAGATCAGGAACACCAGAGCATCCGAGATATCCAGGATCGGTCCGAGTTGCACCACACAGCCGAGCGCGACAAAGGCGCAGAATATCAGCTTGTAAATGGTCTGCCCGCGATCACTCTCACCGAACAGGTAGGTCCAGCCCTTGAGCCCGTAGTAAGACCAGGAGATCATGGTCGAGAAAGCGAACAACAGGGCCGCGAATGCCAGTGGAATCGGGAACCAGGAAAACTCGCGCTCAAATGCCGCCGAAGTCATCGCTACGCCCTGTGCGTCACCGGCAAAATCCGGAGCCGCCACCTGGGCGGTACCGATTACCAGTGCAGTGATTGTACAAATGACGATGGTGTCGATGAAGGGTTCCAGCAGGGATACAATTCCCTCGGTAACCGGCTCATCTGTTTTCACCGCGGAATGCGCAATCGAGGCCGAGCCGATACCGGCTTCGTTGGAGAATACCGCACGTTGAAAACCGATAATCATCGCACCCAGTGCGCCACCGGCAACGCCTTCCCCGGTGAATGCGCCGGTAAAGATATTGGCAATCGCCTGGGGAATGGTTCCAGCGTTCATCAGTATTACGATGATCGCAAACAGACAGTAGAAAACGGCCATGAAGGGCACGATTTTCTCGGTGACCCGGGCAATCGATTTAATACCGCCGATGATGACCGAAAACACGACCCCGGCGAGCACCAGTCCGACCAGCCAGCCCAATCCGTCCAGCGCTCCGCCTGATACGTTGTTGAGCTGCACATAGGCCTGGTTCGACTGGAACATGTTGCCGATACCGAGCGCCCCGATGAAGATACCGATCGCATAAAAGGTGCCGAGGAACTTGCCAAAACCCGCCATACCCCGATCGCTAAAGCCCTGGCGCAGGTAATACATCGGGCCACCGGAAACATGTCCGTCCTCAAATTCCTTACGGTATTTGACACCGAGCGTACATTCCACGAACTTGGTCGACATACCCAGGAATCCGGCCACAATCAACCAGAAAGTGGCTCCCGGTCCACCAACCGTCACCGCTACCGCCACACCACCAATATTACCGATGCCGACGGTTCCGGAGACCGCTGTCGCCAGCGCCTGGAAGTGAGAAACCTCACCGTGGCTGTCGGGGTCGGCGTAGTCACCACGCACCAGATGCAGTGCGTGCTTGAAGCCCCGCAGGTTAATGAATCCCATATAAAAGGTAAAAAATACCGCGCCGGCTACCAGCCACAACACCACCACGGGCAGCTGGGCGCCGAATACAGGAATCTTGAAAAATACGATCTGACCGACCAGGGTCGCTATCGGTGCAGTCGCCGCGTTAATGGTCTCATCGATACCCGCCTGTGCGCCGGAAATCGAACTTACCAGTACCGCGAACACGTAGAATATTCGTTTCATTGTTTTCCCTCCTACTTTTTAGTTTTTAAGTTATTATTTCGCCTCGAAAATCAGGGCACGACCGTAACCGGAACCGTCGAGGTTTGCACCAGGGCGGCGGAAACACTGCCGAAAATCATCGCCTGCAGGCGCGACTCACCCCGTCGGCCAATATATATCTGCGTGGCGCCCTGCTGCTTGCCGAGTTCGAGCAGGGTTTCTGCAATCTTGCCGTGATGAACAACTGTTTCTACCTTCAAACCGTCAGCTTCAAGAGCCGCAATTTCGGGCGTTAGTATCGAATCATTTGCTCTTTGAATTTCCGATTCACGTCTTTGGTGACGTTCTTCCAGTTCCTGGGGGGTATGAAAACTATAGGGTGACCAGTCGATAACGTAGGCCAGCACCAGGTCGAAACCCGCCAACTTTGCATGTGCCGCGGCGGCGCTCAGGGCCCGTTTACTGCCATCGCTTCCGTCCAGTGCAACCAGTATTTTATTTGACATGCTAGACCTCCTTTTTTGATTTCGCTTTATTTTTGTTTGAAAAAGTCATGCAGAATTTAATTCCGAGAATGACCCTGACGTCGACCATAAGTGGTTTTTGCTGCCCGAAATAGGGCCAATCTACCCCCATTAGTAATACCAGATCAGGTGTCTGGCGAAATAAACCGGCGGGCTGGAGTTGGTGGAAACTGGTATAAATCAGACTTCAAATTATCGATT
This sequence comes from uncultured Gammaproteobacteria bacterium, assembly GCA_937936805.1. Classification (GTDB taxonomy): domain Bacteria; phylum Pseudomonadota; class Gammaproteobacteria. Next base: position 1,212 of record CALDDP010000013.1, on the reverse strand, counting down.
ATTCGCTGCTGTGAGGTAGTTATCTGCGCAAATTAACAGCCCGCCTCGCAGCGCTCAAATGCCAAGATAACGGGCTTTCAGTTCTGCATTCGCGCTGAGCGCATCCGAATCTCCCTGCCACACCACCTGCCCTTTTTCGACGATAAAATGACGGTCGGCGATATGTGCGAACTCATCGATATTCTTGTCGATCAGCAAAATGGTGAGACCGGACTGTTTCAGCTGCTCGAGGCGGCGCCAGATTTCCTGGCGGATCAGCGGCGCCAGCCCCTCGGTCGCCTCGTCGAGGATCAACAGGCGCGGATTGAGCATCAGCGCGCGTCCGATCGCGAGCATTTGCTGCTCGCCACCAGAGAGCTGGCTGCCCTGGTTAGCGAGTCGTTCATGCAGGCGCGGGAAGAACTCGAGTACCTTGTCGAGCGTCCACGGATCATCGCTGCCGTTGTAATTGGCGGCAGTCGCCAGCAGGTTTTCACGCACGTTGAGATTGGGAAAAATCTGCCGCCCCTCGGGCACCAGGCCGACCCCGAGCTGCGCGACCCGGTAGGCCGGCTTGCCACGGATGCTGACGCCATCAAACCGAATTTCACCGTTTCGACTCTCCAGGGTACCCATGATCGAACCAACCGTCGTGGTCTTACCCATGCCGTTACGGCCGATCAGCGTGGTGACCTGTCCCTCATCGCAGCGCAGACTCATGCCGAACAGCGCCTGAATCGTGCCGTAGAAAGTTTCTACATTCTCAAGTTCAAGCATGACCGTCACCGAGGTAAGCCTTCTGCACTTCGAGGTTGTTGCGAATACCGGCAACGCTGTCGGTAGCGATGATATGACCATTAACCAGCACCGATAACCGGTCCGCGGTACTGAACACCGCATCCATGTCATGCTCCACCAGCAGGATCGTCATATCGCCCTTGAGACGGTTGAGGATATCGATCATTAGTGCACCCTCTTCCTTGCCCATGCCTGCCATCGGTTCATCGAGCAGCAGCATGCGTGGACGCATCGCCAGCGCCATCGCGACTTCGAGCTGGCGCTGTTCGCCATGCGAAACATTAGCGGCAATTTTCCGGGCACGGCTTTCCAGCCCGACTTCGGACAGGCTGGACATGGCCGCGTCTGCCATATCGCGATCCTTGCTGACCGGCGACCAGAAGCGAAACGAATGGCCCCTGCTACCCTGCACCGCAAGCATGACATTTTCCAGCA
>CALDDP010000012.1 GCA_937936805.1 uncultured Gammaproteobacteria bacterium | reverse complement strand
AATATTTTTTGCCTGCAGGCCGTCACGAGCGCAGCATAGACGTCGCGAAAAATTGAGGACAAAGCGGAGTTTAGATGAGCCTAAATGAGCATTTGGCATCAATTTTTCGCGACGTCTATGCAGGCGCAGTAGGCCTGCAGGCAAAAAAAAGCCCACCCGAAAAACGGGTGGGCTAAATATAAGTCAAAACCTGAGGAGGAGGAGGGTTTTAACTAGTTGCCGGGGCAGGTCACCTGCCGCGACGGCAATAATGCTATATTATTGACGAAACTGTTATAATAACAGTTACAATTTTTTCAAATTCACTACAGTACAGTTGATCAGTCACCATGCCAGTTTCACGTCCTGAAACCTACAAGTACGACCAGGTATCTCGCTATATCAACGAACTGATCGAGAAAGGCGATCTCAAACCCGGGGACAAGGCACCCTCTCTGCGAAAACTCAGCAAGCAGCTCGGGGTCAGCATAGCTACCATAACCCAGTCCTATGTCAATCTCGAGGATCAGGGCGTGCTCAGCGCAAAACCGCAATCCGGTTTTTATGTCAACGCCCTGGTCAACCAGATCAACGATATCGCCAGGTCGGCCGCGACGCCCGGCCAGGCACGCCGCGTGCGCTTCGGTGATTTGTTCGAGGAAGTGTTTCGCAACGCGAACAATCCTCGCATAACAGCTTTCGGTACCTCCAACCCGTCAATGGACTTCATGCCGGTAAAATCGCTGACTCGGGCCACACGCAGCATCATCAGTCGATATCCGCAAAAAAGTATGGACTACCTGTTTCCACCCGGCGATCTAAAGCTACGCGAACAGATCGCCCAGCAATATGCCCAAACCTACACCCGGGTCAGTGCGAACGAAATCATCATAACCTCCGGCGCCACCGAGGCCTTGTCTATCAGTCTGCGCACCGTCGCCAAACGCGGCGACATCATCGCGGTCGAGTCGCCGACTTATTTTGCGGTGCTACGCATGATAGAGCAAATGGGGATGCTGGCAGTAGAGATCGATACTGATCCGGTGACCGGGCTGAATCTCGATGCCCTCGAAGAGGCTTTCGATACCATGGATATTAGCGCGGTACTGGCATCACCCAATACCAGCAATCCGCTGGGCTGCCAGATGCCGGAAGATAAAAAGCGCGAACTGGTGAATATGCTGGCCGAGCGCGATATCCCGCTAATCGAAGATGACGTTTACGGCAGCGTTTATTTCGGCGATAAACCGCCCCGCCCTGCCAAGTCCTATGACCTCAACAACATCGTGCTGAGTTGTTCGTCTTTTTCCAAAACCCTGGCACCCGGTCATCGCATCGGCTGGGTTATTGCAGGTCGCTACCACAAGAAATTTCTGCAATTCAAGCAGGCCTGGTCCTCGGCCACCTCGTCGATCAACCAACTGGCGCTGGCTGAGTTTTTAAGTAGCGGGCAGTACGACCGACACCTGGTACGATTGCGGGTGTCAATGCGCGAGCAGGTCGAAAAGGGACGCTTTATGATTGCCAGGAACTTCCCCGAGGGAACACGGGTTTCAAATCCCCACGGCGGTAATGTGCTCTGGGTAGAGATGCCAAGGGGTTGCGATAGTATCGATATTTTCAATCGGGCCCTGGAGCACAACATCGGGGTAACGCCGGGAATCCTGTTTTCGGCAACGCGTCGATTTAGAAACCATCTGCGCATCAACTGTGGCTTTCCGTGGAATGAGGCCAACCAGAGCGCACTCAAAACTCTGGGGCAAATCGTCTGCAATTGCCGGAACAGCTAGCTTGACTGCCGCTCGATGGCCTCGATCTCTTCGCTTAGACTAAGCCAGTCCTCTTCCGCCTGGACCAGCTGTTTATGGTTTTCCGCCTGGGCCGCAAGACTGGCGCTGAGTGAGTCCCGGTTTTCTGCATCATAAATCGAATTATCACTGAGTTCCTGCTCGAGGCGTTCGCGCACGGCGCTCAACTTCGCTATGGTTTTCTCAATCTTACTGAGCTGACTCAGTTGCAGCTTCAACTGGCGTCGATTTTGCTGTGAACTAGCTGCGCTTAATTCAGCTGCTCCGTTACCGCGCGATTTACGTTGTGCCAACCAGGCCGGATACGCATCGAGGTCCTGCTCGAAGCGTCGTAACGAGCCGGCATCGACCAGCCAGAGGTCATCGCAAACGCTACGCAATAGATGGCGGTCATGCGACACCAGGATGACGCTGCCTTCAAAACCTTGCAAAGCCTGGTTCAGGGCAAGGCGCATTTCCAGATCCAGGTGATTGGTCGGTTCGTCGAGCAACAGTAAATTGGGCCGCTTCCAGATGAGTAACGCCAGCACCAGTCGTGCCTTTTCGCCACCGGAGAAAGTCTTTACAGCCTGCAGTACTTTTTCATTCTGAAAATTGAAACCGCCGAGATATCCGCGAACCTCCCGTTCAGTCAATTCAGGACCGAGTCGTTGCATGGTCAACAAGGCACTCGCATCGAGGTCAAGCTGTTCAACCTGGTGTTGCGCAAAATAACCGATTTGCAGGTCTTTGGCACGAGTCACATCTCCACGAAAAGCAGGTAACTGGTTTGCCAGCAACTTGATAAAAGTCGATTTGCCGGCACCATTAAGACCGAGCAAACCGATACGCTCACCTGGAATCAACGAAAACTCGATATCATCGAGCACGACTGTATCGCCATAGCCAGTTGCCACATGATCGAGCTTGAGCAGTGAACCGGGGAGTGCCCGTGGGGCGCGGAACTCGAAATGGAATGGCGAATCAATATGCGCCGGCGCAATCAGCTGCATCTTTTCCAGTGCCTTGATCCGGCTTTGAGCCTGCTTCGCCTTGGTCGCCTTGGCGCGGAACCTATCGATAAAGCTCTGCATATGCGCAATACTCTGTTGCTGCTTTAAGTGCGCCGCCTGTTGTTGCGACAGGCGCTCGGCCCGCTGCCCTTCAAATGCAGAATAGTTACCGCGATAAAGGTTTATACGTTTATTTTCGATATGGACGATAGATGTGACTACGGCGTCCAGAAAATCACGGTCGTGCGAAATTAGTAACAAGGTCCCCTGGTAACGTCGCAACCATTGCTCCAGCCAGATTACCGCGTCGAGGTCCAGATGATTGGTCGGCTCATCCAGCAACAGCAGGTCGGAGCGACACATCAATGCCCGGGCCAGGTTGAGTCGCATGATCCAGCCACCGGAAAAGCTATTCAGCGGTTTGCGTATATCGGCCTCGTCAAAACCCAGACCCGCGAGTAACCGCGCTGCCCGACTCTCCGCCTGGTATCCTTCGATCTCCTGCAGCCGCTCATGACAACTGGCAATCACCATGGGATCAGGTTTGCTTTCAGCTATCGCGAGCCTGGCTTCAACCTGCCTTAACTCCTCGTCACCGTCGATGACATATTCAACTGCGATGCGTTCGCTCAGGCTTGTTTCCTGCTCTACCTCGGCCACCGCCCAGTGCAGCGGCATAGTAAACTCTCCCTGGTCAGCCGATAACTGGCCTCGAATCAGCGCAAACAGCGACGACTTACCGCAGCCATTGGCTCCGGTAATGCCGAGTTTTTGTCCAGCATAGATCTTGATATCGACCGCTTCGAACAACAGGGTCGTCGAACGGCGCAACGCCAGGTTGGAAAAATTAAGCATCATTCGACTCCGGCCAGCTGATTATGTAAGCGCAGGCACTCACTATTTAGTTCT
>CALDDP010000011.1 GCA_937936805.1 uncultured Gammaproteobacteria bacterium | reverse complement strand
TCACCATGATCGTGCAGCCTCCTACTACTCCAGCGACCAGATTCTCGACGACCTGGCGCCACATTTCGAAATGGTTCCAACCACGATGAAAACCGCGGGGCCGACGCGCTATTACCAGCTAACCGAGCATGAAAATACCCGCGTCGGATTTATTTCCCCGCACAGTCACAATTTCTGCGAATCCTGCAACCGCGTGCGCCTGACCGCGGAAGGACGGCTGTTGCTATGCCTGGGACAGGAACATTCGATGGATTTACGTCATGTCGTTCGCGCCAACCCGGGTCAACCGGAAGTGCTCGAGCAGGCAATCATCGACTCGATGCAAATCAAGCCGAAAGGCCACGATTTCAACCTCAAATCCCAGGAAGTCCTGCTGCGCCATATGAACCTCACCGGAGGTTGATATGTCCAGCCCCCCGGAAGCAGGTACTTCCCGCCGATTACCCGAACTGAGTAACGCGGGCCTGAAGGCCACCGCCGACGTAATCGCCTGTAACGAATTCAACGAACCCGTCGCCGGCGCGATCGCGGTTGAGCGCGCACTGACCATTTATCTCGACAAACGTGAAATTGTCACCTTGATGACGCTCGGCAACCACCCGGAACTGCTAATTCTCGGCTGGCTGCGTAATCAGCGCATGATCGACAATATCGAAGCCGTCAAGGCGATCCAGGTCGACTGGGAAGCCGAAGCAGTCGCGATCACGACACGGGAAGGCATTGAAAATCTCGATGAAAAACTGGGCCGTAAAACCGTTACCACCGGCTGCGGCCAGGGCACCGTGTTCGGCGATTTGATGGAAAATATCGATCAAATCGCACTACAGCAACCTGTCCTCAGGCAGTCGTCGATTTACGCCCTGCTCAATACCCTCAACGAGTACAACGAAATCTATAAAAACGCAGGCGCCGTACATGGCTGTGCACTGTGCAGCGAGAATAACGGAATCGAGCAATTCATCGAGGATGTCGGCCGACATAACGCGGTCGACGCCATTGCCGGATACATGTGGCTCAACGATCTCGAGGGCAAGGACAAACTCTTCTACACCACAGGGCGCCTGACCTCGGAAATGGTGATCAAGGTAGCGTTGATGGAAATCCCGGTATTACTGTCACGCTCGGGCATCACCGCAATGGGACTCGAAATAGCACAAAAGGTGGGCGTTACCCTGATCGCACGCGCAAAAGGCCGGCATTTCCTGGTTTATCACGGCAGTGAATTAATCGAATTCGATGCAATGCCACCCCCTCGTCCGCAATCTAAAAGCGATGCTCGGGCCGTTTCATCCATCAGGCAGAAAACCTGAAATCTATTTTTCGCGCAACCTCGGCATCAACTCGACCAGGTTACAGGGTCGGGTGCGGTAGTCGAGCTGGCTGCTGATCAATTGTGTCCAGGCGTCTTTACAGGCCCCCGAGGAACCAGGCAGGCAGAACAGGTAGGTGCCGTTGGCGACGCCGGCAATAGCGCGCGACTGCAGGGTCGAAGTACCGATAGTCTGGTAGGACAAGCTGCGGAAGGTCTCTCCGAAGCCATCTATAATTTTATCGAGTAACGGCGCGACCGCCTCGGGTGTACCGTCGCGACCGGTGACCCCGGTACCACCGGTGGTTAGCACCACCTGCAGGGATTCATCGGCGATCCAGCGCGAAATGACTTCCCTGATGCGGTACTTGTCATCCGGCACGATCGATTTTTCGGCGAGTTGATGACCCGCCTCGGTGAGGAACCTGACCAGTAACGCGCCGGATTTATCATCGCTTTCAGTGCGCGAATCCGAAATCGTCAAAACTGCAATATTGAGTGGAATGAACTTCCGGTCCTGACTCATAGCTGCCTGCCGTCAATACCTGATTTCGTCTTCAATCGATAACGCGTCATCGATCAGATCACACTCCAGGGTAATCTTGACCCTGACCGGGCTGCCATCGAGTCGCCCCTCGTTACTGGCCAGATCGATCGCCCTTTCAATTTCGCGTTGCGAGGTGATACCAACCTTCTTGAGGAATTTTCGTATTGACATATTGAGCGCTTCTTCGTCCATCTTGTTAACCTGCTTATATCTTGATATTGATCAATCAGTTTACCTGTTTTGATCGAACAGCCCAATCAGTATTCGACGCGATACAGGCTGGATTGATACAATTCGCTTCCCGTTTCACTACCGATTTTTTTATATGCCGTTGCGTTACTTTTCCTTCTTTATCGCCACCTTTTTAGTTATGACCCAGGTTACGGCGAACGACTCCCCGTTGCGGCTCGCCACCACCACCAGCACAGCCAACTCCGGTTTACTGGACGCCCTGATACCCCGGTTCACCCGTGAAACCGGGGTCGAAATTCACACTATCGCGGTGGGCACCGGCAAGGCACTGCGGCTGGGCCGGGAAGGTGATGTCGACATCGTGCTGGTACATGCGCGTGCCGCTGAGGATGAGTTTGTCGAGGCTGGATACGGGATCGGCAGGGCCGATGTGATGTACAACGACTTCATCATCGTCGGACCCAAAACGGATCCCGCCAGAGCCGCCGACAGCGATTCTGTGGCCCAGGTCCTGCAACGCATTAATGACAGCAAGCAGCCGTTCATCTCGCGCGGCGACGATTCCGGGACACACAAACGCGAGCTTATCCTGTGGCAAAGCGCCGGCAAGACCCCGGCCGGCAGCTGGTATCGCGAAGTCGGACAGGGGATGGGCAAAACCCTGCAGATTGCCAACGAAGTTGATGGCTACACCATGACCGACCGCGGCACATGGCTTGCCTATCAAGCGAAGCTGGACATCCAGCTGTTGTTCGAAGATGATCCGCCTTTGTTCAATCCTTACGGGATAATCGCGGTCAATCCCGCCCGGCATCCGGATGTGAATTACACCGGCGCCAGCAAACTGATCAAATGGATGACCGCGCCCGAGGCGCAGAAAATGATTGGCGAGTTCAAGATAAAGGGCCAGCAACTGTTCGTCCCGTCAGCGGTCAACAGCAACTAACCGTGGACGTTCTAGTCGCCAGCACCGCCGAGGCTTTTCGCCTGCTGTTCAGCGGTAATAGCGAAATATGGGAAATCGTCGGCATATCGTTCCGCGTATCGACGCTGGCTATCCTGGCGGCGGTACCGCCGGCACTTATCATCGCGTTCTGCCTCGCTTACGGCCAGTTTATAGGGCGCCGTTTCCTGATTTCACTGTTTAATACCTTCTTGTCGATTCCGGCTGTCGTCATCGGCCTGACGCTGTTCATCATCCTGTCGCGCCAGGGGCCATTGGGTGATTTCAAACTATTGTTCACCCAGACGGCGATGGGCCTGGGGCAATTTCTATTGTGCATGCCTATCCTGGTTTGCATGGCCCACGTATCGTTACAGGCCACCGACCGTGCCGCCTGGGAAACCGCGCGCACCCTCGGGGCAAACCGGGTACAGGCATTTTTCACCGTGCTCTATGAAATCCGCTTTGGTTTGCTGGCGGCGTTACTGGCCGGCTACGGGCGTATCATTTCAGAGGTGGGGGCATCGATGATGCTGGGCGGCAATATCGCGCATTACACGCGAAACATCCCCACCGCGATCGCACTTGAAACTAGCAAGGGAGCTTTCGCCGAGGGCATTGCACTTGGCATGGTGCTGTTGTTTCTGGCCTTTCTGCTCAATGCCTTGTTGCAGTACGTGCAGGGAAAAGGCAGTATCAACCCATGATAGAAAATTTTCGAATCGGCTTTCGTGATATCAACAAACGCTTTGGCAGCAAGCTGGTCCTCGAACAGACTGCGCTCAGCATTGCGAGTCACGAATGCATTCTTATAACCGGCAATAATGGTGCCGGTAAAACCACTTTACTGCGTATCATCGCCGGACTCGAAAAACCGGACCACTGCGACGTCAGTCTCGATGACGCCGCTGCGGAAGCGTGGCACAAAACGCGCAAGCGACTGCTTAAAACAGTTATGTACCTGCATCAGCAACCCTATATGCTTGCCGGCAGCCTGCGGCGCAATGTCGAATATGCCGCACGGCTCAATCCCGCGCTGGTCGATCGCGAATCCAGTGTCAGCAAGGCCATTCAATGGGCTGCACTCGAAGGGCTTGAATCCCAGTCGGCGGCATCCCTTTCGGGCGGGCAAAAACAACGCGTCGCCCTGACCCGGGCGCGTCTGCGTGACCCGCAGATTCTGCTGCTCGATGAACCCACTGCAAACCTCGACAGCGACAGTCGCGAACGCACTATGCAAATGTTGCAGGAGTTTCGCGATAGCGGCACCGCAATTGTTATCGTCAGCCACGACCCTGAGGTTTTCGGTGAACTCGCCACCAGCAGGCTGCAGTTGAGGGATCATCAAATCCATAGTGACGAAATCGAGTTCTCAGAAGTCGTCGAACTGGATACGGTACGTCAGTCCAAGCAACGATGAGTATCAGCGCCAGGGATATAACCGCGGTTATTCTCGCCGGCGGCCGGGGCAGACGTATGGGCGGCCAGGACAAAGGACTAATCGAAATCAATGGCAGGGCGCTGGTCGCAATATTGATCGACCGGCTGTCACAACAGATCAGCAGCATCCTGATAAACGCCAATCGTAACCGCGACCGCTACCAGGCCTTCGGCTATCCGGTGGTCAGCGACCAGCTCGATGATTACCAGGGCCCGCTGGCAGGCTTCGCCTGCGCGATGGACAAAGTCGATACCGACTTCATCCTCACCCTGCCCTGCGACGGGCCGTCACTGGCGTCAGATTACGTGGCACGATTCATCACCAGCCAGCAGCGCAGCGGGGCCGCCATTTGCGTGGCCGATGACGGCGAGCGACTGCAGCCGGTGCATGCGCTGATCAAGGTTGACCTGCTCACCAGCCTCAACGCATTTCTCGATTCCGGTGATCGCAAGATCGACCGCTGGTATGCCATGCATGACTTCGTAAAAACCGATTTTTCCGATTGTGCCGATATGTTTCGCAACATCAACACCCCTTCCGACCAGCAATCGATGCAGGTTCAGCCGTGACAAGCTCGGTACCGATTCTTGGATTCAGTGCCTATAGTGGCACCGGTAAAACCACTTTACTGCGCCAGCTTATACCGTTGCTCAAAGCCCGTGGCCTGCGTATTTCCGTGATCAAGCACGCCCATCACGACTTCGATCTCGATTTCCCCGGCAAGGACTCTTACGAATTGCGTAAAGCAGGTGCCGAGCAAACCGTGATCTGCACTACCACCCGAATGGTGTTGATGACGGAATTCAACCACCCCTCGGAAGAGCCCAGCCTGCAGCAAATCGTTGCGTCGCTGGATACGGAGCGCGTGGATATAGTGCTGGTCGAGGGTTACAAGGATATTCGCTTTCCCAAGATTGAGCTGCATCGCCAGGCAATGAAAACGCCTTACCTGCATCAGCAGGACGATTCGATAATCGCAATCGCCTGTGACGCAGCACTTCCCGCGGACACGGCGATTCCGGTGCTGGATATCAACGATGTCGAGGCGATTGCCAGGTACATATACGAGGATTTCTATCTCGCAGCATAGCCGGGTATCCGCACAATGATCAATGGTGGCATCGAACCCTGTACGCTTGCCCCGAACCGAGAAAACTGCCTTGCCGGATGGGCAACGCTTTTGCATAAAAACAGCAAGTAATAATGTATCGCCGAGCTGAACAGGTCGGCAAGGACAGAAAATGAAGCTACCGGCTCGCCATCATATAGTCGCTGATTCCGGTTTGCGAGATACAGCATCCACCAGTCGATCTTCCCTGCCGGGTGATTCCGCGAACCCAGGCATACCGGATTTCCGCTACGCCCCGGACTACAGATTTACAGCCTGATCCCATATACGGCGCCACATCGGGCGCAGAATGCTCAGGTCCCTGATGCTGGTGATCTGTTGCGGCGGCACCGGTTTGGCATGGGGATTACTGAGCTCTCCTACCTTGAACTGAAATGCATAGTTGGGCTCGACACCCATCCGCAGGTCGCTGATGACAATATCCGTTTGCCGCAGAGACACGGAGTAAAAGCCGCGACTGAACCACTGTAATCTTTTTACCGGCCAGTAATCTTCGATCCCGTTCAGCAATTCATGCTGGCTGGTGTAATGCCGGAAGCGAATCTGCCCATCGCTGTCGAAAACAGAGTAGTAGGCTTCGTAGTATCCTGCCTCATCGATTACCACGGCGCGCCAGAGCAACGAATTAAACGGTGCCGGAATCGTGAATACTCTCTGGTAATCGATTTTCTGCGCTGCCAGCTCGTCTATAACCTGTTGTTCGACAATAACCTTGGCGAAGACCGTCCAGGCAAGATAGGTCGAACTGGCGATCAGGCCGAAGCGGTTAAGCAGGTGTCCCCTGCTGCTCTCCCTGGTCATGACCAGCGCGGCTATAACACCGACCAGCAACGGCAGTGTATACAGTGGATCGATAATGAAAATGGTCGACCAGGAAACAGGCATCGTCGATATGGGCCAGAATATCTGGGTACCGTAGGCGGTGAAACTGTCGAGCAGCACGTGGGTGGTAAACACCAGGTAAATCATCAGCATCCAGCGACCTTTATATTCGCGCGATGCTGGATGAATCTTATTGATCAGCCAGACCATTACCGGCGTCAGTATTGCCAGCACGAACAGCGAATGACTGGCGGAGCGATGATAGGTAAAGTCTTTTACCACGTCCCCGAGGGGAATAAATACATCCATATCCGGCAAGGTTCCAGCGATGCCTCCCCACAACACCGCCTTGTTGCCTGCTTTTCTACCGAGTACCGCCTCGCCTACGGCAGCGCCGAGCACAAATTGCGTTAATGAATCCATTTATCTGTATCGTCGAATAGTATTGATGATCGGCCGAGACCGATTGCGCAGTAGTAAAATTCTCAAATAGTCGGACTCTATACGGTTACAACCCGGATTCAGTTTATTTTCCAGAATGATGCGGCTAAAAACTTTATCCGGCAGAGAGAGTCCGGCGTAACAAAGAAACAACTTTCAACGGGCCGGGGTTAGGCGTCCCTGTCGGGTCCCAGCGATAAGATCCACAAGGCGCCCGCGGCTACAGCTATAAAACCAAAAACAAATATCGCCGGCATCGCCGCATATCCGATGATATGCCAGAAAATACTTTCCAGGGTGCTCATAGTCCAGTCTCCCGGGTTACTACCATCCTTCTACACCGTGCATATCAGGTAGTTTATGCGAAATACCCTTATGACAATCCACGCAGGTTTTTTCACCGGATGCCAGCGCAGTGGAGTGTTGCACGACACTGCGTTGCCCCTGCTCTGAAAAATCCATGTAGTCGAAATTATGGCAATTACGACATTCCTGCGAATCGTTTTCCTTCATGCGCTGCCACTCGCGGTTAGCGAGGTAACCTCTTCTCTGGCGAAACTTTTCCGTGGTATTGATAGTACCCATGGCGTAGGCAACCAGTTCTTTACTGGCCTGCACCTTGCGCACGATTTTATCGGTCCAGGGATGAGGTACATGGCAGTCGGAACAAATCGCCCTCACTCCCGATCGATTCGAGTAATGAATAGTTTCGCGCACTTCTGCCACGATCGGTGCGTGACAGGCGGAACAAAATGCCTCGGTATTGGTGGCTTCCATACCGGTGTTGAATGCGCCCCAGAACAGAATACCGCCGGTGAATCCGAGGCCCAGCAGAAGGCCGGCAGCGGCCCTGCTTGGCGAGGAAAGTCTTTTCCAGAATAATTTTATCAACTGCTTCATTTAGCTTCTCTTGACCGGCCTTGACTAACGCAGAGAATCAACGCGCTTGAAATCATTTTCGACCAGCACCGCGGTATCTGACTGCGTAACATGGCACTGTAAACAGAAATAACGCCGCGGCGATACATCCGACAAAACCTGGCCTTCGCGAGTACCGTAGTGGGTCACGCTGATTTTGGTGGCACCGGCATCCCTGGCATTTTTGAAACTATGACAGGACAGGCACTTGTTAGCATTAGTGGATATTTCGTAACCGCGGATTCGATGCGGAATTAACGGCGGCTGGTAGACATAGTCACTAACATAGGGGCTGCGATCCTTGGGTATGCGCTTAAACGCGTCTGCCTTTTTGGTGACGTCAAGCTGGGTCAGGCCGCGCAAGGAAGCCTGACCTCCGTTGCTGCTACCACCCGCTTCCGGGTCGCCAGCCTGGTCACCATTATCCTGGCCATGCGCCAAAGCGATGACGCCAGTCAACAGTAATATCGTGATCAATTTCCGCATCGGCTTCTCCACTAATATCTTCATGGCTATCACGCTTTGGTTATCTTAATCGCGCACTTCTTGAAATCTGTCTGCTTCGATAGCGGATCTGTCGCATCCAGCGTGACCTTGTTGATCAGCGTACGGGCGTCGAACCAGGGCACAAACACCAACCCCTGCGGCGGCCGGTTGCGTCCTCGCGTCTCGACCCTGCAGCGAACCTCTCCGCGCCTTGACTGAATCAAAACCTCGTCTGCGCGTCGCAAACCGCGCGCCTCGGCATCATCCGGGTGGATGTAACACACCGCGTCGGGAACGGCTCGATACAGTTCGGGAACGCGTTGTGTCATCGACCCGGAATGCCAGTGTTCGAGCACCCGACCCGTGCATAGCCACAAATCATATTCGCCATCGGGTACTTCCGGCGCCGCTTCGAAAGGAGCGAAAATGATATTGGCCTTGCCGTCCTTGTGACCATAAAACTCGAACCCCGCTCCCGCTTTTACGTAAGGATCAAAACCTTCCTTAAACCGCCAGCGCGTTTCCTTGCCATCAACCACGGGCCACCTCATGCCACGCACCCGATGATAATGCTCATAAGGTGCGAGATCGTGCGCATGCCCGCGTCCGAAAGTTGCATATTCCTCGAACAGGCCTTTTTGCACATAAAAACCATGATCATGGGACTCATCATTCAACTCTCTTGCTTCTTCGACCGGAAAACGGTCAACCTGGCCGTTGCGAAACAATACGTCGTAGAGTGTTTTACCGGAATACTCCGGCATTGCGGCCAGTAACTCATCGCTCCAGACTTCTTCCATCTTGAAGCGCTTGGAAAATTCCATGAGTTGCCACAGGTCTGATTTCGATTCACCTGGCGGTGAAACTTGCTGGTACCAGGTCTGGGTGCGCCGCTCGGCATTTCCGTAAGCGCCCTCTTTTTCCACCCACATGGCTGTCGGCAGTATCAGGTCTGAAGCCTGCGCTGTCACCGTGGGATAAGGATCGGAAGTGACAATAAAATTGTCCGGGTTGCGATAACCCGGCAAGCCTTCTTCCATCATGTTCGGGGCCGCCTGCATATTGTTGGTGCACATGACCCAATAGGCGTTCAATACCCCATCCTTCAATTTACGATTTTGCAGCACCGCGTGAAAACCCGGCTTGGCCGGGATCGTACCCTCCGGCAGTTTCCAGATTTTTTCGGCAATATCCCGGTGTTCCTTCTTGGCAACAACCATATCGGCTGGCAAGCGATGCGAGAAAGTACCTACTTCCCTGGCCGTGCCGCAGGCTGATGGTTGCCCGGTAAGCGAGAAAGGAGAATTGCCCGGCTGCGAAATCTTGCCGGTGAGCAGGTGGATGTTGTAAACCAGGCTGTTCATCCATACGCCACGCGTATGCTGGTTCATCCCCATAGTCCATAAAGACATTACTTTCGTATCGGGGTCAGCGTAGGCTTTCGCCATCTGGAGTAGCTTCTCTTCCGGCACACCTGACATTTCAACGGTCTTCTCAAGACTGTATTGCGCAACCGATTCCTTGTATTCCTCGAAGCTCATTTGGTGCATCTTGCCGGCATTGGGGTTCGCAGCCTTTTGCTGTAACGGATTATCGTCGCGCAAGCCATAACCAATGTCGGTAGTCGCCCGCTTGAAGTTGGTGTGCTTGTTGACAAAGTCCCAGTTGACGGCGTCGTTTTGAATGATGTAGTTGGCAATGAAGTTGGCGATTGCCAGGTCAGACTGCGGGGTAAATATCATGCCATTATCGGCGAGTTCAAAGGAGCGATGATAATAGGTGGACATCACGTGAACCCTGACGTGAGGGTTGCTCAGGCGATGGTCAGTCAAACGGGTCCACAAAATGGGATGCATTTCCGCCATATTGGAGCCCCACAGCACGAAGGCATCGGCATTTTCGAAATCATCGTAACAGCCCATGGGCTCGTCAATGCCGAAGCTGCGCATGAACCCGCCGACGGCCGACGCCATGCAATGACGTGCATTGGGGTCGATATTATTGGAACGGAATCCGGCTTTCATCAACTTCGAAGCGGCATAGCCCTCCATCACCGTCCACTGTCCCGAGCCGAACATGCCGACGCTGGTGGGCCCCTTGCTTTTCAACGCGGCCTTCCACTTCTCCGCCATCACATCGAACGCGGTATCCCATGACACCGGCTCGAAGTCGCCGTTCTTATCGTATTTGCCATCCTTCATACGCAGCAGGGGCGTTTGCAATCGGTCGTGACCGTACATAATCTTGGAAAGGAAGTAACCCTTGATACAGTTCAATCCCCTGTTCACCGGCGCCACCGGATCGCCCTGGGTGGCGACTACACGACCTGCCTGCGTGCCCACCAGTACCGAGCATCCGGTACCGCAGAACCGGCAAGCCGCCTTTTCCCAGGAAATTTTGGTTTTGTCCTGATCGACAATCAAATTGGTCGCTACGGCGGGCAAGCTAATGCCGGCTACCGCCGCAGCGGAAGCCGCGGCGTTAGCTTTAATAAAAGCGCGTCTGGTCAAGTTCATAATTTATCGCTCTCTGATGGATCCAGTTGCTCGATTTGATGATAAACAAGCGCGGTACTCAGCACGTGTTCAAAGTTGTCTATTTTATCGATGATGTCGGTAATGTAACCCTGGTTCAATGTCTCCAGAACCACGACGAGTTTGCCTTCTGCGGATTCACCATGAATCTCCGCACCGGGCAATTGCTCAATTTTACTCTTTACGTCTGCCAGGTACGGGGATCTGGCATGCACCACCATACTCGAAATATGAAGTTCCTGTCGATCCATTCCCCACTCTCCTTAAATAGTTGTATCGAATATTTTTCGCTGCAGTTTATCGGTGCTTACCTGCTTATACAGTTCGGGCCAGGTTATGCTAACCGCCAACATGATCCGGGTTATTACCACAGACAGGGCAGGCAGGCCTCTTCGGCAGGTTAACCGACTGCCATTGCATCGCCAGGGCATCGAATAACAGCAGGCGGTTAACCATTTCCTCGCCCTGCCCGGCGAGAATAAGCAGGGTTTGCACCGCCTGCATCGTGCCGATGACGCCGACCACCGGACCGAGCACACCTTCGAGTTCGCAGGATTCCTCATTGCCATAGGCATGCGAATAAAGGCACTGGTAACAGGCGCTATCCGCAGCCGGCTGGTAATTCATGATTTGCCCTTCCAGGCGGATCGCGGCACCGGTTACCAGTGGCGTCGCGGTCTCCACGCAGTGACGATTGACTTCAAAACGCGTCGGGTAGTTATCGCTGCAATCGAGCACGATATCCACCGATTCGATAGTTTGATGCAACTCGTCTCCTTCCAGTTGATAACCAATCACATCGACTGCGCAGTCAGGATTCAACGCCTGGACGGTCTGTCTCGCGGACTCCACCTTGTCTTCGCCAACGGACGCGTCGCGATGAATAATCTGACGCTGCAGGTTCGAAGTTTCGACGATATCGAAATCGCTGAGTACGAGCTTGCCTATCCCGGCGGCAGCGAGGTACATTGCCGCCGGCGACCCCAGCCCCCCTGCACCAACGATCAGGGCACTGGCATCGAGAATCGCCTGCTGCCCCTTTTCACCGATCTGGGGCAGGCGAATCTGCCGTGCGTAACGATCCTGCTGGGCCTTATTCATCCGCCACCTTTGTGAAAATACTGGTGAAACCGATGGAAAAACTTATCACGCAATGCGGTTTCTGTACCAGTGAAATAAAATATCACTTCGAGCACCGGCAGATTAAACAGGCCGAGCTTGCGCGGCGGTTTCTCGGCAACTTTGATAGCCAGTTCAAATGTCATCCCCGGTTGTTCGAGTGACCACTGATGACGAGCGATTGGAATACATCGATAGCTCGATTTTTCTCCGCTGAAAGGACCACAAAGAACCTTGCCGAACTCATCCGCAGCATATCCCATTTCATACTCGACAATAGTCTCTGAATTGGGGTCAGAGTTCAAGCCAGGTGAGCTATTCACAATTTTTCTCGAAAACCAGTCCCCGCCCCTGATACCTAACCACCCGCCACCGGCGGCCATATCGATACCACGTCACCTTCGACCAGCACCCGGCTGGCGCGATCTTCACCCTCGACGTAATGGCCGTTAACCAGCACGATATGCGCCTCGGCGGGAGATATGTGGTACTGCCGAATCAGCTGATCAAGAATTAATCCGTCATCAACCT
The DNA here is from genome assembly GCA_937936805.1 of uncultured Gammaproteobacteria bacterium. Lineage (GTDB taxonomy): Bacteria > Pseudomonadota > Gammaproteobacteria. The sequence continues at coordinate 406 of CALDDP010000011.1, read as the reverse complement.
TGATCTCACGCCGGAATCGGGATTTTCCGGGCGGAAGGTATTTCATCAACGACGCATAGAATTCGATATTTACCTGCATCAGGCATACCCGAGTTCCTGCGTACAGGCGATATAGGCCTCCATGATGGCGGTAGGGTCCTGCAGCAAACGATCCTTCCATTCGCCCAGGTGAATCTTCGATTCAATTAAACCGCGCAGCACGCCGACATGCTGGGTCTTGCCTACGCTGCTCGCTCCGACCAGGTGATCGCCGTCAAATTGCAGGTTGATGTACTGAAACTCGTCCGGGTTGTACAGTGAGGCACTCTCACCGCCATCGACGCCCATCCACAGACCGAAAGAACAGGAAATCAAACCCACGGTATCGAGTACGTTCATGTTTAACGTACCATGATGCTCGTCACCC
>CALDDP010000010.1 GCA_937936805.1 uncultured Gammaproteobacteria bacterium | reverse complement strand
GTTGTCATGGCATTGAACACGCTGCCACACTCACCGCAGCGAACTTTGCCATAGGCTTGCTGGAGTTGTTTTTCCGTGAGGCGAAAACAACTCTTGCACTGGTCGCAGGTCGTTTCCATTACTTCGCCGAGATGTGTACTGCTAATCATTAGCCTCCTGCTGGAATCGATGACCGCTGATACAGACCCAGTCCTCGCGGCAGCTGGCCGGGTCAAGATTAAAATAAGGCCGATAGGCTGATTGTATATCTTCCAGCTGTGTTTTGAGTATCCCTGAAAGTAATATCTGGCCTCCTGGTTCTACCAGTTCAGCGAACCCGGGTGCAAGCTCGATCAGTGGGCCGGCGAGAATGTTGGCGATCAAAAGATCTACCCTCGATTGCCCCAGTTCCCCGGGGGGAATAACCTGTATCTGTTCACTTTTGATTGCATTGACCGCCATGTTGGAGTGACAGGCAGTCAGGGCCTGCTTGTCGATATCAACGGCAATTACCTGTCGCGCACCGAGCTTTACCGCGGCAATCGCCAGAATGCCCGAGCCGCAACCAAAATCGATAACTCGTCGATTATCGATATCGCTGGCGGCCAGCCAGGCCAGGCATAACGCGGTCGTGGGGTGGCTGCCGGTGCCGAAAGCGAGGCCGGGATCAAGCCGGATAATGGTAGCAGCAGGATCGGGGGGCTCTGACCAGCTGGGCACGATCCACAGATCGGGCGCACATTGCAGCGGATGAAAATGTTTCTTGTAGGATTGATTCCAGTCCTGATCGTGCAGGGTTTTTAGCCGAACTCCCTGCGCCAGGTGAGCGGGCAACTCACCGGTTATCTGTTGGTAGAGGAATTCGTGATCGCTAGCGTCATCGAAGATTGCGGCAATGATCGACTCCTGCCATACCGGGTTATCGCCCGGCAGGGGTTCGTAGATTGGTTCGTCACCGGCATCACTCAATGAGATACTGACTGCGCCAAGCCCGGTCATCAGGTTTTCGACCTGTTCAAGCTCGGATGCCTGGCAATTCAGGCTGAATTGCCACCATGCCATCTGGCTAGTCGATCCCGAGTTTCTTCTCGAGATAGTGGATATCGGTGCCTCCGATAGCAAAATTTGCATCGCTGAGGATATCTTTTTGCAGCTCGATATTGGTCTTGATGCCTTCGATTACGATCTCCGAGAGAGCCCCGTTCATGCGGGCTATGGCAGATTCGCGCGAACTGCCATAGGTAATTAATTTACCGATCATGGAATCGTAGTAAGGCGGGACCGTGTAACCGTTGTAGATATGCGAGTCCATGCGCACGCCCGGGCCACCGGGCGCGTGATAAAGGGTAATTTTTCCGGGCGACGGCAAAAAAGTTTTCGAATCCTCGGCGTTGATGCGACATTCGATAGCATGTCCATGTATCTTGATATCCTCCTGTCGGTAGCGTAGCGGGTTGCCGGAGGCGATTGATATCTGTTCCTTGATGATGTCCACCCAGGTGATCATTTCGGTAACTGGATGCTCTACCTGGACCCGGGTATTCATTTCAATGAAGTAAAACTCACCATTTTCGTATAGAAATTCAAAGGTACCGGCGCCTTCGTATCCCATCTTGATGCAGGCCTGGGCACAGCGACTGCCGATGGTGTCGCGTTGCTGATCGGTAATTCCGGGTGCCGGCGCTTCTTCGACAACCTTCTGGTGGCGGCGTTGCATTGAACAATCACGTTCTGCCAGGTGAATGGCGTTACCGTGTGAATCGGCGAGCACCTGGATTTCAATATGACGCGGTGCGCCCAGAAATTTTTCCATGTAGACGGTGTCATTGTTGAAAGCCGCCGCCGCCTCGGATTTGGTTAGCTGAATCGAGTTCATCAGGCTGTCTTCGTCATGCACTACGCGCATACCGCGACCACCACCACCGCCGGCAGCCTTGATAATTACCGGGTAGCCGACCTTGCGACCTATCTCGAGGTTCTCATCCCTGTTTTCCCCGAGCGGGCCGTCTGAACCCGGTACGGTAGGAACACCCGCCATTTTCATCGCCTTGATAGCTGCGACCTTGTCGCCCATGGTGCGGATCGCTGCGGCACTCGGACCGATAAACTTGAAGCCGCTTGATTCGACCTGTTCGGCAAATTCAGCGTTTTCGGAGAGGAAGCCATAGCCGGGATGGATACCATCGGCATTGGTTAATTCGGCCGCACAAATCAGGGCCGGTATATTCAGGTAGCTTTCCAGGGAAGAGGCCGGACCAACGCAAACCGATTCGTCGGCTAGTCGCACATGCTTGAGGTCACGATCTGCGGTCGAATGTACGGCAACTGTCTTGATATCCATTTCGCGACAGGCGCGCAGAATGCGTAATGCGATTTCGCCTCGATTGGCGATTACGATTTTTTCCAGCATCTAGTGGTCCTACTCGATGATAAACAGGATCTGATCGAATTCGACCGGGCTGCCATTTTCCACCAGAATCGAACTTATCGTCCCGGCCTTGTCCGCTTCAATCTGGTTCATCATTTTCATCGCCTCGATGATACACAGCGTATCACCGACACTAACCTGTTGACCTGCCGTTACGAAAGGGCCCGAGGTTGGGGAGGCGGCTTCGTAAAAGGTTCCCACCATAGGTGACTTGACCTGGTGCCCATTCATTTCCTTGCTCAAAGCAGCTGCGGGCGGGGTGGCCGCGACAGGCGCCGCCGGCGGAGCTGCCAGTGGGGCCGCGACCGGAGCGACACTTTGCACGACGGACGAGGTCTGCCGGCTTATTCTGACCGATTCCTCGCCCTCCTTGATTTCCAGTTCAGCAATGCCGGATTCTTCCAGTAATTCGATCAGTTTTTTTATTTTGCGAATATCCATCTATTCGGGTCTCTCAGGTAGCTGATTTTTTGCACTGGATAATGGCGGCCTCGAAGGCCAACAGGTAACTGTTTTTGCCAAATCCGCTAATCACTCCCACCGCCAGGTCGGAAAGGTAGGAGTGCGTTCTGAACTCCTCGCGGGCATATACATTCGACAGGTGAACTTCGATGAACGGAATCCGCGTGGCCAGAAACGCATCCCGTATGGCGACACTGGTATGCGTGTAAGCCGCGGGATTTATAATAATAAACTCAACTTCCTTTTCCGCAGCCTGCTGAACACAGCTGACAATATCACCCTCGGTGTTGGACTGATAAGTCTGCAATGTCACGCCTTTCTGTTGCGCTACCTTTGACAGATTCTGGTTTATAGTTTCCAGCGTATCAGCACCATAAAGCTCAGGTTCACGTGTGCCGAGCAGGTTCAGGTTGGGGCCATGTATGACCAGAATGTTAGTCATCTGGGATAATTTTACGCCTGGGAAGTCAGTAACGCGGATTCTTGCATATCGGCAAAATAGAGTCCAGTTTTCGCGAGATAACTACTTTATTGCCGAAGTTGTCGACATAATTTAATAGTTACAGGAGGGTCAGCGACTTACAGCAGTGCTTCGAGCTGCTCCAGTAACTGTTCGGCACTTAGCTCGCCGTTGTGCCGAAATAAAATCTGCTGATTGCGATCCAGCAAAGCCGTAAACGGCAGGCTGCCGCTTGAATTGCCGAAAGCCGAGTTGTACATGGCGGCCCGATTACCGGCGAGGAACAGTGGATAGTTGATCTGATAGTCCGCGGCAAATCTGCTTACCTGGGGTTCGCTGTCGAAGGCGATACCGAGTACACTAACTCCCCGCTGCGCATATTCCTGTTGTGTTTTGATCAGGCTGGGCACTTCCCGTCGGCAGGGAGCGCACCATGGCGCCCAGAAGTTGACTACCAGGATATCGCCTTTCCAGTCTCCGATCGTAGATTGTTGCCCGGCCAGATCGAAAAGTGGAATAGAGTGCAGTTCGATCCGGGTTTCTTCGCTACCAGGTTTGACACTGGGCGTGTCGTTGCGCAGCAGATGAAACGAAAGCACACCGACCAGCATCGAAACCAGCGCGATGCCGGCCAGGCCGAAGACACTGCTCTTCACTGGTAAGTGGCGGCGACGTGAGCGGCAAACTGCTCACCCGACATTTCCCCGACCACGCGCCGGTTGCGTATTTCGCGTCCGGAAGAGTCGAAAAACAATATTGCAGGCGGACCGTAAATGCCGAGCGAAGTCATCAGCTCGGTATCAATATTATCGTTATCGGTGACGTCGGCCTGTAAGGTGGCGATGTCCCTGAGCGCGGCCAGTACCTTGTCATGGGTGAAGGCATATTTTTCCATTTCCTTGCAGGAAATACACCAGTCCGCGTAAAAGTCGAGCATCGTGCCGCGCTGTTGCTGGATCGAGTCATTCAAGGCGAGTTGCAAGCCATCGAGTCCCTTGATCTGCCGAAAAACCAGGTGTTGCTGGGCCTGTTGTGAATTGCCGGAGGTGGCGGTAAGCCCGCGTAACGGCTGAATCAGGTCGTTACTGCCCGCGGCTGCACCGATCAAATAGGCGATACCATAGATCAGGACCAGCAGGCCGAGTGATTTGGAAAGTCGTCGCCATCCCCTCGCGGTATCGCTCAACGCGTCGAGAGCTCCCATGTATATTGCCGAAGCGATCAATAGCGCGGCGATCAGTAACATGGTTACGTTGACCGGCAGAATTCGCTCTAACAACCAGATTGCCACCCCGAGCAGGACCACCCCGAACACGGCTTTGACCGAATCCATCCAGCCACCGGCGCGTGGCAATAGTTTACCGGCCGAGGTGCCTATCAAGAGCAGCGGTACGCCCATCCCGAGGCCCAACGCGAACAGGGCAAATCCACCCAGCTGCCAGTCCTGGGTTTGAGAAATAAATATTAGCGCGCCAACCAGGGGCGCGGTGATGCATGGGCCAACGATGATCGCCGAGAACAGTCCCATCAGGCCGACACCGACCAGCGTGCCGCCCTGTTGGCTATTGCTGATGGCGGTCAGGCGTGACTGGATCGCGTTAGGCATTTGCAGTTCGTAGAAACCGAACATGGATAGCGACAGCAGCACAAAAACGGCTGCGAAAATACTGAGGATGACAGGATCCTGAAACCAGATTTGAATATTAAACTCGGCGCCATAGTAGCCGACGATCGCACCTGCCACGGCGTAAGTGGCCGCCATTGAGAGTACGTATACCAGCGATAGCGAAAACGCCTTGCGCGTAGTAATGGACGAACCCTGGCCGGCGATGATGCTGGAGAGTATCGGGATCATTGGAAACACGCAGGGAGTGAAGGTGAGTCCGATACCCGCGAGGAAAAACAGACCGACGATGAGCAGCAGACTTTCATCTCTTAACAGCTGCGCGAATTGATCCTGTTCTGAGATCGGTGCCTGGGCCTGGGTTGCCGCGACAGCGGTGTCGCCAGCGGTGGTCGACATGCTGTCGCCAGCGTTGATTTCGTTTACTACCTGGATCAGTCCTGCTGCGGCGTCAATCGTGAGGTACTTGGTGACCGGCGGGTAGCAAATTCGATCTTCTACACAGCCCTGGTACTTGTAAGACAATACCAGCTTGTTACTCGCATCCGCCTGCGAGATGAGCGGTATCGAAACGTCAACCTGATCATAAATGACTTCGGTCGGTCCGAGGAACTCGTCATTCTTCTTCTTACCCCTTGGTACCGAAATTGCGCCCAGTGCATGACCATCGCCGTTGACCAGCGCTACTTGAATTTTATCCCGGTACAGGTAAATGTTATCCGCCAGCAGAATGTTGGTTTGAATGATGTTGTTGGCATCCAGCCTTGCCGACAGGATAAATGCCTGGTCTGGATGCAGGATTTCGTCATCGTCGTCAAGGCCGATGTCGTCTCCCAGTGCCTGCAGGACAGCGAGCGAATCCGAGCCGCTTGTGGTTTCGGCTTTGCTCGACTGCTGCTGGGTTTCAAGATTGGTGGATACTTCGGCCAACAGTGCCTTCAAAGCGGCGACATCGTCGCCCATGGTCTCGGCGGGCGCGCTGCTCGCGACCCAGGCAACAGGCTTTATGCGCGCAGTTGACGACATGTCTACTGCCAGTGCCTGCTTCAGGGGAGGGTAGCAAACACCGATATCAGCACAGCCCTGGCTGGTTATCTTGACTTGCAATTTGTTCGCCGCCGGACCGTCGAAAAGAAGCGGCAACCTGACCTTGACGCTATCGCGGTAGGTTTCCATTTTACCGAAGAACTCGTCTTCCTTTATTTTGCCGGCGGGAATTACGGCAACATCGAATTGCGTCGGCGCGTCACTGGACTCGACCAGGAAGTCAAAACGTTCGCGGTACATGTAGTAACCCGGCGCTATCTGGTACTCGGCTACCAGGGTATCGCCTTCGACCCAGGCGCTTAAACTGAACGCTTCTTCAGGCGGCAGCAGTTCCTCTTCCTGCGCCTGCAGCAACGGACTATGCGCGAGCACTAAAAGGAGGCCTATGCCAATGATTCGCTTGCAAAAACTCATTCTGTCGATTGTGTTATCCAGTCCAGGTATTCGGGGTCGCCAGAGTCTATCTTAAAACACAGTATTTCGGCTACGGCATAAGGATGGTTAGATCTGATTTCCCGTTGCAACGCATCAAGCTTATCGGCTCTGGTTTTAATGAAAATCTTATGTTCCGTGCCATGTCGTAATTCTCCATTCCACTGATACATAGAGTCCATTTGCGGTAAAACGTTTACACTGGCGGCGATTTTTTCTTCCAGCCAGCGTCGTGCCTGGTGCCTGGCCCCGTCGAGATCAGGCCAGGAAGTAATGACCAGATAATGTTCCGCTGTGAGTTTTTCCATAAGGGTCGATTGAATAAGTGGTATGCTAACCACATATAGATGAAAGCGCAGTATTACTCTAGTAATACACTGATTTAAATCAACCGCCGTTGAGCCTTTGTCAACCCTATGTTCCCACTGATAGCCTTCATTTTTCTGGTCGTACCGATAATCGAAATTTATTTGCTTATCCAGGTGGGGCAGGTTATCGGTGCGGGCTGGACCATTTTCCTGGTGGTGTTTACCGCGGTTATCGGTGTCTGGTTGCTCAGAATCCAGGGTTTATCGACATTGACCCGCGCGCAGCAAAAAATGCAGCACAACGAATTACCGGCACGGGAAATCCTGGAGGGTATGGGCCTGGTGGTTGCCGGTGCCCTGTTGCTGACGCCGGGATTCTTTACCGATACGGTGGGATTTTTCCTGCTCTTCCCGCCGACCCGCGTCTGGCTCGTGCGCAAGGTAGCATCCCGCATGGTAGTTGCATCTGCGGTGACGGTCGAGGGCCGCGAGCGTCAGCATGGAGACGTTATCGATAACGTCAAATACCACCGAGAAGACTAATTTCGGCGAAAATTGTTAAAAATCGCATTTTTTACGCGAATACCGCTTGAATCTCCCAATTTATCCCCCATTTCGCTTGACTACGAAAAACCGCTGAATATTATTAGCACTCTCGATAAGCGAGTGCTAATTCGCAGCTAAACTTAACAGGTCCATTCTCAACTGGATCGCAAACTAAATGATAAATACGGAGCGTAGCAATAATGAATATTCGTCCCCTGCATGATCGAGTAATCGTCAGGCGTAAGGAAGAAGAGCGTACCACTGCTGGTGGAATCGTAATCCCTGATTCGGCAACTGAAAAACCAAGCATGGGTGAGATTCTCTCGGTTGGTAGCGGCAAGGTCACCGATTCCGGCGACGTACGTGCGCTGGATGTAAAGGCGGGTGATACCGTTTACTTCGGCAAGTATTCCGGCACCGAAATCAAGGTTGACGGCGAAGAACTGCTGATCATGCGCGAAGATGACATCATCGCTGTTGTTGAATAATTCCGAACTTAAGAGGTAAGAACTCAAATGAGTGCAAAAGACGTAAAATTTGGTGACGATGCGCGTTCGCGCATGGTCAATGGGGTTAACGTTCTGGCTAATGCGGTGAAAGTTACGCTGGGTCCAAAGGGACGTAATGTAGTTCTCGACAAGAGCTTTGGTGCACCGACCGTGACCAAAGACGGTGTTTCTGTTGCCAAGGAAATCGAACTCGAAGACAAGTTCGAAAACATGGGTGCGCAGATGGTCAAGGAAGTTGCTTCACAGACTTCTGACGTGGCCGGTGACGGCACTACCACTGCTACCGTACTTGCCCAGGCGATTGTTCGCGAAGGCATGAAGGCTGTTGCTGCGGGTATGAACCCGATGGATCTGAAGCGTGGCGTCGACAAGGCTGTAACCGGTGCGGTAGAGCATCTGCAGGCCAGTTCAACGCCTTGTGAAGACACTAAAGCGATTGCGCAGGTCGGTACCATCTCTGCAAATTCGGACAGCAGTGTTGGCGACATCATCGCGGAAGCGATGGAAAAAGTGGGTAAAGAGGGCGTTATCACGGTTGAAGAAGGCTCTTCATTCGATAACGAACTCGACGTGGTTGAAGGTATGCAGTTCGATCGTGGCTACCTGTCACCTTACTTTGTCAACGAGCAGTCCACCATGTCTGCCGAGCTCGAAGAGCCGATGATTCTGCTGTTCGACAAGAAGATTTCCAATATCCGTGAATTGTTGCCGATCCTCGAATCGGTAGCCAAGTCGAGCAAGCCGTTACTGATTGTCGCTGAAGATATCGAAGGCGAAGCACTGGCTACGCTGGTGGTTAACAGCATGCGCGGAATCGTCAAGGTTTGTGCGGTTAAAGCCCCTGGTTTCGG
>CALDDP010000009.1 GCA_937936805.1 uncultured Gammaproteobacteria bacterium | reverse complement strand
GAGTTGCTGCGTAACATGTCAAAGCAGAAACACAGGGAAAGTTGATTGCAGGAACACTATGAAATCCGGCCTTCGGCAACGCAGCGCAATATTCTGTTAGGCAGCCATGGCCTGGCTGCCGCGGCGATTTATTTTTATCTCGAACCCGCCTCGCTGATGCTGCCTGCTCTGGCGGCGGTCTGCTGGTTGGCGATTTATGAATCCAGGTGTTTGATTCAACAAGAAATAATAAAATTGCGTCTCGATTCGGGCGACAGGTCAATCGAGTTCAGGCAAGGCAAACAACCATATTTTTATACTAAATACAAGGTTTACCAGACGCGATGGTTTGCTATTCTTAAGCTCGTTGACACTGATAAATCCAGGACGCTGATATTGAACTCCGATTGCTTTAACTCAATCCAGGCCTACCAGCAGTTGCGCTACCAGTTATGCAAAATGGAGCGAACCGGTGCTGCTTGATCTCGCGCCAGTTCGCAAAGGTCGTTTTGCCCACGCGCGCAGTTTCGCGGGGTTGATGGAGTTGTATGAGCAAAACTATATTCGCCTGCGCAATATCGCCCCCGACCTCGCGGTGGCAGACGAAATGATTTCATCGGTGCCGGGGCACCAGGATTTATATCTGTCGATAACTCAGCGCTGCAGGTATACCACGATGCTGCGCATGACCTACCAGTTCGAAGACGCAGGACAAATCCTGTTCGAGCCTGATCTGCATTTAAAGATCTGCCACGACGCGCGCGTGGTCGAAGTTCAGCAGTTCCATTCGCGTACCCAAGGTCCGCTCTACGTCGCCAGTATGATCGAACAGAAATGGATGATGAATCGATTTCTGTATAAGTGGCTAGGCTATTGTTTGCGACAGGGCCACTATTTTCACCCGATGCGGCATTTGAAAGATAATGATACTTAACTTTAAAAATATCATGTAAGCTATTGAATTAAATAGTTTAAAATTTCTTTATCAAGCCGTTAATTATTTTCTATCGGGTCGAGGCTAAATACATCTTGACCTGACCCCGGTCATCGATATAATTCCTGACTAAATTAGTCAGGAATTACGAGTTTCTTCATGAGATTATCAACCAAAGGCCGCTATGCCGTAACTGCGATGATGGATATCGCGTTGCACCAGAAGGTCGGTCCCGTGACGCTGGCAGACATTTCACAATGCCAGGGAATTTCGCTTTCTTACCTGGAACAGCTGTTCGCCAAGTTGCGCAAGGGTGGCCTGGTCGAAGGCGTGAGAGGCCCGGGCGGAGGTTATCGCCTGGCGCGTCCGGCCGATCAGATTTCAGTGGCTGACATTATCGAGTCGGTTGATGAAAAACTGGACATGACTAAATGCGGTGGCAAAGGCAATTGCTCCCAGGGTGAAAAATGCCTGACACACCAGCTGTGGTTCGAGCTGTCCTGTAACCTGTATCGGTTTTTAAGTGGCATCAAGCTTGAGCAATACGTTAACCGTCCCGATATAAGTGAATTAGTAAAGAAACAGGATATCCAGTACGGACGTTTCATCAACCGTCCGCAAGCGATTGCCTGATTGGAGAAGAGCATTGAGTGACATAAAACTACCTATTTACCTTGATTACAGCGCGACCACGCCGATCGATCAGCGGGTTGCGAGCAAGATGGCGGAGTACCTGACCATCGAAGGCAACTTTGGTAACCCGGCGTCCCGCAGCCACGAGTTTGGCTGGACCGCCGAAAAGGCGGTAGACCTCGCGCGCCAGCAGGTAGCCGACCTGATCAACGCGGATCCGCGTGAAATTGTCTGGACCAGCGGTGCGACCGAATCGGACAATCTCGCGATCAAGGGTGCCGCGCACTTCTATCGCAAGAAGGGTAATCACATCATTACCCTGAAGACCGAGCATAAGGCGGTGCTGGATACCTGTCGCCAGCTCGAGCGCGAAGGTTTCGAAGTCACTTACCTGGATCCGCAGGAAAACGGGCTGCTTGATATGGAAGACTTGAAAGCGGCAGTTACCGAGCAAACTATTCTGATTTCAATCATGCACGTCAACAATGAAATTGGAGTGATCCAGGACATCGCCGCCATCGGTGAATTTGCACGTGAAAATAAAATTATCTTCCATGTGGATGCGGCGCAGTCGACCGGCAAGGTCGACATCGATCTCGAGCAACTGAAGGTCGACCTGATGTCATTCAGTGCGCACAAAACCTACGGCCCCAAGGGCATCGGTGCTCTCTACGTAAGGCGCAAGCCACGCGTACGTCTCGAGGCGCAAATGCACGGTGGCGGCCACGAGCGCGGTATGCGTTCCGGCACCCTGGCGACGCACCAGATCGTGGGTATGGGTGAAGCTTTCCGCATCTCGAAGGAAGAGATGGCGACCGAGAACGAGCGCATCCGTATGTTACGCGACCGACTCTACAACGGCCTGAATGACATGGAAGAAGTCTATGTCAACGGAGATCTCGATCATCGCATCGCCGGTAACCTGAATATCAGTTTTAACTTCGTTGAAGGCGAATCGCTGATCATGGCGCTGCGCGATCTCGCGGTCTCCTCGGGTTCTGCCTGCACATCGGCCAGCCTTGAACCTTCCTACGTGCTGCGTGCACTGGGACGAAATGATGAGCTCGCGCACAGCTCGATCCGCTTCACCATCGGGCGTTTTACTACCGCCGAAGAAATCGATTACACGATTGAACTGGTGCGTGCCGCGGTTGAAAAATTACGTGATTTGTCGCCACTTTGGGATATGTACAAAGATGGCATAGATCTTAATTCTGTTGAATGGGTGGCGCATTAGGCGCTGCATTTAGAGGTGTAACATGGCATATAGTGAAAAAGTACTCGA
>CALDDP010000008.1 GCA_937936805.1 uncultured Gammaproteobacteria bacterium | reverse complement strand
GAACAGCAACAGGGAGGACAGCAACAGGGAGGACAGCAACAGGGAGAACAGCAGCAGGGAGAACAGCAGCAGGGAGAACAGCAGCAGGGAGAACAGCAGCAGGGGGAGCAGCAGCAGGCTAACGAGCAGCAGTCGCAACAGCCGGGAGAACAGCAACGGACCGGGCAGGAAGCCCTCGCAGAACTCGAGCAGCAAATGACAGAACAGGCGGCCGAACAATGGTTGCGCAAGATCCCGGATGATCCCGGAGGGTTGTTACGGCGCAAATTCATCTATCAGTACCGCAAACGCGGTGGCGTCGATGCAGAGGTACAGTCATGGTGAAAACATTCTTGCCGCCATCGTTGAAGGTCCTGGTGCTGCTCATTTTCGCGGGGTTGCAGCAGGTCGCAGCCGAGGTCCAGGTTTCTATCGATCGAAACCCGGTACAGGTAAACGAATCTTTTCAGCTGGTGTTTTCGCTCGATGCCGACCCTGACCGCGATCCTGACTTCTCCGCGTTGCAACAGGACTTCCTGATTCTCAGTAACAGGCGCAGCAGCGGCATCAGTATCATCAATGGTGAGTATCAGCGCAGCGTCAAGTGGGGCCTGAAATTAATGGCCAAACAGGTGGGTGAGTTCACCGTACCGGCGATTCGCTTCGGTAATGAATCAAGTAAACCATTCCAGGTTACGGTAAAACCGTCGAGCATGGCGTCGGTGCCGCACGATCGACTGGTACTCGAACTGTTGGCAGACAAAAGCGAGGTTTTCGTGCAGGGTCAGGTAATCCTCACGCTGCGGTTACTCAGCGCAACCGACATCTCGGCCTATCAGTTTGGTGATATTTCGCTGCAGAACCTGGATGCTGTTATCGAACCGTTGGGCGCAGAGCGCCAGTACCAGACGCGCATCGCTGACCGGTCTTACCTGGTGCTGGAACAACAGTTTGCGCTGTTCCCGCAACAAAGCGGCCGACTTACTGTCGCGCCGGCGCGCGCCGAGGTGCGTTTACCGTCGAAATCCAGCTTCGATCCGTTTCGCACCGGTGGTGAAATCCGTCAGCTTCGTTCGCAGTCGCTGTTTGTCGATGTCGCCCCGGTTCCGGCTGAATTTAAGGGCCCCTACTGGTTACCCGCAGACAAGGTAGAGCTGCGCGAGGAATGGCAGGGTGATCTCACCGCGCTGGTTGCCGGAGAACCGGTTACGCGCAGTCTGAGCCTTCTTGCCGAAGGCTTGACCGCCGCACAACTACCGGAACTGGAGCTGATACCCATTGCCGGCATCAAGCAATACCCGGACCAGGCGGAACTGGAGAACAGGCGTTCGGGCAAAGGTGTAACTGGCGAACGCGTGCAGAAAGTGGCCCTGATTCCGGGTACCGCAGGCCGCTACCTGGTGCCGGCAATAAACCTGCCGTGGTGGAACCTGCAGAGCGGAAAAATGGAAATCGCGACGATCCCGGAGCGTGAGATAATCGTGAGCGCCGCAGCCGGGGTCAGCATCGTCGAGCCTCCCGTCGCGGAGGCGCAAACCACGCTGCAGGAATCAGCACCCGCAGCGGCGAATCCGTTCTGGTTATGGTTGAGCCTGGCCCTCGCCAGTGGCTGGATGCTGAGCGCCCTGTACTGGTGGTATCGTTTGCGTGCGCCGACCGGGGCAACGAAGTCGTCTCCAGGCGAACATCCGGATTTGCGCCAGGCACGCAAGCAATTGCAGCAGGCCTGCAATGATAGTGACGCGATCAGCGCGCGCCGGGTATTACTGAGCTGGGGCCAGGCGTTGCTGGCGCCGCGCAGGATTAGTAACCTGCATCAACTGGGCGATACTCTGGGTGCAGACCTGAGGCATGAAATCGAAATGCTTAATCAAAGTCTGTATGCACCATCCGCAGAGTCATGGCGAGGCCAGGCCTTGTGGTCGCTATGCCAGCAGCTGGAGAAAGACGAGCAGTCACAGCCAGACCGCGACAATGCACGCTTGTTACCGCTAAACCCCGCGCCATAACATGTAACATCGTCATCCGCGCGCAAGCGGCGGTCCGACGCATCGGGATCTCATAACGGCGGGGTACTAACCGGTCACATAGGTAACACATTAAACCGGGCACATGGGTAACGGTTGCAACCATGCACATGATCAACAAGCCCTCGCGATGGGGTTGCATCTCGGTTAGACTGGAGCAATTCAAGCGCCATTACTAAAGCCATGCAAGCGATCGAAAATACTGATTTAATCCTCGTAGTTGCAGGGCTCGCAGGCCTGTTGCTGGTCGGACTGCTGTACAGTTTACGCCAGTACCAGAATGCCAACCGTGAGTTGCAAAGCCGGCTCGAGTCGAGCCGACAGCAAGAGCACTCGTTGCGTGAAAGCCTGCATGAAGCTGAAAAAAACACCCAGCAGAAACAACTGTTGCTCGACAAGGAACGCGAACTGGGCGCGCAGAAAATCGAGCAGTTCGAACAAAACCGCCGCCAACTCAAGATCGAATTCGAAAACCTGGCGAATAAGATTCTCGAAGACAAGGCTCGCGCCTTCGACAAGACTAACAAGAACTCCCTCGAAGCACTGTTAAAACCGTTCCGTGAACAGGTCGAAGGTTTCCAGAAACGCGTCAATGACGTGCATAGCGAATCGGTCAAGGGTAATGCCGCGCTCGAGAGCGAAATCAAAAAGGTTCTCGAGGTCGGCCTGAAAATGGGTAGCGACGCGCAAAACCTGACCCAGGCGCTCAAGGGCGACTCGCAAAGACGCGGCAGCTGGGGCGAAACCCAACTGGAGAAAACCCTGCAGTTGAGCGGTCTGATCGAATTCGATCATTACGAAAAGCAGACTTCGATGCAGGACGCCGAGGGCAAGCGCAAGCAAACCGACTTTCTGATCAAGTTGCCGGACGACAAGCATATCGTTATCGATAGCAAGGTTTCGCTGGCGGCATATGACCGCCTGGTCGCGGCCGATAGCGATGAACAGCACGAGCTCGCGTTGGGCGAACATGTAAAAGCGGTGAAGCGCCATATCGAAGATCTCGCCAGCAAGGATTACACCAACCTCGCCGGCATCCGCAGTCCCAGCTTCGTGCTGATGTTTATGCCCATCGAGCCGGCCTTTATCGAGGCGTTGAAGTACGAAAAAGATCTCTTCGCTTACGGTTACGAGCGCGGCATCGTGCTGGTATCGCATACCACGCTGATCCCGATTTTGACTACCGTCGCCAACCTCTGGTCGATGGAGCGCAGCACGAGTGAAGCTCGCCAGCTCGGCGACAAGGCTGGCGATATTTACAACCAGGTGCGCAAGGTCGCCGAGCGCCTGGCTAAGATTGGCGGCAGCCTGGCTGCTGCGACCAATCACTATAACGACACGGTCAGGGCGCTGAGCGGTCGGCAGGGCTTGCGCGGCAAGGTGGAGCGTTTTGCCGAAATGTCGAGTAAAGTGACCAAATCGATCCCTGAAATCGAACCGCTGCATAATGATTTTCAAAGTGAAAGTCTCGAGCTGCTGGCTGAACCCATCGAGTCCGAAACTGAGCCAGTCGAACTGGGCAACGAGAGTCTCACCGATAACTTGAAAAAACACTGAAAAAACCCTATTTAACAGGGGTTTCCGGCGATTATTAATCCTGTGAAGTATCTCGACTACTATCAAATTCTGGGCGTCTCCCGCGACGCTGACAAAAGCGACATCAAGAAGGCGTATCGCAAGCTTGCGCGCAAGTATCATCCGGATGTAAACCAGGCGGCGAACGCGGAAGAAAAGTTCAAAGAGGTAAACGAAGCCTACGAAGTACTCAAGGATGCGGACAAGCGCCAGGCCTATGACCGCTTTGGTGCTGACTGGAAGCACGGGCAACAATTCGATGATGCTGGTTTTGGCGGTGGTTTCCAGGGCGGCAATTACCACGGCGGTGGCTTCAGCGGCGGCGACTTCAGTGATTTTTTCGAATCTATTTTTGGTGGCGCACAGCAACAGCAGCGCGCGGGTGGTTCGCCGTTTCACCAGGGCCGACAACAGTCGCCGCGCGGTGCGGATCTGCAACTGAAGCTCGATATCAGTCTCGAGGAAGCTTTCAACGGGGGCAGTAAAACGATCCAGTTTGCTAAATCTCCGGATTCGAGCGAAATGAAAAAACTCAAGATCAGTATCCCCAAAGGGGTTAGCAGCGGACAGAAAATTCGCCTCGCTAAACAGGGACAGGCATCGCCCTATGGAGGCGAGGCCGGTGACTTGTATCTGGAGATGAATATCCTGCCGCATCGCCTGTTTCGACTCGAGGGGCGTGATGTGATCCTGCGCTTGCCATTGACTCCGTGGGAAGCCGCCGAGGGTGCCAATCTGAAAGTACCCACCCTGTCCGGATCGGTGGAACTCAAGATCAGGCCAGGGATGCAATCCGGTCAAAAAATGCGCCTCAAAGGCAAGGGTATGCCCGGGCCGGAGGCTGGCGACCAGTTTGTGGAAATCATGATTCAGACGCCGCCCGCCGATAACAAGAAGGCGAAGCAGTTTTACCAGGATATGAAAGCCCAGTTCGACTTCAATCCGCGTCCGTTTTAAGGCCGGCAAAATGAAAATTCTGCTATCCGGTCTGCTGCTACTGATGTTTTTCTCACCACTGCAGGCCGCCTTGCCGGTTGCGGTGGACGGACAGAAACTGCCGAGCCTGGCGCCGATGCTGGAACGCGCTACGCCCGCGGTGGTTAATATCGCAACGCGCGGCAAGTCGCGTCGCCGGGTCGAATTGCCCCTGCCGCGTGATCCACTGTTCAGACGCTTTTTTGACGTGCCCAGCGTCGAGCGCGTGCTGGAAACCTCAAGCCTGGGTTCGGGGGTAATCGTCGATGCTGAAAATGGACTTATCCTGACCAATTTTCATGTAATCAAGGATGCCTATCAAATCAACGTGACGCTCACCGACGGGCGTGAATTGAACGCCGATATAATTGGTCGCGATGCGGACACGGATATCGCGGTGATCCAGGTTGCCGGAGAAAATCTTACCCAGATCCCGATGGCCGATTCGAGCGCGTTGCGCGTCGGTGATTTTGTGGTCGCGATCGGCAACCCTTTCGGCCTGGGTCAAACCGTAACTTCGGGTATCGTTTCCGCGTTGGGGCGCTCCGGTCTCGGTATTGAATCAATCGAGGATTTTATCCAGACCGATGCGTCGATCAACCTGGGTAATTCAGGTGGCGCACTGGTGAATTTGCGCGGTGAACTGGTTGGTATCAATACCGCCATTTTCGGTACCGGTAACCAGGGGGGCAGCATCGGTATCGGTTTTGCGATACCGATTAACATGGCGCATGACATCATGCGTCAGTTGATCGATTACGGTGAAGTCAAACGCGGCCGGCTTGGCGCCCAGGGCCAGGATCTGACCCCGCCGCTCGCGCAAGCTTTTGGTATCGAACGCAGTAACGGCTTTATCGTAACCCAGATAGAAACCGGTTCGCCGGCAGACAGGGCCGGCATCATGGTTGGTGACGTGATCGTCGCGGCAAACGATAAACCGATCCGCTCATCGCGCGACATGCATAACCTGGTCGGATTGCAGCGCCTTGGGCAAACCATCGAGCTGGTCCTGTTCCGCAAAGGTACCGAGGTGACTTTGCCGGTAAAAATACAACCCATCGAAATCAATAAACTCAGCGGTGCATTGATTCATCCAACGCTTGACGGCGTCACCATCGGCGAAATGCGCGAGCAACATTTGCAACGCGGGCGCGTCGATTATCTCGAGGTGATGAAGGTTGAGCCGGGCTCCAGTGCGCAGGAGGCCGGTTTCAGGGCGGGTGACATTATTTACTCGATCAACAAGCAGTTAACGCGCAGCTTCGATGAAGTCTTTGCGCTGATGGAAGCTAACGGCAAAGGTATGATCATGAGTATTCAACGCGGTAATCGCGAGCTATATATCCTGCTAAAGTGATAGAATTTCCTGCATGAGTAAATTAACCCATTTCAACCAGGCCGGTGAAGCCCATATGGTGGATATTGCCGACAAGGCGTCGAGCGCGCGCCGGGCAATTGCCGCCGGCCGAATCACGATGCAGGCCGAAACCCTGGAGATGATCGAGCAAGGCGGGCACAAGAAAGGCGATGTGCTCGGCGTGGCGCGTATCGCCGGCATTATGGCTACCAAGCGCACTGCTGACCTGGTGCCGATGTGCCATCCGCTGGCCCTCACGCACGTGGCGGTCGAAATGGAGGTGGATGCCGCCGCTAACGCTATCGACTGCACGGTGACCGCGGAAACCACGGGTCAGACCGGGGTTGAAATGGAGGCGCTCACCGGAGTGCAGGTTAGCCTGCTGACGATTTACGACATGTGCAAGGCGGTCGATCGCGGCATGGTGATCAGCGACGTACGTCTGCTCGAAAAATCCGGCGGCAAATCCGGCCACTGGAAACGCGCCTAAACGCACAAGTCACCTTACCTTTCTCAGTCATCCTTCTTTTCGTTGCCATACCGCGGCTTGACCGCGGTATCCAGTGGCCTGTAGACCATTACTGGGTCACGCCGGTCCGACGCGTCGGGTCAAGCCGCGGGATGACATAATAACGGACCGCAGAATGACAGGTAAAATGGGGATGATTAGTAAATGGGGAATGGGAAATTAACAGGCTAACCCTGGGACAGCAGGCTGCGCAGATCGATAACCGCGGCATTCGCGCGCGAAATATAGGAAGCCATAACCAGCGAATGATTGGCAAACAGGCCAAAACCACTGCCGTTTAAAATAACCGGGCTCCACACCGCCTCCTGGGTTGCCTCGAGTTCACGGATGATCTGACGCAGGCTGATCAATGCATTCTTCTTTTGCAGCACCGATTCAAAATCGAGCTCCACCGCTTTGAGCAGATGTACCAGCGCCCAGGCGGCGCCGCGGGCTTCGTAGAACACATCATCAATTTCAGTCCATGGCGTCTTGACCTCCACCTGGCTGCTGGTCTGGGTCGATTGTTCCGCTCCGGCATCACCGGCAAGATCGGTGTTGAGCCGCACCTGTCCGACGCTTGCGCTCAGGCGTTGCGACAGGCTGCCGAGACGTTTTTCCACCTGCCCGAGCCACTCCTGCAGGTTATCTGCGCGAGCGTAGAACTGCGCGTCAGGATTGCCGGGGTTCTGCAGGCGTTCCAGATAACGGTAAAGCGCATCGATGCCTTCCTGGTAAACATTTTCCGTGGCCGGTAAAAACCAGGACTGGTTGTCGAAATGAAAATTGGGTTCGGCGATGATCAGATCCTCGTCTTCGGTCGACTGTGACTGCGAACGACTGAAATCGCTGCGCAGCGAGCGAGACATATCGCGTACCTGCACCAGCACACCGAACTCCCAGTTGGGGATGTTATCCAGCCAGATCGACGGTGGCATAATGTCGTTGCTGAGATAGCCGCCGCGTTTGTTGAGCAGCGTCTCCATCAAGGTAATCGTTATGCTGGTGGTATAACTGCCGGTGGTCAGTCGCGACTCGGTGGCCGGCGCGTGCTCGATCGCGGCCTCGACGACGTCAAAGGCATCGGGTTCATCGCTCCAGTACCAGCCAACTAACAGCAGTAGCAGCACAAGCAGCCCAACCGGCAAGCCTAACCACCCAAGATTGCTCGTATCGGTGGAACGCTGATTGCCTAATTGTCTGGCGCGGTCAGCCCAGTCACCCAGTTTATCTCTCATGATCTTGTATCAATGTCCATTTCATGCCACATTGCCGTCATTATTTCAGATCAAAGCTAAGGTATAAAGCTACTCCGTCACTATGAAGAAAATCATTCGCTATCTTGTTATCGGCCTGGGCGCTGCGATTGCCTTCCTGATTGCCATTGTTGCCATATTTCTCGCGGTGTTCGACGCCAACGCCTACAAGGAGGACATGACAGAGCTGGTGCGCGAGGCTACCGGCCGCGAGTTGCAGTTTCACGGCGATGTCGACCTGACCATTTACCCCGCGCTCGGCATGAAACTCGGTGCGATGAGCTTTTCCAACGCCGCTGGCTTCGGTGAATTACCGATGATCAAGGTCAAGGAGGCGAGTATCAGCGTTGATGTCGCGTCATTGATAAGTTTTGCCCCCGAGGTCGACAAGCTGGTGTTACGTGATCTCGAAATCAACCTGATCAAGAACAAGGCCGGGGTCAATAACTGGGACGACCTGGTCAGTAAACCCGCGCCGGGAACGGCAGACGCGACTGCCGCGACAGAACCGACTGCCGCGCCGCCGACCGAGATCAAGGGCGCGTTTGGCGGGCTCGATCTGCAGAACATAAAACTGCTCTGGCTCGACGAACAGGCGGGCACCGAGTTTCGCATCATCGACCTCGATGTCAGCACGGGTCGGATCGTACCGAACAAAGCCTTTCCGATGACGCTGCATCTCGATGCCAGCGCCAGCGGTGAGCTTGATATTATTTTCGATCTCGAGGCAAACGTCGAATACCTGATCAATCAGCAAAGATTAACCCTCGACAGCATGGCATTGGCACTCAACGAGTTCCAGGTCGATGGCCGGGTACAGGTCAGCAATTTTGCCAGGCCTGCGTTGAGGTTTGATCTCGTTACCGAAAATATCGATGTCGACGCGCTGCTCGGCACCCCGGCGGCAACCGACACCGCGGCAGCACCTGCCACCACGGAATCCACCTCTACCGCAGCTGGCAGCGCCGCTGAAGATGTGCAAATCGAGTTACCCATGCAGGTCCTGCGTGACCTCGATATCGACGGCGGCTTCAAGATCGGGCAGCTTAAAATGCAGAACTTGCGCATGAACGACGTCGATATCAGGGTAATTGCAAAAGATGGCCTGGTGGCCCTGAAGCCGGTCACGTTGAACACCTACAGTGGCACGGTCGAAGCCTCGGTCGCGATCGACGTTAAATCGGACAAACCGAAGTACGCTGTCAGCAAGACGATCCAGGGGGTCCAGGTCGGCGACCTGCTCGAGGATTATTCCGGCAAGGCTGCGATAAGCGGATTGCTCAATGCAAAAGCCGACCTGACCACTAACGGTGAGTGGCTGAGCAAGCTCAAACTAAACAGTAACGGCACGATGCAGCTCGAGTTTCTCGATGGCGCGTTGAACGGTTTTAACCTGCGCCAGTCGATTGACACCGCCAAGGCTAAATTCAGTGGCAAGGATGCACCATCCGATGAAACGCTGAAGACCGATTTCTCGTCGCTGACCATTAGTGGCGTTATCCGTAATGGCGTGTTTGCGAGCGACGACCTCAATCTGCAGGCGCCCCTGTTGAGGGTTGGTGGTGAAGGCATTGCAAATATAAACAGTGAAATGGTCGATTACCTGGTGAACGCCAAGCTGGTCGGTACCATTGAAGGTCAGCAGGGTGACTCCAGCGATCAACTTGCCGGACTCGAAATCCCGGTACGCATCAAGGGTCCGTTTAGCGACCCGGATATCGACGTGCAGCTCGAAGAAATGCTCAAGGCGAAAGTAGACGCGGAAAAGGAGAAGCTCAAGGCTGAAATTGCGAAACAAAAAGCCGAGCTTGAAGCGAAGCTGAAAGCGGAAAAGAAAGCGCTGGCCGAGTCTAAAGAGCGCGAGCTGAAAAAGAAGCTGGAAGTCGAAAAGGCGAAAGCGAAGGACAAGCTGAAAAAGCTGTTCGACTGAATGGATGCCGATGCCGCCGGCTTCGCCAACCGGGTACTGACCTGGTACCGGCGCTACGGCCGGCGTGATCTGCCCTGGCAGCATAAGGATGCCTACCGTGTCTGGCTCTCCGAAATCATGCTGCAGCAAACCCAGGTCAGCACGGTCATTCCCTACTACCGGAATTTTCTGCAGCGTTTTGCGGATATCGAACAACTCGCCGATGCCAGCATCGATGAGGTGCTGCAACACTGGCAGGGGCTTGGTTACTACGCCCGCGCGCGCAACCTGCACAAGGCTGCGCGGATCATCCGCAACCAGCACCAGGGCCGGTTTCCGCAAACCTTCGCCGAGGTCGAGGAATTGCCTGGAATCGGGCGCTCGACGGCAGGCGCTATTTTAAGTTTTGCCTATGGCCAGCACTGGCCGATTCTCGATGGTAACGTCAAGCGCGTGCTTGCACGCTGTTTCCGCGTGCCGGGATGGTACGCGCAAAGCGACACCATGAAACAACTCTGGTACCTGGCCGAGTCGGTGACCCCGGCCGAGAATACCGCCGAGTTCAACCAGGCGATGATGGACATCGGCGCGATGCTGTGCCTGAAATCGAAGCCGAAGTGCGAAGCCTGCCCGCTGAAAAAACTATGCGGGAGCTATCTTCATCACAGTCAGGCCGAATTCCCGCAGAAGAAGCCAACCAGGACAAAGCCGCATAAGAGCACGCTGATGCTGCTGCATCGTTACGAGGAGCAGATATTGCTCTGGCGACGCCCGCCAAGCGGGATTTGGGGAGGGCTGTGGTCGCTGCCCGAGGTAGACGGCGTAACGGCGGTCGAACTCTGGCAGCAAAGTTTCCTGTCGATGACGCAGGCGCCGAAACTGGTGCAGGAGCGAGTGATTCGCCATCAATTCACCCATTACAGCCTGGATATTTCGTTGGCGATTATCGAGATGGAACAGCTGCCGGAGCAGGTTTCCGATAGCGACAACTATGCCTGGGTCGATATTGATGCGCTGACGAATCATGGCCTGCCAACCCCGGTGCGTAAACTGCTGTCATCCCTGGAGTAGGGGATATCCCCTTTTCGCGTAACCCCCGATTCTACTAAGTTACCCCGTGTTTTCTGTCATCCCGCGGCTTGGGGCGGATCGAGCATCCTGCTTCGCCCGCCCGCGCATCCTTGTACGCGACTGCGGTACCCAGGGGCCTCCTTATATTTGTGTCATACCGCGGCTTGACCGCGGTATCCAGAGGGCTCCATGCCATTACTGGATCCCGGTCGGTCAAGCCGCGGGGATGACAATAAAGCCGCTGGGGTGATCTGGTAAAGGCGGGTGACGCGGGAGAGAGGGAGTGCTTACTCGGTTTTGGCGAGGAGGCCGGCTTCGCGTTCGAATTTTTTCACCAGGATGCCTTCGTCTCCGCAACAGCTGGCGGCACACTGGTTGATCCCTTCGAGCGCGGCGGAATCGAGCTCCAGCCACGCCGACACCGGTGCGTTCTCGGTCGCACAGTCGCAGGAAATATCGCTATGTCCGTATACGTTTTGCAGCCCCACTGCGCGACCGGCCTCGGCCGCGGCGTCGATGATCGCGTTATCGGTTGCCGGTAAATGCGAAAGCTTGTAGGCGGGAAAGAATTTGGTCACGTGCCAGGGGCTGTCCGCACCCAGGTTATCGTGAATCCACTGCGCAACGCCTTTGAGTTCATCGAGGTTATCGTTTTTGGTCGGGATCACGTTGGTGCGCGTCTCGACGTGAATGCCAAGCTCGGCGGCTTTCTTGATCGATTCCAAAACCTGCTCTACCGTACCCACCGGGCAAATGTCCTTGTAGAACTCGGCCGACAGGCTCTTGATGTCCGAACACAGCACGTCGATATGTGGCGCCATCAACTCGAGCGCATCATCGGTGACAAAACTGTTGGATACGTAAACCGTGAACAGCCCGGCCTCATGTGCGAGCCGCGACACGTCGAGCACATATTCGAGCCATACCGCGGGTTCGGAATAGGTGAAGGCAATGCCGTCAACCTCATGCTTTAATGCGGTTTCGACCATTTGCGCAGGGGTGGCAAAGGCGTCGCTGGACTGCCCGCGCGCGAGCTTGTCGAGTGCCTCGACGCCCCAGGAGATTTCCAGGTTGTGGCAACCCTTGCAGCGAAAGTTGCAGCCGTAGCTGCCGATCGACATCACGCGGCTGTCAGGACGATAGTGATACACCGGCTTGTTGCGAATCGACTCAACCTCGATTGCTGAAATGATGCCGTAGGACAGGTTATACAGTTTGCCATTGCGATTGACATGCGCCTGGCAGAAGCCGCGCTGACCATGGCGCAGGCGACAGCGCCACAGGCACAGGTTGCAGACCACGTCACCATTTTCGAGCGGCTGCTGCAACAGGGTTTCTACCAGCTGGTAATTTTCGAGCACGGGTGCGTTGACTCGCGACTACACGGGCGACCAGTGTAGCCGTAAAGGCCTGCAATTCAAGCCCGCGATAACAGGGGTTATTTTTTGCGCAGGTATTGCTTCGCGAACTGGTCGGCGGGTAACGGATCGGACACGTACATGCCCTGTATCCTGTTACAACCCACCTCTCGACATAACGATTCGTGCCACTCGGTTTCGACGCCCTCGGCGACAATGTCGAGCCCGAAGCCATGACCGACCAGGGCAATTGCCTGCATGATAACCAGGTCATCCTTGTTGCTCGGTGCTTCGTGCACGAAGCTGTGGTCGATCTTGATGCCGGATAAAGGCAGTTGCCTGAGATTATTCAGCGATGAAAACCCGGTGCCGAAATCGTCGATCGAAATATGCACGCCGGCGTTATGCAGAACAGACAGGGCCTTGAGCACCTGATCGGTCGAATTGAGCATTATGCTCTCGGTAATTTCGATGCCGATCTGGCCGGGTTTCAGGTTGTAGCGTTGCAGTATAGGCAGATATTTATACAGTATGCCGCGGTCGACAAAATCCTTGCCCGAAAGATTGATATCGACGCGAGCGGTATCGTATCCCTGGTTTTGCCAGTCGCAAAGAATGCGGCAGGTCTCGTTGAGTACCCAGTTGCTGATTTCGATGATCTGCCCGGTTCTTTCGGCAATCCTGATAAAGTCAGCTGGATTGATATTTTCACCGTTCTCCTGTGGCCAGCGGATCAGCGCCTCGCAAGA
>CALDDP010000007.1 GCA_937936805.1 uncultured Gammaproteobacteria bacterium | reverse complement strand
CGCAGCGAGATCAACCGGTGCGCGCCTTCAAATCGAAACAGCACCAGGCATCCCAGGTGATTGGCTATAACAAGGTCGCGTTTATTTTTCATATGCTGGCCAACGAGATCGGCCAACCGACGTTCGTCGACGGGTTGCAGCGTTTCTGGAGCGAGCATGTCTATGGCCCCGCCGCCTGGGAGGACTTGCAGGCTGCTTTCGAACAGGCAGCCGGGCGCGATCTCGACTGGTTTTTCAAGCAATGGCTGGAGCGTAGCGGTGCGCCGCGGCTGAGTCTCGGAGCGCATAGCGTGGAGACGGTCGCAGCAGGCTATCGTACCCGGATAGAAATTCTGCAGCCGGTAAAGGGTTATCGTTTCAAGCTGCCCTTGCTGCTGGATACAGCCGAGGGCGCGCAGCGACACGAACTGACGGTCACCGATACACTGACCCGGGTGGAATTCGTCACCCCGGCAAAACCACGTTATCTGTCTGTCGATCCTGGCAGTGATGTATTTCGTCGGCTGCAGCAAGACGAGACGCCGCCGATTCTGCGCGATGTGACTTTAAACCCGTCGGCTGTCACGGTGGTCGCATCGACGGACGACGAATTCGCCGAAGTCGCGCACAGGCTGGCGACCAGGCTAATGGATGTAGAACCTCGCTTCGACAGCTTGCCGGCGCTGCAGGATTCCGCGCAGCCAGTGCTGCTTATCGTCAACCGCGCAGATCTTGCCGAGCGGCTGGCGCAGTTGGGGCTCGATCAATCTTCCGCACTGCCTGCCGTGGCTCACTCGGCCGCGGCATGGACTGCGCGTCGAGCAAACGGAGCGCCGGTGCTGGTGGTGACCGCGGACAGTACCGCTGAACTGGCGTCGCTATTGCGACCCTTGCCTCATTACGGCGGGCAAAGCTACGTGCTGTTTGCGGCGGGTCGCGCCGTTAGTCGCGGTATCTGGCCGCTTACTCACGGTTCGCTATTTCTTGATCTGCAGGACTCGCCTTAACCCGCCTGTAACTTGCGCGCCACCCATTGGTGGAAGTGATGCGTCGGATTATCCATCACCGGTGAAAAAACACCGCCATTGTAACCCGGAGAGAGTCGACCGCGCTGCATCCCCTCGACCGCGTCGATATCTTCCTGGAATACAACCCGCCAGGATTCGAGCGTGGCGGTGCGGCTTGCTGCATGCTCATCACTCAGCGCCTCGTCGCCAACGTAAAACAGGCGCAAATGTTCGACTGATTTATCACAGGCCCGGGGTTCGATAATCATCGCGAAGGCGTGATCGGCCTGGATGCCGAGCAGTACGTTCGGATAAAAAGAAACATATTCGGCCTGCTCGAGCTTTTCTTGCGGCCATTCGGGGAAGCGCGGTAACGCGGTACCCGCCTGGTCATACAGGCGATAGGCATAACTGCCCTGGCCACCGAAGTCATCGCCGTACATGATGTGGTAATGATCTTCCAGGCGGGAATAGGTATTCAGGCTGGGATGAATCCATGGCAGGTGGTAACTTTCGCAATAATTTTCTACCGCGAGCTTCCAGTTGGAGTTGACCTCGATCTGCATACCCTTGCCGTTGGTTGCACTGCGCAATTGATCGAGCCCGGACTCGCCGAGGAATGGCAACCATTTTTCGGTCAGCGGTTTTATATGTTGCCCGAAGTCGGGCGCATCTCCCGACAGGTTGATGAACACGACATCCATCCACACCACTGAGCGCACCGGCTTCAAGCCGTGGTCACAATGATTGAAACTCTCGGATTTCTGTTGCCCGATGCCGCCGAGGTGCGGGGTTCCCTTGAGTTCGCCGTCAAGGTTGTAAGACCATGAATGGTACTTGCAGCGTAACGCGCCCTGAACTTCCATTTCATCGTGCACCAGGATCATGCCGCGGTGACTGCAGACGTTATGGAATACCCTGATCTCGTCCTGCTTGTTGCGTAGGATCACCAGCGGTAGTCCCATGAAGTCTACCGGTTTGACATAGCCCTTCTTTGGCAGATCGCTGGCAAACCAGAGTCCCGCCCAGCTCTTGCCCAGCACCTGGTCACGCTCATGTGCCAGGAATTCGTTGCTGGTATAGGCCTGGTTGGGCAATCCGCTGGCCTTTTCAATCGGCTGCAGGACCGCGTCGACAGATATGCTGTGGGAATTCAAGGTTGACATTTGCCTTATCCTCAAACTAGAGGCCTGCAACAGGCCGCGGCTGCTAAAAGGTAAACTTTGCGTTGAAAACTATGCTTTGACAATACTAAAAAACTTCTTTAAAACTTTACATGAAGTAAACCCGGGAGTTCCCTATGGCACGGCGTTTTTACCAACTACCGAGCTTGACAGGCCTTAATACCTTCGATGCCTGTGCCAGGCATGGTAGTTTTACCGCGGCCGCTGTTGAGCTGGGGGTAACCCTTGGTGCTGTCAGCCGGCAGGTGAAATTACTTGAAATCGAGCTTAACTGCCTGCTGTTTACGCGCCATCATCGGGGTGTCGAGTTGACCGCCGAGGGCATTGACCTGTTCCAGGTGCTGAGTAGCAGCTTTCAGCAGATAGGCAAGCTCTGCCAGGCGCTGAAGAATCGCGTGCAGAGTTCCGATGTTACCGTCGCGGCGACAACCGCCTTTGCTTCATTATGGTTAATGCCGCGGCTCGGTAGCTTCTGGCAGCAGCATCGCGACATCAATATCAATCACGCGATTTCGGATAACCCGCTGGACCCGGGCTTTCAGAGCGCCGACCTGCGCATCCGCTACGGGGACGGTAACTGGCGCGGTGAACGGGTACTCAAGTTGTTCGATGATCAGATCTACCCGGTCTGCGGGCTTGAGTTTGCGCTTGAGCATGAACTTAGCCGACCTGAGCAATTGCTCGAACTGCCGTTACTGCGGCTGGATAATGTCGACCCGGCATGGACCGGATGGGCTGCCTGGCTGGCGGAGTGGGATTGCGACCTGTCCGATGCGAGTTTTCGCCGTTTTAATAATTACGTGGTGGCTTTGCAGGCCGCCGAGGACAACCAGGGTGTTACGCTGGGCTGGCATAGTCAGGTCGGTCCCCTGATCCAGGCTGGCAGATTAGTTCGTTTTGGCGACATGCAGATAACCGCTCCGGGCAGTTATTACCTGGCATGGGATGAAAATCGACCCTTATCCGATGCCGCGCGGCAATTGTGCGAATGGTTGCTGGCAACCGGCAAAGAAGCTGCCATTTCGGTGTAGATCCCTCGACTGCCCGGAATGAAATGCCCCTGCTCGCAGGTAATCTATAAAAATCAGCACCCGGCCTTTACGGCGCGAGGGATTTCACCGGTTTCCCCTAACAGTGGGTGGCTACCTCGGGGTAAGTCCGCAAAAGTGTAACGAGGCATGGATGCCGAGTTCCAAGCGATTCCATGGATGGACCAAACGGCGCTTTTTGCCGTTTGGGAGCGTCTTTTGCGGACTTACCCCCGAGGTAGCCTTAACGCGCCAATGAACCTGCGATCAGGTTTTTATTCCGGGCAGTAGTGGGTCATAGATCCGGGTAATGGTTATGGTGTCGTTTTTTTCTTTTGCGTGGCCAGGCTGGTGAGTGCCTTACTGGTCAACGCGATTGCCGATTTGAATTTTATATAGGTGATTTTATCGAGTTCTGTGACCACCTGCGCGCGGTCGCCGAACACCAGTCCAACTGCCTTGTCGGCAACATGCAGTGACATCAGGAAAAAATTTTCGTGCAGAAAAGCAGACTTGAATCGAGCCGGTAGCGCTGCCTCGAATTTGGGGTAGTTGCCGGAATCGACCCATATAGATTGCGGCTTGAGCAGAATTGTCTTGAGCAGGTTTTCCCGGCTCATATCGATTACCAGGGTTCGAATCGGTGAGTGTTCGTCGATGCCCTTGCCGGCGCGGGTGCCGAGCTTGGTTTTGTCTGGGGAGAGCAGCAGCAGAACTGCCCGGGACAGGTGCAATTCGTCATGCAGGTGATTCAACAACAAATCCAGTAGTTGCGCCTGGGTGGGCCTCGAGGTTTGCAGCAGCGCCTTGACGTGATTATCGAATTCATATCCATCGGGCCTGGGTTTGTGCCTGGCCTCGGTTGGCGGTTGCGCCGGTTTTTTCAGATCGGGCAACATGATCAGGTGGACTGCGGCAGGTAATACGTCGCTGAACGGACAGCTGCGCGCAGCGCTGACGGCTACTTGTTGTAAATGCTTGTTGAAGTCATCCAGCGACTGGTTTAAATAGGCTGCACAAACCTGTTCGGTTGCCTGCATCGACGAGTGATACCAGCCTGTTTCGGCCTGGTGCGAAACGTCTGCCGCGAGTTGAATCAGGCGCGCCTTGCGTCCCTTGGGTATGTTTTCGTCGAGTGACTCGGTCACCAGTGCCGGCAGGTATGATTTTTCTGCATAAACCCGCCCGAGTTCATGAAAATCGAAGCTGAACACGGCTTTGCTACTGTTGGCATCTATTCCGTCAACGCGAAATTTAGCCTGGTATTGTTGATAGTGTGCGTAATCGAACAAGCAGGCGCAAAATTCGCCGATGTTGTGTAGCAATGCGGCGCTGTGAATTTCATTTACAGCGCTGATACCCTGCAAACCGATGAAATAATCGAGTTGTGCCAGCAGGTGATAGCTGCGGCTGACCAGTTGGTGATAGGCCTGTCGCCGAAGCGCATCCGGATGGGTCTCGTCTAACACCTTGTGTTGCATTACCAGGTCGGCGATGGCGCTATCGCTCAATAAACTCAGCGCGGCCTGTACCGATTCGGCGCGCTTGCCGTTACGCTGTAACCTGCTGTTTACCTCGTGGTAGAGAGATATGCTCATGCCGGGGTCCAGCGCTATGACAGCCGCAAGGTCGCCCACGGTTTTGCTGTGATCGTCGAGGATCTGCAGCGCCTGCCGATGGTTGATTTCCAGCGCGGGGATAACACTATGATGGGACGACAGCCAGTTTCGTGCCGCTTGTTCGCTCATCGTGAATCAGGTTTCCATTGCGTTGCTCAACGCTTCCAGTTGTTTGCCATGGATATGTTTGATAAGAATTTCACGGTCGGCCTCGTGCAGATGTTCGAAATCGAGCGAGATCCTGGCCTTGTTTTGTTCCCGGTGGGAGTCGTTTTCCACCAGGACCACCCGGGCAATGATGACAAGCCTTAGTCTGGAGGGCAATAACTTTAACTTGAGTTCAACCAGTTCACCCTGTGGTGGAGGTTGGTCGGCGTTGTAGGAAATGCCCTGGGCGCTGAGATTTACGGCTTTTTGTATCATGCTTGCATCGTTCTGGTCATCGATGAGTTTTTCAGTAATGCGATCGATCTGCTTTTCCAGTACACCAAGATAGCGCGCCAGTTC
>CALDDP010000006.1 GCA_937936805.1 uncultured Gammaproteobacteria bacterium | reverse complement strand
CGGCGTTTCACGCGGTGAGGGGCTGCCGTCGACTTCGCTGTTCGGGATGTCGATGTCCGGCTGGAGCGGCTTTTACTTTTGCGGCGTGATGCTGGTGATCATGTTTTACATTTCGCTGCGAATTTTCCGCTCACCGTTCGGCATGATGCTGCGCGCAGTCAAGTCGAATCAGAACCGCATGTCTTATACGGGCCTCAATACCCGACCCTACACGCTGGCTGCATTTGTTATTTCAGGCATGTACGCGGGCCTCGCCGGCGGCCTGATGGCTATCACCGACCCGCTCGCGGGCGCGGAACGTATGCAGTGGACCGCCAGCGGCGAAGTAGTATTGATGACCATCCTCGGCGGCACCGGCACCCTGCTCGGCCCCGTCATAGGTGCAGCTGTGATCAAATACTTCGAAAATATTTTCTCCTCGTTTAACGAGGGCATTCTAATGGATGCATTTTCTTTTCTACCTGAAATGCTACAGCACGCGACGGTGGCGATCACCGGACTGTTCGTCGGTGAAGGCTGGCATTTGACCCTGGGCGCATTGTTCATGATCATCGTTATTTTTCTGCCTGGAGGCCTGATGGAGGGCTTCGTCCGTATCGGCAACCTGTTCAAACGATGGCGCAAACCGAAGTCCGTGGTGACCACCGAGGCCGAAGCGGCCGCTTCCGAGTAGAATCTCATGTCAATTCTTTCTGTTAAAAACGTTAACAAGCAATTCGGCGGCCTCAAGGCATTGCACGAAGTCAATCTCGAGATCGAGGCCGGTACCGTGCATGCGATCATCGGACCCAACGGCGCAGGCAAGTCGACCCTGCTGAACTGTTTCGTCGGACGCCTTGACCCCGATACCGGTAGTGTCGATTTCGACGGTGTGTCGCTGCTTGGCATGCGCCCGCATGAAATCAACCAGGTCGGCGTCAGCCGTGTGTTCCAGACGCCTGAGATATTTGGCGACCTGACCCTGGTCGAAAATGTCATGATCCCGGCATTCGCAAGCCGCGATGGTGCGTTTCAGATTAATGGCTGGCGGCAGGTCGCTGATGAAGCCAGCATTCACGAAAGTGCCATGCATTTGCTCGAAGACGTCGGCCTGGCCGCAAGCGCAGATACAGTAGCGAATCAGTTGTCACGCGGCGACAAGCGACGCCTGGAACTGGCCATGTGCCTGGTGCAACGACCCAAGTTATTGTTACTGGACGAACCGACCGCGGGCATGGCGCGTGCGGATACCAACAATACCATCGATCTGCTCAAGAAAATCGCCGAGCGCGGTATTACCATGGTCATCATCGAGCATGACATGCACGTCGTGTTTTCGCTGGCAGAAAAGATTTCAGTACTGGCGCAGGGAACGGTTATCGTCGAAGGCTTGCCCAACGAAATCAAGGGTCACCCGAAAGTTCAGGAAGCCTACCTGGGAGGAGCACACCTGTGAGCGATAGCAATCAAATCGACGAAACTGCACAGTCAAGCGTGATAGGCGATTCGGCTTTTACCGGCAAGGTCGCTCCCGGCGTCGAAGCGGTCAGGGCGCAGGGTGGCCAGCGCGCCTTTTTCTCGGTCTGGGATCTGCATGCCTACTACGGGGAAAGTTACATTGTTCAGGGTGTCAGCTTCGACATCCGCGAAGGCGAAATTGTCGCCTTGCTGGGACGTAACGGTGCGGGAAAAACGTCGACATTACGCGCCCTGGCGCGGGTCGATTCTCCTGAACTGCGTCACGGCGAAATCTGGCTCGACCACCAACCGCTGCACGAAATGAGCGCTTACCAGGCTGCTCAGAACGGGCTTGGCCTGGTGCCTGAAGATCGCCGCATCATCCAGGGCTTAAGCGTCGAGGAAAACCTGCAACTGGCACAGATCGCCCCGCCCAAGGGCTGGTCCATTGAACGGGTCTATGAACTCTTCCCACGCCTCGGGGAACGCCGCAACCAGGAAGGTGTGACCCTGTCCGGTGGCGAACAGCAAATGCTTGCAGTTGCCCGCGCACTGGTGCGAGATATGAAGTTACTCCTGCTCGACGAGCCCTACGAGGGACTGGCACCGGTTATCGTGCAGGAAATCGAAAAGACCCTGGAACAGATCAAGGCACTCGGCATGACTACTATCATCGTCGAGCAAAACGCCGTCGCTGCGCTGCACCTTGCAGATCGAGCGCTGATTCTGGATATGGGCAAAATCGTGTTCGACGGCACCGCGCAGGAAGTGCTGGAGAACGAGGACCTCAGGCACGAGTATCTCGCTATCTAATCCTGTCAGGTCAAATTTTTCTCAGGCAGACGCTATTTACTATCAAGCGTCTATTTATACCCTTGTCTCCGCCAGACTATAAAAAGCCCGCTTGAGGCTTTAGTTAATATCGAGGAGTCTTTTGGAGGGGATAGACTCAAAACGCGATTGCATCTCGCGTTTTGACCCCCTGCGGGGGCGCCTGCGGCGGTCCAAAATGCTGGCGCATTTTGTCGAACCGTAGGGTTC
This sequence comes from uncultured Gammaproteobacteria bacterium, assembly GCA_937936805.1. Classification (GTDB taxonomy): domain Bacteria; phylum Pseudomonadota; class Gammaproteobacteria. The sequence continues at coordinate 75 of CALDDP010000006.1, read as the reverse complement.
TCATCAAGGCCTCTCTCTCCGCCAGACCAAAAAAAAGCCCGCTGGCGCGGGCTGTTTTTTGGTCTGGCGGAGAGA
>CALDDP010000005.1 GCA_937936805.1 uncultured Gammaproteobacteria bacterium | reverse complement strand
AGGATTGGCGGCAGATTTTGTTACACAGGGCACGTGAATTGAAACCGGGCGGCAAGCTGGTGCTGATCAACTTCGCGCGTGATGAACAGGGCCGCTATCTCGGTAATACGGGCGGCGTCAATATGTTCGAAACCTTCAATCGAATCTGGCGAGACTTTCTCGAACAGAATCGAATCACGCGCCAGGAATACGAGAATATGACCCTGCCCCAGTATTACAATTCGGTCGAGGAATTCAGCGCGCCACTGCAAAACCAGGATGAGGCTGTTTACCAGGCGGGCTTGCGGCTCGACCATATTGAAACCCGAATCGTCAAGTGCCCGTTCGCGGAATCTTTCGGCGAACACGGTGATGCCGCGCGCTTCGCCGAGGAATACATCCCGACAATCCGCAGCTGGAACGAAAGCATTTTCTTCAATGCGCTCGCAGGCGATCGCCCGCTGGAAGAACGTCGGCAGATTATCGAGGATTACTACTCGACCTATCGCAACCTGGTACGCAATAAACCGGCCGGGCACGGTATGGACTATGTGCACGCCTATACGGTGATTTCGAAAATTTTCTGATTCGATTACACAACCCCACTGTTGTCATCCCGGCATTTGATCACGGGATTCAGTATCCCTTCGAGGGGCACAATTTTCGGAACTAGAGGGGCAGTAGATAAATGGTCGGCGAAAAGTGTGGTCTGACCCCGAGTGTTAGTGTCCTGGGACACAACACTTGGCGTCAGGTTTCCACCGGGTAGCCGGCCTTTTCCCAGTCCGGCATGCCGCTATGACTGATGCAGGTAATATGGTTCAAACCCTGGAAATTCAAATTAGTGGTGGAGGTCTGGGCGCGTCGCCCGGACCGACAATACAGGTAAATCTGATCAAACTGCTTCAGTTCGTCGACATGGGCGTTTTCGGTGCCCATCGGAATGTTGCGACTACCGGGCACATGTCCGCGGGCAAATTCCTCGGGCGTTCGATTGTCCAGCACCAGGGTATTCTCAGGCAAGGCTTGCCAGACCTGGTGCAGGTCGTTCATGTCAAAGTCGCGCAGCAGGTAGCGATTCGCATCGAAATTGATACCGACACTCATGTTTGCCGGCACGGCTTCATTGATTCTTTTCGGCATATCCAGGTTCAGGTTATTCATTAAATCGATAAATTGCTGGCGTGAACGGTTGTTGCCCAGTCTCGGGTTCCAGGTTTTTTCTTCGCCAATTGTCGACGAAGTCCGACCATTGTAATCATGTCCGGGGTAAACGATGGTATCGTCGCTAAGTACAAATAACTTTTGCGTAATGCTGTCGTACAGATAACCCGGGTCACCAAACTGGAAGTCCGTCCTGCCGCAGCCCCTGATCAGCAGCGTATCGCCACTGAACAGCATGCCGTCGACAAAGTAACTGGTGCAGCCGCTGGTATGGCCGGGGGTTGAAATAGCCTTTATCTGGTAGTGTCCCAGCGTAATGCTCTCCCCGTCCTTTAACGGGATATCGATCGCCTCTATGCCCGAACTTTCGCCGTAGACAAGCCTGGCGCCGATAGTTTCGCGTATTTTACCCGCCGAGGTGATGTGATCGGCGTGCGCATGTGTCTCGATCGCATACAGTAACTCCACCCCCAGTTCGTTGATAATCTGCATATCACGGTCGAAAGTTTCCAATACGCCATCGATGATCGCACCCTCTCCGGTATCGGTATCAATAAGGAGATAGGTGTAGGTACAGCTTTCGCGATCGAACAACTGTTTTACGGTCAGTCGGGTTTTGGGCATGTCGATTTTGTTCCTGGGTAAGCGGCGCTAGTGTAATTTTTACAATTGACGATGGCAAATCACAATGGCATCTTGGACCGGTTCGACTATTATTCTTGCACATGAAACCAGATGAAATTATCGACCATCTAGCAATGCAACCAGTCGCGATAGCACTGGTTTTTATCGGTGTTGCCGGCGTATTGATTTTGCTCGTTAGTCGTAAACGATTGCAATTGCGTCTCGCTGAATGGCGTATCCAACGCTGCCTGAATCAAATAGGTTGTGACCAGATCCGTAATTTAATTTGCCCTGATGGCCTCGATGGTTATTACACCCTGGACCGGCTGGCCCTGATTCAGGACACGATCATGTTGATCGCTTACAAGCCTTACGGCGGCAATATTTACTGCGCCGAACGGATCGCCGAATGGACCCAGGTAATCGGCCAGAAGAGTTTTAAATTTGAAAATCCATTGTTCGAACTGGAAAATCAGCTGACTGCCTTAAAGTCGCTGGTCGGCGGAATGCCGGTACATGGAGTTCTGTTTTTTAATCAGACTGCTGCCTTTCCCAAGGGGCATCCGGAAACAGTATTGAATCTGGACAATATTCCGCATCACTTTCTCGGTGCAAACTGCGACCCGGTAAACCCGCAGGTCCAGGCCGCCTGGGAACAGTTGAAAGCACAGCAGAATCAGCCATCGGCGAATAACCGGGCAAGTGTTAAAACTTGAAATGTCCGCATAGAAGTCCCAGAATGCTAGCGTTGTATGAAGGGGTTCGAAGTCATAACCCCCGATCACCATAAAAATATAATCAAGCAATATCCATAATAACGGAGAGAATCAGCAATGAAACGTCGTGATCTACTTAAAGGTGGCGTTGCAGCCGCCCTCGCAACCGGAGCTACCGCTGTTTCAGCACCAGCGCTAGCTGCAAAACAAATCGAAATTACCATGGTATCTACCTGGCCGCGTGATTTTCCGGGCCTTGGCACCGGCGCGCAACGCTTTGCCGAACGTCTCACCGCGATGACCGATGGCCGCATCAAGGTTAATTATTTTGCTGCGGGCGAGCGGGTCAAGGCCTTCGACTCTTTTGACGAAGTCGCCTCCGGTAACGCTCAAATGTACCATGCCGCCGATTACTACTGGAAAGGCAAGCACCCCGGTTGGGCATATTTTACCGCGGTTCCGTTCGGTATGACTTATACCGAGATCAACGCCTGGATGCAATTTGGCGGCGGGCAGGAACTTTGGGATGAACTCGCAGCGGGTTATGGTCTAAAGTGCCTCCCTTGCGGCAATACCGGCGTACAGATGGGTGGCTGGTTCCGCAAGGAAATGCGTTCCGCTTCTGACTTCAAAGGCTTGAAAATGCGCATGCCTGGCCTCGGCGGGGACGTCATCGCCAAGCTGGGAGCGTCACCGGTATCTCTGCCGGGCGGGCAGATTTATGAGAACCTGGTTTCGGGCGCAATCGATGCAACTGAATGGGTAGGTCCGTGGAACGATAGTTTCATGAAGTTCTACGAGGCCGCCAAGTTCTATTACTACCCGGGTATGCATGAACCGGCGGCACAATTGTCTGTCGGAATCAACAAGAAATTCTGGGATGGCCTGAGCAAGTCCGACCAGATCATTGTCAAGGCCGCGGCTGAAATGGAAAATTCAGTCATGATGTCGGAGTACAACGCCAAGAACGGTGCTTCGCTGGCAAAACTGATCTCCGATCAGGGTGTCAAGTTGAGGAGTTTCAACGACGACATCTACGACAGCTTCGGTGACGCCGCTGCCGAAGTGTTCGAAGAAGTCCAGCAGCACAGCGATCTGGCAAAGAAGATTCACCAGAGCTTCCTTGCCTCGCGGGATGAAGTTGGAGCCTGGGCCAAGATTTCGGATCAGGCCTACGTCGCACAACGTAACCGGGTGCTAGGACTCTAGAACTGAAACTGCTGTGAAATGAAAACGGAGTCTGCGGACTCCGTTTTCTTTCGTCCCCGTGTCGGCTAAATGACTATAAAAGACAATGTTCCACTGATCACGCGCGTCTTTGCTTACGTCATGGTCAGTGGAATATTTCTCTACCTGATTAACAATTACCTGGTTTACTGGCAGGACATGCCAGGCAGCTACGCGTTGTTCTCGCACTACGGCTGGCTTGGCTTCGAAGTCGAACCACTTGCTGAGGAACAGGTAAGCCAGGGCTGGATCCAGGTAGTCGGTTACCTGCTGGTGTTGCTGGGCAGCGTGGCTTATGTGGCTACAACCAGTTCACGCACGCTCATCCAGGAAAGCATTCGTTTTTCCGCGATTTCCGCCTACATCATCCGTTTCGCCTTCTGGTCGGTCACCCTGGTAGGCGCCATCGATATGCTGATCTCGTTCCTGCGCGTCGAAGGGCTGCTTGAAGCGGTGGCTGGCGAATGGCTGACCCAGCAACTGGGGCGCCCCATATTTCGCGGTACCTACGTTCATTATCCGTTGATCGTAGTTTCGCTATTTGTTGCTGCCTGGCTGCGCCATGTCAGTTTTACCTGGCTTGCGCTGATGTGTGTACTGTCTGAATTCCTCATTGTAATTACCCGTTTCGTATTTTCATACGAACAGGCTTACATGGGTGATGTGGTGCGTTTCTGGTATGCGGCATTGTTCCTGTTTGCCAGCGCTTCGACGCTGGCGCAGGAAGGACATGTGCGCGTAGATGTGCTCTATGCCGGTTTCAAACGTCGGCGCAAGGCGTTTTTCGATTCGATCGGCTGCGTTTTCCTCGGCATGCCCATTTGCTGGGTTATCCTGATGCACGGTATGGGGGGACGCGGTAACAGCATCAATAGCCCCCTGCTCAGCTTTGAAGTTTCACAAAGCGGTTATGGCATGTACGTCAAATACATTATGGCTGGCTTCCTGATCATATTCTCGGTCACTATGCTGATTCAATTCGTCAGCTTCCTGCTTTACAACGTCAGTCAGCTGCTCGACCGTCATGGCGCTGAAGATCAGCCGAGTTATAGCCAGCTGGTCAGCGAGAAGAACGTCTAGCTATGGAGCTCTATTTCCTCGTCCTGCTGATTGCGATAATGGTCTTTGCCCTGACCTCGGGTTTTCCGGTTGCATTTGCACTACCCGGCTCGGCAATAGCCGCTATCGCCATTGCCGCTTTTTGTGGCTGGATCTTCGAGGGTAACGTCGATGCTTATTTTGTGCTTGGCGGACCTAACCAATGGCTTAGCGCCGGTGTTACCAATTATCGAAGTTTGTACTGGGTTGTCGAGCGCGATACCTTGATCGCTATCCCGCTGTTTATCTTCATGGGGATCATGCTGCAACGTTCGAAGATTGCAGAAGACCTGCTGGTAGCGATGGCGCAGCTGTTTGGACCGATCCCGGGCGGGCTCGGAATTTCGGTTGTTTTTGTTGGCGCCTTGTTGGCCGCTACCACTGGCATCGTCGGCGCCACGGTTATCGCCATGGGTCTGATTTCATTACCGGCGATGCTGCGCAATAATTATTCGAAGTCACTGGCCTGCGGCACAATTTGCGCCTCGGGTACCCTCGGACAGATTATCCCGCCTTCGATCGTGCTGATCATCCTCGCTGACCAGTTATCGAGCGCCGCGGACCAGGCGGCGACTATGCGCAAGGCCGAGTACAAGGAGGCCACCGGCGAGTTTTCGATGCCGGGAGACTTCGATGTGGTTACCGCCAGCGCAGGCGATATGTTCATGGGCGCCTTCTTGCCAGGCATGATCCTGGTGGGACTTTACATGCTCTATATCCTGATTTCTGCCCTGATAAAACCCGAGATTGCCCCGCCCGTGCCGTTCGAAGGCAAGTACGACCATAAATTCATCATCAAGGTATTGCTCGCGCTGGTGCCGCCGCTGGCGTTGATATTCATCGTGCTGGGTTCGATTATTCTCGGTGTTGCAACGGTAAACCAGGCCGGTGCGATCGGTGCGATCGGTGCGATGATAATGGGCAGTTATCGTTTGATGGAAGGTAAGCCGCGAGCCTACTACCCCGCTATCCTGGCCATCGGGTCCGTCATCGCCATCATTATCCTGCTTAATCTGTTTGACCTTAACATCAAGAATATCCAGAGCGCCCACGACGCTATCGGTATTACCCTTGCATCTATCGCTGCGCTGGTCCTGATTGGCGCCATCGGCTGGGCCACCTGGCGGGCGTTCAAACTGGAGGACACCCTGCGTGGCGTAATGCTGGATACCGCCAAGACCACGTCGATGGTTTTCATCATTCTGCTGGGCGCCGCGATGCTGACCTCGGCGTTTCGCGGGTTTGGCGGTGAAGAGCTGGTAAAAGAGCACTTAACTGCACTTCCGGGTGGTTTCTGGACCCAGTTTATCGTTGTCATGGCGGTGATTTTCTTTCTTGGTTTCTTTCTCGATTTTCTCGAAATCGCGGTCGTGGTGGTGCCGATTGTCGCCCCGATCCTGCTGGCTGATCCGAGCGCAAACGTTACCGCAGTCTGGTTCGGGGTCATGGTCGGATTGAACATCCAGACCTCGTTTCTGACCCCGCCGTTCGGTTTCTCGCTTTTCTATCTGCGCGGCGTGGCGCCCAAGAATGTGCGAACTTTACACATTTACAAAGGTGCTGCGGCATTTATCCTGCTGCAGTTGTCCGGCCTCGCGATCGCGGGTATGTTCCCGGGACTGGTCAATTACCTGCCAAATAAAACTCACCTGGTATCGGAGACTGCCCCGCCGCCCAGCAATCCGAAACTGCAGGAGTGTCTGGAAAACTACCTGTTCGTTGATTACGGCAATAATGAGGCCGTGATTAAACAGGGTATCGAGCGTGTCAGGACCGCAAATATTGCCTACCTGCCCGACGAGTATCAGGAACGGTTGAACGACAGTTACCGGCAGGCCGACGCGAGCTTCGATCTGATCGAGGAAGTTCGCGTCTCCAGCCAGGCCTTGCAGGACTATGCGCCCGAGTATCGCCCACAGCATAACCAGGTACGCCGGATACAGAAATCGATGCGCAAGCTTAAGGGCAAAATCGACGAACTGAAACAACAACGCCAGCGAGCCAATTTGGCTGAACAGGTTGATGAACAGCAGATCGAGAAATTACTGGCGGAAATTTCGGCACTGGAAGCAGAAATCGAGTCAATAGAAAAAGCAATTCCTGCAAGCTGGACCGAGGCGCGCGCCAGATTCGAGAAGCTGGCCAAAGCCGAAACTTCCGCGCGCAGAAAGTATCGGCAAAATGCCGACGACAGCTACGGTATGATCGTCACCATGCGCCAGATGCTTGCAGAAACCGATGCTTTGAGCGAATTGCAGAAGCGTTTCGATGAACTGCTCGAGCTGGTGCGGCAACAACCCCCGGCTGAAGCACTCGAAGCGGTTAAGGCACTGAGCAATGAAATTGATTTGCTAACCGAAACCCACCGTATCAATTCGAAACTGAACCGCGCCAAACGAGCCTTGCGTGGCAACACGCCTGACAAGGAGAAAGCCATCGCTGAAATTATGCTGGCCGCCGAGATAATGCAATCTGAAATTGCCTGGCATCAACGGGCGAGCGCCGAACTCGCCAACGACCTCGAGCAGTACGACCGGGAGATCGCCAGTACCATTGGCATGCGCATGCAGGAGCGCCTGACATCGGATCAGGCCGAGTCGATTGCCAGCTGCCTTGCCGTGCACAAAGACCTGTCGCTTTACTTTTAGTCAAAAATGCCGCAGGCCGAATTAATCTATCGCATCGTTGCGATAATTTTCCCGGTACTCAGCATCGTTGTAATTGGTTATCTGTACGCGCGTTACCGCAGCGAAACTGACATGTCGTCGGGCAATCACATCAATATGGATGTGTTCATTCCAGCCCTGATCTTCGACACCCTCTCAGCCAGCGACTACGCGTTATCCGACTATCTATACCTGACCCTGGGTGGTGCAGTCGTGGTGCTGGGTTCGGCAATCGTCGCCTGGCCGGCAGCAAGACTGATGGGCTACCAATGGAAAACGTTTGTGCCGCCGATGATGTTCAACAACTCCGGCAATATGGGCGTGCCGCTAATCGTTCTGACGTTTGGCGCCGCAGCTTTACCGGCCGCTGTTTTGTTATTCGCAATTGAAAACTTTCTGCATTTTCTGCTGGGTCAGCAAATGATCAGCCAGCGCTGGTCGATCAAGGTGGTTTTCCGGAACCCGATGATTCTTGCAACTATTTTAGGTATCAGCGTATCCGTGATGCAGGTGACGATACCGGTGTTTTTACGTTTGCCAATTCATATGCTCGGCCAGGTCTCAATTCCGCTACTGCTTTTCTCGCTGGGTGTACGCATGCTGGCGATCGACTTCAAGGATTGGCAGATCGGTGTTGCCGGGGCTTTGATCTGTCCAATCAGCGGGTTGATTGCCGCCCTGCTGTTTCTTCAGGTAATCGACCTGCCCTCCGAGCAGGTTCCCGTACTGTTGTTGTTTAGTGCACTGCCCCCCGCGGTACTCAACTTCCTCGTTGCCGAACGGTTTAACCAGGAACCGCAGAAGGTCGCTTCGATCGTTTTGATCGCTAACTTTTCCAGTATCATAGTGATACCCGCGGTACTCTGGGTAATTCTCTGAAACACTACATTCCGGCCAGTCCTTCGATCTTGTCGCCGACACTGAGGGCGTGCGGGTAATCACCTAGTTCAAGAATGAAGCGCGCAGCCCGGGGAGCGGAAAATACAGGACATGGCGAGCTATTGCAGGGTTCCAGGCGTTGTGCGCTGATGACCGTAAATTGATCGTCGATCCAGAATACGCGCAGGGCGATGCGCATATTCTTCATCCAGATTCGATGATCCCCCGGCCGTGGATACACCAGTAACATGCCTTGTCCTGAATCGAGTTGCCGGCGATGCATCAAACCCTGGCGACGCTGGGCTGGAGTAACGGCGAGTTCGACCCGGTAAACGGATTGCCCGGCTTTGAGGTCGACTATCTGACCTGCTGTAGCGCCGCTCGCCGGAAGGCAGGACCATAGCAGGATTGTGATGGCAAGCGATCGAATTG
>CALDDP010000004.1 GCA_937936805.1 uncultured Gammaproteobacteria bacterium | reverse complement strand
AACCCGACTCGGCGATGCCGAGCTGTTGCGCGGTTACCTCAAGCTGTTGCATCAGCTGGCCGGCAAGGCACCCCGCGGGCTGCGGCCGATGATGGAAGCCCTGGGCGAACTGCTGTCGAAACTGACGCTGGGTGGTTTGCGGCGCTGGGCGATGTGGGGCGCGCAGGCGTATCAACGCGATTTCGAGGGGCAGGGCAGCTATTTCGGTCTATTAACCGAGACTTCTAAATCGCTACTCCAGCGGGAGCGTCGCGGTACGCTGTTTGTCGATAATCACCGCAAACTCAACTTTTACCTGCGTGCGCTGTGGGCGCGTGCATTTTTCATGCGACCGACCGCGGACGATTTCGAAACCCGTCAGGGCAGCAGACCCTATATCGAAAACCACCTGGTGCATCTGCCCGATGCATTTGATTCTTTCGATGGCATCGACGGTATCGATGTCTATCGAGCGGCGGCCGCGCATTCGGCGGCGCATATCGTTTATACAACGGCATCGATTAACGCCGACGATCTGAGTCCGGCGCAACGCTGCATGATCGAAATCTTCGAGGACGCCAGGGTCGAATTCCTCGCTTACAGTCGGTTCCCCGGATTACGTCGCCTGTGGCTAAGGTTTTTCGAGCATGCCCTCGAAATCGAGGCGCCTGATCGTCACCCGGCCGCCGATATGATGTTGCGCCTGAATCGCGCACTGCTGGATGCAGACTACCGCGACGACGAGGACTGGATTATCGATATCGCCGGCCGTTATCGCAGCTTGCTCGAGGCAGAAGCTGTCGATCGATCACTGGTACGCGAATTCGGCCTGGAATTTTTTTCAGCCCTCGGCAGGCGCGAAAAATTACCATCGCTGCGACTGCTGCAGGATTCGCCGGTAGCGTATCGTGACGATAACCGCTTCCTGTGGGAGCTGGATGAAAATCGCGCCGGCGATTTTGAAACCTTGCCGTGGCGTCAGCCGACCCTGCGCAAGTATGTCAACCTCATGCAAATGGTCAATGAGATCGATTCCGAGCTGGAGGATGGCAGCCCTCAGGAAGTCTGGGTATTGCCGACCGAACTGTTTCCCTACGAGGATAATGGCGTCAGTTACAATCAAGCGGAAGGCGTGGAGCCGATGTCCGAACCATTCCACTACGACGAGTGGGATTACCAGGTGCAACTGTCGCGCCCGGAGTGGACCACCGTCATCGAACGTCGCCAGCGGCGCGACGATCCCGATGTTATGGATAATATCCTGCAGAAACATAAACCACTCGCCAGCCGGATCAAGCACTTGATTGATGCACTGCAACCGCAGGGTGTAGTGCGTAAACGCGGTTTTGAAGATGGTGACGAACTCGATATCGATGCGGCGGTGCGAGCGATGATCGATATTCGTCGTGGCGTCATGCCCGATCCGCGGGTGAGTATTCGCATTACGCGCCACGTACGTGATTTGTCGATGGTGGTGCTGATGGATTTATCCGCCTCGACCAATGATCGGGTGGGTGATTTGAAGGAGCAGGACGAGGGTTACCTCGATCAACCCAGTATTCTGGACCTGACCCGCGAGGCCACCGGGCTACTCGCCTGGGCAGTGGATTCGATCGGTGATGATTTCGCGGTACACGGTTTTGCTTCCGATGGTCGCCACGATGTGCAGTATTATCGCTTCAAGGATTTCGATGAGGCTTACGGCGACGCCGCAAAATCAAGGCCGGCGGGTATGCAGGGCGGGTTGTCGACGCGCATGGGAGCGGGGTTACGCCATGCCGGCTGGCACCTGGCGCAACGCAGCAGTAGCAAACGTCTTGTTTTGCTGATTACCGATGGTGAACCGGCCGACGTCGATGAGCGCGATCCGCAATACCTGCGCCAGGATTGCAAGCAAGCGGTCGATGAACTCGCCGCACAGGGAATAAATACCTATTGCCTGACCCTCGACCCACAGGCAGATACCTACGTGTCGCGGATTTTTGGCCCCAATCACTACTCTATCGTGGACAATATCGAGCGCTTGCCCGAACGTCTGCCAAAGGTTTTTTCTGTGCTAACGACCTAGACTGCATGCAATATGCAGCCTGGCTGATAATAATAGTCCATATTGCTATTTGGTTATTACATTGGACGCAATGATTTGATAGTTTTGCCCGCTAACAGGTGTTATTTATGAATCTACCGAAAACTGATATCCAGTCCGAAATGTCTGCCACGACCGGCACTATTGACTTTGACCAGGTCAGGCTGGTCCTGTTCGACCTGGATGGCACCCTGGTCGACAGTGTCGGCGACCTGGCCTGGTGTGGCAACGAAATGCTGCGCAGCCTGCAGATGCCGCTGCATGATCCACAGGCGGTGCGGCGCTGGGTCGGTAATGGGCTCGAGCGTTTCGTCAAACGGGTGTTGACCGGTGATATGGAGGCCGAGCCCGGCGAGACCCTGTTCAACGCCGGGCTGGAGATTTTCAAACGCCTTTATGCCGAACATGCGAGTGATCACAGCCTGCTATACCCCGGGGTCATAGAAACATTAGACTACCTCGCCGGGCTCGACCTGCAGCTGGCCTGCGTTACCAATAAACCGGAACCGTTTACTTCCGGGTTGATCAAGGCCATGGGTCTTGCCGGGTATTTTGGCCTGGTGGTGGCGGGCGATACCACGGCAAAGAAAAAACCCGATCCAATGCCGCTGCATTATGCCGCGGATCATTTCTTGATTCCTTACGCGCAGTGCCTGATGGTGGGCGATTCGAGCAATGACGTGCAGGCGGCACGGGCGGCTGGATTCAGCATCGCCTGTGTACCCTACGGATATAATCACGGGCATGATATTCGTGACTCCAATCCAGACCTGGTGGTCGAAAATTTAACCCAACTGAATGAAATGTTTGCCTGAGGAGGGCTGTTATGAACCTGAATCGAAGAGAGTTTATCCGACTGATGGGTCTTGCCGGAGCGGCCGGTATTTTCCCGCGTACAGGATTCTCCGCAGCCAGCGACGACTCGAAGCTTTACGACATGCCTGCCTTTGGCAATGCGCGAATTTTGCACTTTACCGACTGTCATGCACAGCTGAAGCCGATTTATTTTCGTGAACCCAACGTCAACCTGGGGTTTAGCAGCGCTTTCGGCAAGGCGCCACACCTGGTTGGAACCCATTTGTTGAATCAATTCGGTATTCCGGCCGGGGGCATAGAAGAACACGCCTACACCTACCTGAATT
>CALDDP010000003.1 GCA_937936805.1 uncultured Gammaproteobacteria bacterium | reverse complement strand
CGGCGTCAACCGGGTATTCAGCATTGGCGGAGCCCAGGCAGTGGCGGCGCTGGCCTATGGCACCGAGACGGTACCGGCCGTCGACAAGATCGTCGGGCCCGGCAATATCTATGTCGCCACCGCAAAGCGAATTGTTTTTGGCACGGTGGGTATAGATATGATTGCCGGTCCATCCGAGATACTGGTGATCTGCGATGGCAATACCGATCCGGACTGGATCGCAATGGATCTGTTTTCACAGGCTGAGCACGATGAAGACGCCCAGGCCATCCTGCTATCTGCGGACGGTGAGTTTCTCGAGCAGGTCGAGACAAGCATAGAACGTTTAATCGAGGAAATGCCGCGTAAGCAGATTATCGAGCAGTCGATGAGTGTCCGCGGCGCGTTAATCAAGGTCGGGAATCTTGACGAGGCGATAGATGTGGCCAATTACATCGCACCTGAGCATCTTGAGTTGTCGATCGAGAATGCGCAACAAGTGGCAAAATCGATTCGTCACGCCGGCGCGATTTTTCTGGGTCGTTATACCGCGGAAGCCCTGGGTGATTACTGTGCCGGCCCCAATCATGTTCTGCCGACCTCGCGCACGGCACGATTCTCCTCACCGCTCGGGGTTTATGATTTTCAGAAGCGTTCCAGCCTGATCGGATGTTCTGCGCGAGGTGCTGCCGAACTCGGCAAGATAGCATCGACGCTGGCGCGCGGTGAGGGCCTGGTGGCCCACGCGCGCTCCGCTGAAAATCGAATCAAGTGAATCCGCCTTAAGGCGGATTCATCCCGGAAAACGCGACAGCGTTTACCGATGCGTCGGACCGCCGGGATCTCGCAAAAATCCTACGATTCCAGCCACTTGCAGGATAGTAAAGACGCGACTCCCCATGGATTCATCCTGGAAACTGCGCAGCAGTGAGCATTACACCGGACCGCCAGAATCTTGTAAGCAAAGCATGATAAAAGATTCCCGCCGGGCCGCGCAGGCTGGCGCGGGAATGACTGCTATTGTCGTTGTCCCGGGGCGCAGGCAGTTAATCCGCGTGATAAGTTGAAACTACAGTCTGACCCCGGTCAGGTTTAAATCTTATCGCTGATTACCAGATTGAGCGCTTCTCTCGAATTTGAAGGAATCGAGCGCGACAGCTGTTCGTAGTTTCCCGGCTGTCTCTCGGGATTTCCGGAAACTGAAATTCTGGCTCCGACAATGACATTTCCGGCGCTGGAGATCGTCCTGCCCGGCATCATCGCGTGACTGTCATTCAATGCAATTTCGAAAGGAAGTTCGCTGACTGTCTTACGCATCACGGCGAGCGGTGGGCAAACAGCGGTCCTCGAGATGTTGATCGATTCGGGGGCCGATCTGCAGTTGCGTAACAGGCAAGACCTCAATGCATTTCAAATTGCCAACAACTCCGGACACCAGCAGGTGGCAGAGATCATTCGTGAACGCGGTAATTTTGTCTTTAAGCTATTCAACTGAGTTTCGATCGGGTCACGCTATTCCTTTACGAGCAGGTAAATGTCGGGCATTAGCAGGATAATAGAACTAGTATTTACTATTATTTGGGATTATAATCCCAAATAATAGTAAATTTGGATAACATTTGGCGTTTAGAGCTTTAATTCTATAAAATGAGACCCACGTATGGGAACTTAATCCCAAAGGGTTCTAGCATTGAAAATATGCGTAATACACAGATCGCTTTCAAGGTAGAATTTTCATTACCTGGTAACTCACCCGCTGCAGTCAGCAAGGGCAGGGCCAGGGACAGCATGCGCAATGATTTTTTGATAAAGCGTAACCGACTGGCTAGTGAATCGCGTCCCATTATGTTGAGATTGCGGCCTACAGGTATTTAACTGGATCGATATGCAAGAAATACTGCGCAATGCACTGCGAAACATACTGCTGGCACTGATCCGTACCTTGCTACGCAACGGCATGTCCTACGGCGAGTTCGACCAGATTGCGCGCAAGTGCTTCGTCGATGTCGCGTACGACGATTTTACGCCGGCTGGAAAAAAGCAGACCGTCTCCAATGTCGCCATCCTGACCGGGTTGAATCGCAAGGAAGTGAAAAAAATGCACGAGCTTGATGTCGATCAACCCGGGGTTAACAGCAAGCAATACAATCGGGTCATTCGCGTACTCGGAGGCTGGATCAATGACCCGGCCTTTTTGCTCAAGGATGGAAATCCACGTGACTTGGATTATGAGGGTACCGGTTCGTTCAGTGAACTGGTCAAAAAATACAGCGGCGATATGCCGGTAGCTGCGATGCAGAAGGCGCTGAGCGCTTCGGCAAATATTAAGCTTACCGACGATAACCAGGTGAGGTTGCTCAGTCACGCCTACCTGCCATCGGATGATCCGGTCGAAAAGCTGGCTATTCTCGGTACCGATACCAGGCAGCTTATCGAAACCATCGATTTCAATCTAACCGCTGCAGAAGAAGACCTGCGTTTTCAGCGCAAGGCATCGAACGCCCGGGTTGCGGTAGCAGCGATACCGGCAATAAAACAGGTCCTGCGACGCAGGGGACAGGCTTTCCTCGAGGAACTGGACCTTTATCTGTCGCAGCACGAATCAGACGACGACTCGACCAGGGAAATTGGAATCGCCCTGTTTTACCACGAGTCGGAAGATGAAAACCAGGAAGTCGAGAAATGAATCCGCTTAACCTGAAAGACAGGATTATGCGCGCGGCCAGTGCGCTGATTTTAGCCGGCAGTATCTTTCTTGCTGCCTGCGGCGGAAGCAGTAGCTCAACCGAAACTGCCGGCATTGGCGGCACCGGCATCGGAGTCGGCGGCACCGGTATTGTAGTTGGCAAGATTACCGGGTTCGGTAGTGTTCTCGTCAATGGCGGTACATTTGACATCGATACCAGTCAGTTCGATGTAGATGGCAACACAGGCGCGGACCAGGACGACCTCGCGCTGGGCATGGTGATCAAGC
>CALDDP010000002.1 GCA_937936805.1 uncultured Gammaproteobacteria bacterium | reverse complement strand
TAACCGTTTTTTACAGGGCAGTGGCTAATTTAAAAATTCGGCAGTAGATTCTGTACCCGGAGAGACCATTTGAAAACCGTGGCATCAAATCTGCTAGCGGCAGGCTTTCTACACCCGATCTCAACCGGCTTACCGATCCAGGCCGACGCCCTTGAAACGTGACCTGACCTGGAAGAAGGCGGCAATGTCGAGCAGGGGACGCGGCGGCATCCACCTGGCGGGCGCCGAAGCGAGACAGTCCGAAACCGTCGCTGAGGATTCTCCACTGGCATAGTCCGCAATCGCCGTGCCAAACGCTGTGCCGCGGCTGACACCCGAGCCGTTGTAACCACCAGCGAGATAAATATTGTCATGCTGGCGGCCGAAAAAATTGGTGCCATTACGGGATATGCCCTCGACACCTGACCACGCGAACTCAAACGGTACCTCGGAGAGTTGCGGAAAGCGCCTGTCGAAAGCTTCACGGTGAATTGCCTGCCGGGTCAGGAGTTCGCTGTCGCTCAACAGTCTCGAACCATGATACTCGGCGGTATTCCGGATACTGATGCGATGATCCCGGGTTAGCCTGACGGTCGCCCCGCCACCGTGGAGTGAAATCGCGCCCCATTCTTCCAGACTGCCCAGACTGGCGAGTTCCGCAGGCGTCAACCGGCGCGTAAAACTGCCGGCCAGCGTGCTGCCGACCAGGTAGGATTGCAGGAAACCCAGCTTCCCCGACTCGTAATTCGTTGCCAGAACAAGCCGGTCGGTCTTGACCTGCGCCTGATCAAGCGAAAGCGTCAGCGGAGTTCCCATCCCTATTCCGAGTACCGGTGATTGCTCATGCAAACGAACGTTCGCGGGCAAGCTATCGGCCAGTCCACGCACCAGTGCGGCCGGCTGCATCAGCGCCCCGTCGGCGATATGGATCCCGGCCTGGTAAACTTCGGTGCCAAGGTGCTCGGACAAAATGGCTCGATCGAGTACCCGGTGCTCAATTTCGAGCGTATCCAGGTAATGCAGGTAATGAGTATGTTCACGCAATGCGACCGAATCTGCGGCGGTATGATAAAAACCCTGTCGCTGCCATTGGCAATCAATCGTGTTGGCTTCAACCTGCTGGCTCAACAATTCCAGTCCTGCCTGGTTGATACGATTGACACGGCGGTAGTTTTCAACCTGGTCGGCGACCACCCCACCCGGGAACTGGCTGGTGGCGACGACAAACCCGGAATTACGCCCCGACGCCGCCTGTCCCACACAACGAGCATCGAGCAATAGAATTTCCGCGTCCGGATGCAGTTCGGCCAGGCGGCGCGCACAGGCCAGCCCGGTAATGCCGGCGCCAACGACCACCCAGGGGACGCGATGATTACCAGTCAGCCTTGAGCTGGCGCGGCGCGCGGGCAGAAGTTCCGCCCAGCCATGGTTATCGGTCGGGAAACTGGAGTTAAGCGGGATCATTCGTCAGTAGCGATTCCTTGAACCTGAAAAAAGCGCAGCCAGTGTAACCAATTAATCGGTATTTGCGGCAACCTGTTTTACGGATACAGCATCGCCACCGGTCAACCCGTGATTATCACTCTTGCACTGCAAAGGCGATGGGCGTAGCAAGCTGCAATCAGGGAAAGAGTCGAAGCTCCCTAATCGCTCGCGGGCGGATTATCGTAGCTGGCGAGCGTTTCGGCGAGGCTATGAATAGTCACGACACCCTTATACCGACCCTCATCGACGACGTATATGTAACTGGTATCGCTTTGCTCCATCATCGCCAGCGCCTTGACGGTGGAGGAACCGGAAGTCAGTGACAAATGCGCTTCCTGAACAAAGTTTTCGACCGGGCTGTCGAGCACCTCACTCGCCTTTGTCACCATATCCTGCACGCCGGATAATTGCTCGCCCAGCACCCGCGCCATTTCCACAAGGTAATCCGGCAGACAGGATTTCTTCAGGATATGCTTTAACGTTACCCGTCCGCATATCTGGCCGTCATCATCGCAAAACGGGAGACCAGGCGTATTCGCACGTGAACACTCCTCGAAAACCTCCCGCACCGTCATACCCGCCGTGGCAACCTTGGTGGGAGTCAGCATCTTATCTACGCGCATGAAATTTCACCTGTCATCATTTACCAGAGATAGCGAAAATAAACGTAAACACTGGCAATGCCGATACTCAGCAACATCATCGGAAAAGCCAGCAACATAAACGGCAGGAAGCGGATGCGGTGTCCGGCGCGTTCGGCAAAGCCGGCAACAATCAGGTTGGCACTGGCACCGACCAGCGAGCCGTTGCCGCCCAGGCATGCACCCAGCGCCAGCGACCACCACAGCGGCATCAGATTTTCGGCGCCACCGAAGGTCGGCGCCATCGATTTAATCACCGGAATCATGGTCGCGACAAAGGGTATGTTATCCACCACCGCCGACGCGACGGCCGAAACCCACAGAATCGTTAGCGACATGACGGTCATGTCGCCGCTGGTATACTCGATTACCAGGTCGGCCAGCATTCTCAACGCGCCCGCCTCCTCGATACCCTTGACCGAGATGAACAGGCCGATAAAAAAGAAAATAGTAATCCACTCGACCCCGCCGAACGTCTTGTGTACCTCCTCCGATTGCGCCTCCGCATCATTCTTAAGGTTGGACAGGAGCAGCAGCAGCGCGGCGCCGAACATGGCGATAGTGGCTGGTTCGAGCCGTAGCGGGCGCGCCAGGATAAAGCCGGCCATTACCAGCGCAAGTACCAGCATCGACTGCTTCAGCAACCTGACGTCCGTTATCGCTTCGCGTTCCCTGAATTGCATAATCCGCTCACGGGCGTCGGCAGTGGCGTGCATGCTGCGTCCCCAGATGAGGTAAATGATTCCCAGCGTTATCGCCAGGATAAGGGGAATAATGGGCGCGAGGTTGAACAGGAAATCATTAAATGACAGGTTGACCGCCGAACCGATCATAATATTCGGTGGATCACCGATAAGCGTGGCGGTGCCACCGATATTGGAGGCGAATATTTCCGCAAACAGAAACGGGTAAGGATTAATCTTGAGTTCGTGGCTGATCAACAACGTCACCGGCGCAATCAACAGCACGGTGGTAACGTTGTCGAGCAGCGAAGAGAACACCGCCGTAACCAGCGAAAGCGTTAATAAAATTCCCCAGGGGCTGGCTTTAACCCGCTTCGCCGACCAGACCGCAACATACTGGAAAACCCCGCTGCCGCGGGTTATGGCGACAATCACCATCATCCCGGTCAACAGCCCCAGGGTATTGAAATCGATACCCGAAATTGCCGTTTCCTGGCTGAGTACGCCGAGCGACACCATCAGGGCCGCGCCCAGCCCGGAGACGATGGCACGGTTGATTCTTTCGGAAACAATTAAAGCGTAGGTTGCGATAAACAGAATCGTCGACACCCAAAGCGGGTCCCAGCCGAAGATCACCTGCGATACAAGCTCGTTTTCACCGTGCATTTAGGCCCCTTGCGCCGGGATTTGACTCCGGTCGCAGCCGAGGCTTCGATTCTAATTCAGTCATGTCAAGATACGGGTTTCTGGTTATTATCGTCATTAATCAGGCGCCCCATAATGATGCCTTCGAGCACGTCCCAGGTAGACACCATCCCGACCAGCTTCTGCGACTCGCCCTCGACGACGATAACCGGCAAACTACTATCCTTGCTTTCATCGAGCAGGGACAATAGCTCGGGAAACGCCGTATCCGGAGTACAGAACAGCAGCTTTTTTTTCTTTTCGAGGAAGTTTTCCACCGGCTGGTCCGCAATTTCATGCCAGCGGTCACCCATTTGCATGATCTCGTCCGGCAGAAAGTGTAGATCGGAAATGCTGTGCTTTCCCAGGTTCAGGGCTACCTTGGGCAATAACAGGTGACTCAGGCGACGCAGGCCAAACAGCCCGACAAACACCCCCGACTGATCCACGATAGGTATATTACGTACGTGCTTTTCGTGCATCAGTAATAGTGCATCGGCAACGCTGTCGGTCGGCTCCAGCGTGAACAAGCCGGAGGTCATGATGCTCTTTGTCGTCATTTAAAACGTACCTGATAACGCAGCTCGGTTTCGATAAATAATACATCGATTCATCGCCCTTGCCATTGAGAGCCCTGCAAAAACTGCGGATTAACTTCGATTAATTGATCCAGGTTAAGTCAGACGGCAAAAAATGCACCGGGATTGGCTTTTAATTCAAACCTGGTTTGAATTCATTCATCGCAATTCACCCACACGTCAGCCGACAAGGGGATTGACTGGCAAAGCAGAACGTAATCCTCGGCAAGATCACGCTGCGAGAGTACCTTGTTCTTGCGCATCTCAACTTCACCGTGACGTAACTTAACCATACAGGTACCGCAGTGCGCATCCATACACTGAAAAGCCGGGTCCAGTCCATCCGCGAGCATGCAGTCGAGCAATGCGTCACCCTGTGTGTAGGGCACTTCATGCTCGACGCCGTCGAGCGTTGCACGGAAGCTGAGGATATCGCCGGCGGGATTCGATTCAGGTTTCATCGCTTAATCCAACAGGCAGATTTCATCTCCCGGCTTGACCGTGCCTTCGGTCAGTACCGCTGCGTATACTCCGGCAAAGCCGTTATGCTTCCTCGCGATGTGTTTCAAAATCCGCGGTTGCGTTTCCGCCGTGTCAGGATCGATGGTGATTGATTTGCAGCGTGGATCGAGTTCACGCACCATGATTTCGAGTCGATCGCCGACTTTCAGTCTTCGATTGACGAGGTCATTCTCGTAAAACCCGCCGGCCCTGTCCCAGTTCATGTAAAAATTGGCGCGAAAGCGACGTTTATCGAGCACAAGTCCGGTTTCCTGCTCCAGTTGCGCCAGCGTTTGCCGCGAAAACAACGACAGCGGACGGCAATCAACCGCATTTTTCTGCGTGAAATGCAGGCGCAGCTCACCTTCTGATTTATCGCGCAGGCTCTCGAGAAACGCGGGATCATCGACATCGAGCGTTGCGCCAGCCGGCGTTTTGATTTCGAGCGCAAAAGCATCGGCCGACGGATAAGGTGGATTCAGCGCCTCCTTGAACGCGGCCTCCATCGCCGGTGGTTTCAGCGTCGTTGCGTGGTTTTTATAACTCGCACTGTAAAGTACAAATTCCTCCTGCTCGCGATTGGTGTGCCAGGGAAATTCCGGCGGTGCTTGCGACGACGAAATCGCGTAAAGACGATCGCCCATGACACCGGTGTAGGCGACGAAAACTTCATCGACCTGCTCCCCGCGCATGCTTTTCACAGGATAGCGCCAGACACTCTCCAGCGTACCGATCTTACTCATATCTACTCCAGGCTTGTTACTACGAACCTGCATCTTACTTACCGGGCGGTTTTCTTCCACCACCACAGACCCCGCAACGAGCATAACTGTGCCAACGCAATCCGTCGTTGACCATTTTCTAACAGTGGCCTGCAATTATGGCGGCAGTCAACCCGGCTATGCCTGTATCAGGCCTTGCCCCGGCCTGGTTCGGCATATATTACGAATATTAAAGGTTTCGATCGACAATGACTGATTCGATTCCTGGTATTGTTCACCATCAAGCTGGGTTACCATGGCGAGGTTATGATGAGTGAAATCAATTTTATTATCGGGGTGCTGGCGATCATTTATGGCATCTATAGTTATATCCAGAGAAAGGTCGCACCCGAGAAAATCGAAAAATTGCAGGCGTTGATCGAGCGTAATGGTGAAAAAATGGCAAACTCCATTCACATGTTCGGTTATACGATATTACCCATCGTTGCCGGCTTGCTGCTGTTGTTCTCTCATTTCCGGGGCTAAGGCGAGACACTGCTGATGAAAAAACAGATAACCTCCCTGATCGAGGAAGATGTCATAACGGTGGCGCTTAACGATACCGTCGCAAGCGTCGAAAGAGTCCTCGACTCGCATCATCTTTCCTGTGTACCTGTAATAAACGACCAGGGCAAATGTTTCGGGGTCATTAGCGCTCCCGATCTGGTGCATTTTCACAATGCCCGCAAAAACCCGAGCGCCGAGCGTGCGTGGGAGATGTGTACGCATAAAAC
>CALDDP010000001.1 GCA_937936805.1 uncultured Gammaproteobacteria bacterium | reverse complement strand
GGAGCTGGTGGAGACCTGAGCATGACCAGTCCCCCTTTACGCGGCTTTGCGCAAACTGAATTTGAAGCCCGCACCGAACGCGCACAACGCATGATGCGAACGCTCGAAGTTGACGCACTGTTACTAACCACGGAGCCACATGTGCGTTATTTCAGCGGCTTCTTAACCCAGTTCTGGCAAAGCCCGACCCGACCCTGGTTTCTGCTGTTACCGCTTCGCGGAAAACCAATTGCCGTCATCCCGACCATCGGGGTTGCGGGCATGCAACAGACCTGGCTCGACGACATTCGCAGTTGGTCTTCACCACAACCAGAGGATGACGGTATTTCGCTACTCCTGTCGACTATTCGCGAGCTACCCAGACGCTTCGGTCGACTGGGAATGACCCTTGGCGCAGAGAGTCATTTACGCATGCCGGCGAACGACTACCGGCTGCTTGGCACCGAGTTGGCCGATATGGAACTGGTCGATTGCGCCAAACTGATGCTTAACCTGTGCAGCATCAAATCTGCCGCCGAAGTAGAAAAGATCAGGTATGTATGCGAGCTGGCATCGGATAGTTTCAATGCCCTGCCCGGCTTCGCGCGGACTGGTCAAAGTGAGCGCGAAATCCTGTGTTCGATGCGCATAGATTTGCTGCAGCGTGGTGCCGATCATACGCCATACATCGTTTCAGCCTCCGGTAAAGACGGTTACGGTGACATCATTATGGGCCCGGGCGATCGTCCGCTCGAAGAAGGTGACGTCCTGATCATCGATACCGGTACTGTTTACGACGGCTACTTCTGTGACTTTGATCGTAATTACGCCTTTGGTTTTGCCTCGGATAAGACCAGAAAGGCTTACCATACCGTATTCGAAAGTACCGAAGCTGGACTGGCTGCAGCCAGACCCGGCGCGACCACGACCGATGTCTGGCAGGCAATGTGGTCTATACTCGAAGCCGGTGGCGCACGTGGTAATGACGTCGGACGAATGGGACACGGACTCGGGGCGCAGTTAACCGAGTGGCCGTCGCTCACCGCAAACGATAACACCGCCCTGGCACCGGGCATGGTGATTACCCTGGAACCAGGTATGGAGTTCGAAGCCGGTAAATTAATGGTACACGAGGAGAATATTCTTATTACCGACGACGGAGCAGATTTGCTGAGTAAACGCGCTGCCGCCGAATTAACGGTCATAGTTTAACGAATCACTTTACTTATGAAACAACTTCTAATTGACCTCAGCGGACAGCGTCGCTACTGGGCAGCGCTGGTATTGATAGGGATCGCACTGGAAACTGCTGCATTGTACTACCAGTATGCGCTTGACGAGTGGCCCTGTGTGCTTTGCATTCATATCCGTATCTGGGTGCTTGCTTTCGTTCTGCTAGGCATGGTTGCATTGTTCTGCACTCGCTCAAAGCTGGCAACATGCGTTGCCCACGGCCTCAATACGATTATTATGGCCGGCCTGCTGGAGCGCAGCTGGCGAGTCCTCGCGGTAGAACGCGGCTGGATTTTCGGTGACTGTGAAATGGATCTTGGCATGCCGGCCTGGTTTGCGCTGGACAAATGGATTCCGTCCCTGTTCGAGGTGCAAACTTCCTGCGGTTACACACCATTGTTGTTTTTTGGTGTAACCATGGCCGAAGTGCTGCTTGTCGTTTCAGCGGCACTGTTGCTAACCAGCAGCGCTTTATTCTTTGCCAGCTGGCATGATTGATTTTTATTTAATGCCGCGGTAATCCATAAGCGACCAAGGTAATCTGGTCGACAAATTACAAATGTAAAAATCTGTAGTCGGCATGATTATGATTTCGACCGCCTCTTAATCTGCAGCCAGTTTGACCGCCTGGCGCATCAGGCGTGCCTGGTTTAGTTGCAACCATTGCAGCGCAATTATAGTCGCAGACGACCTTATTTTACCCTCGCGAACCCAGCCAAAAGCCTCGGCAGCATCGATCGTCATGACACGGATGTCCTCGTGCTCATGAGGCAGTCCATGGATGCCGCCGACTCCCTCGCTATCTACAATGCCGCAAAACAGGCTACAGTGTTCGCTAGTGCCGCCTGGGCTGACGTAGTAGCGGCTGATTACTTGCAGTTCGCTAATCTTGCATCCAGCCTCTTCTATACTCTCGCGCAAAGCGACCTGTTCTTCGGATTCGCCACTGTCAATTACGCCTGCCACGCATTCAATCAGCCACGGTCCGTCCTTATCATCGATTGCCCCCGCGCGGAACTGTTCGATCAGTACGACCCTGTCCCGGCGGGGATCGTAAGGCAGTACCGCAACAACAACCCCGCGCTCGAAAATTTCGCGGGTAAATACCGGGCTGAATCCCCCAGCGAACAATTCATGGGTGATACTTAACTCATCCAGCCTGAAATATTTCTCGAACAGCGTCAGGTGTTTATCGAGTCGCCATTGATACTTCATGGCGTCATCGCAGCGATCAGTTTTTCGGCTCGCGCAAGGTCCTGCTCGGTATCGACTCCCGGGCCCGGTACGCCACGCGCAATTTCGCTATGGATGGAGTAGCCGTTGCAAAGCGCTCTTAATTGCTCGAGTGATTCGGCGACTTCCAGGTCAGATGGCTCGAGATTACTAAAAGTTTCGAGAAAACCCACCCGATAGGCATAAATACCGATATGACCAAGATATTGCGTAAACTCACCACAGCGATCAAAGGGAATAAGCGAACGACTGAAATAAAGCGCGCGACCCGATTGATCGTGTACAAGTTTCACCTGGTTTGGATCCTGAGCCTCGGTTGGGTCGATTACCTTGTGCAGCGTTGCCATCGAGCAAGTGTTTGCCGCGAGAATTTCGGCGACCTGGATTATATTGACTGCCGGCATTAGCGGTTCATCACCCTGCAAATTTACCACGATGCTGTCCTTGCTCCATTGCCGAATGGTTGCGACTTCAAGAATTCGGTCAGTGCCACTAGTGTGGGTACTGGCAGTCATACAGGCATCTCCACCGAATTCAATCACCCGATCGTAAATGCGCTGGTCATCGGTTGCCACCACGATCTCGGTTGCATTGGCCTGTTGCGCCGCCCGGCAAACCCACTCAATCATCGATTTACCGTGAATAGGACGCAATGGTTTTCCGGGCAGGCGCTGTGATGCGTAACGCGCCGGGATTACAATTCGGAAATCGACCGCCATCGTTCAGCCCAGTGCCTCCACCTCGTCGCTGCTGAGTTCACGGGCCTCCTCCGGCAACATTACCGGGATACCGTCCCTTATCGGATAGGCAAGCCGGGATGCCCTCGAAATCAGTTCCTGCCTGTCTTTGTCATATATCAACGGCCCCTTGGTGACCGGGTCGACCAGTATATCCAGCAAATGTTTATCCACGATGACGGCTCTCCAGTAGTTGTAAGATCTGGTTGCTTAACTCTTCACTCAACTCAATGTTGAGCGGCACTACCCAGACATTATCACGGGCAATGCCTTTCAGCTTTACCGCATCCTTGTGGGTTACCAGGATGGGTAACTCGGGTTTCAGATTGAGCTCATGGGCATTGAATTCGTGATGATCGGGAAACTCGTGCTCGATGATATCGATGCCCATCTGCGCCAGGCTGCCAAAGAATATTTCCGGAAAACCGATGCCTGCCAGTGCGTGTACCTGGCGCCCCTGGAAGTCACTGATATGTCTTCTCTTTTCGGGTTGTAACAGGTTCCAGACCTCGCCTAGCGATTCGATTACCTGGTCACTATCCCGATTGATGGTGATATCGACGCGTTGTAATCTGCTGCGTGGTTCACGCAATGGACCAGCGGGTAGCATCAATCCGTTGCCAAGCGAGAGGAAGCGACAGACAGCAATCTCGATATCGCGCCTGAGCGCATAGTGCTGCAGTCCATCGTCAGAGAGAATGACATCAGTTTCAGGAAATTGTTCCAGGATCTGTGTCGCTGAAGCCACTCTGTCGGCGCCGACACCAATCGGACAACGACAGATTTCGGACATCATGTTAGCCTCGTCGCCAACCGAGTTTTGCGTTAGCCCGTCATGCAGGAACTGCAGCTTTTGTTCATGACCGCTTTTATAGCCCCGGGTTATAATCGCCGGGTTGTAACCCTTTTCCCGCAATAGTTGACAAAGTGCAACCACGATCGGAGTTTTGCCGTTACCGCCCAGCGTGATATTGCCGACCACAATCGTAGTAACGGGTATTTGCCGTGATCTCAGCAAGCCTGTGCGGTATCCGAAGCGACGCGTGCTGGCGGCCATGTGATAGACCAGCGAAAGCGGCATCAGCAGTATCGAAAACGGATTCATCGACCATAGCCACCAGCCCTGCCGCCGCTGGGTCGACAGATTTACCCAATTATGCAGTAGAGATTTGTTGAGCACCGATGAGCGAATAATTTTCGGGCGCGCAGATGAATCGAGTTCATCGTCCTTGCCATCCCGAAACTGCATCGAGTGCAGCCTCGCATACACACCGTCGCTGGCAAGCAATTCCTCATGACTACCCTGCTCGACGATTTTGCCCAGATCCATTACCAGGATATGATCAGCATGCTCTATCGTGGAGAGCCGATGAGCGATGACCAGGGTGGTGCGGTTTTTCATCAAATGTTCCATCGCGTGCTGAATATAACGCTCTGATTCGGTATCGAGTGCAGAGGTTGCCTCGTCGAGAATCAAAATAGGAGCGTCTTTCAGAAATGCCCTGGCAATCGCAATACGCTGGCGCTGCCCACCGGAAAGCAGCACGCCACTTTCACCTACTTCGGTTCCCAGCTGGTCAGGCATCTCCGAAATAAATTCCCATGCATGCGCCTGTTTTGCGGCCTCGACTATTTGATCTTCATCAACCTCGTGAGCGATACCGTAGGCGATGTTGTTACGAATAGAGTCGTTGAATAAGCGCACATCCTGACCCACGTAGGAGATCTGCCGACGCAAATCGGCGAGGCGATAATGATCCAGTCTCTCCCCATCGAGACATACGTCACCACTGTCACATTCATAAAGGCGCGGAATCAGATTTACCAGACTCGATTTGCCACTGCCGGATCGGCCGACAATGGCGACCGTCTGATTGGGTTCGACCTTGAAACTGACCTCATCCAGTACACGCTGTTCACTGCGTCGATAACACAGCACTACCTTGTCAAAACTCAGTGTTCCCTCGGCGCGTTGCAGTTGTAACTGCCCTTCGTTGCGTTCACTTTCTCGCGAAGTGAACTCGAACACGCTCTCGCCGGCGGCTATGCCTTTCTGGATTTGTGCGTTAATCGATGAGAGCACTCGCATTGGCGCCAGCAACATCGATAGCGCAAAAATAAACGACACGAAGTCACCGGTGGTTATAACCCCTCGCATCGACTCCGAAGTAGCGAACATAATAATCGCAGCAAAAGCAATGGCGACAATGAGCTGAATAAGCGGCGTACTTATTGCTTGAGCGATCGTCATTTTTAAATGCAGCCGCAGATTCTTGCTGTTGACCTTGTTAAACTTGTTGCGCTCGAATTCGTCACCGCCAAAAATCTTGACGATACGGTTAGCGTCGACTACTTCCTGTGCTACCTGGGTGACGCCACCCATGGATTGTTGAATATTCTTGCTGATATCGCGAAAGCGGCCTGAAATTCGAACCACAATCAGGAACACGATTGGCCCGGCGACGAGAAATATCGAGGTCAGTTGCCAGCTCAGCCAGAACATGTAACTAAGCAATACAATGATACGCAGGCTGTCCTGGATAAAAGCCGTTAAAGAGGTCGACACCGACTTGGCCACCTGCTCCACATCATAGGAAAAGCGGGTGATAACGGCGGCCGTGGATGCCTGGTCGTATTCGTCGCTGGTCATGGTGAGCAACTTTTCAAACATCATTGTGCGTAACGTGTTGATCACGTTACGACCGATAAAGCTCATGCAGTAGCTGCGCATGAATATCGCGGCCATCCGTACCAGGAAAATCAATATTATTGCAACCGGGATCAACTTGATGACGGTTGGATCGTGATCAATGAAGCCCTCGTCCAGCAATGGTTTCATCAGGTAAGCGAAGGCAGCATCCGATAAGGCAAAAATAACCATCCCCAACACCGCGACCAGGAAATATACCTTGTGCTCGAAAGCCAGCGATAACAAAGCACGGTACGCATTGTAGCCGGTAAGATTTCCGCTGATCGGTTTCATTGACTGAGCCTCAACAAGCGCACGTTTGAACTACTCGATGGGGCGAGTAGTTGCGATCGAAACCTGCGACAAGCCCAACTGCCCTACAACATCCATCGCGGTTACCAGCGACTGGACTGGAGAATCGGCATCGGACTGGATCACAATCGGCAACTTGTTACCCGCCATAACGCGCTCTAACGCGGCTTTCAAGGTGGCACTCCTGTTATTAGTAAGCTCGCGCGAGTTAATATAAAAATTCCCTTTTGCATCGATAAGCAGGTTCAGTTTTTGTGGCGGGACAGAAGTCTGCTCCTGGCTCGCCTCAGGTAAATTGATTTTCAGCTGCGAGGTAGTATCAAAAGTTGTCGACACCATGAAAAAAATAAGCAACAGGAAGACGACATCAATCAGTGGAGTCAGATTAATATTTGCATCTTCTTCGATGTTACTGCTGTGAAAATTCATGATATCAGGCCAGTTCGCTGCGTTCACCGTGCAGAAACTCGACCAGTTTCATCGCCTCCTGCTCCATCGCCACCACCAACTCGTCTATTCTGCGCTTCAAGTGGCGGTAAAAAATAAGACTTGGAATGGCAACCGTTAAACCCGCGGCGGTGGTAATCAGCGCCTCGGAAATACCGCCCGCCAACTGACCCGGGTCACCAACCCCGATGACGGTTATCGCGGTAAAAACACGAATCATACCTATCACTGTACCCAGCAGGCCCAGTAAAGGCGTAATCGTCGATATCGTGCCCAGTGTATTCATGAACTTTTCCATCTCGTGCACGACATGGCGGCCGTTCTCTTCGATGCTTTCACGAATCAGGTCACGCGACAGGTGTCGGTTGATCAAACCGGCCGCCAGCACCCTGCCGAGCGGCGATCCGTTTTCAATTTCGGTGATATGTCGCTCGGTCAGGGCGTCGCTACTCAAAAGGTTCCAGATACCGGTTAACAGCTTTTCAGGAATTACCTTCTTTTGGCGCAGGGTCCACAATCTTTCGATAATGATGGCTGCGGCTATCACCGAGCACAACAATATCGGAAGCATCAGCCAGCCCCCAGCTTGAACCAGTTCGAACACGCTTTCTTCCTCGGAAATAAATGCCGCACATCATACTGTGACAGAGGGATTATTACCATCGTCGCCAGATACGTCGCGGTGTTCTGGCGGTGGTCCTTACCAGCAGGCCATCAGTACTACTCGTGATGCGTACAGCGCCATCCAGATCACTACGATACTGACGAACCTGCAAACTGTCATAGCGCGAGGTTACCGCAGGTCTGGGGAGGTCCCAACGGTTGTTTCGAGACACGGTAAATACAGCATGTTCGGGTTGTACCTGCTGCAAGAAATCCCAGCTGCTGGAAGTATCACTGCCATGATGCGGTGCCAGCAAAATATCCGCAGCCAGCGCCGTTCCATGCTCGACTACCAGCCTTGTTTCCTGCGCGAACTCGATATCGCCCGGTATCAGGGTGTCGTGCTTACCCCTGATCAATAGCACACAGGAAAGGTTGTTGGTGGGACCACTGGTTGACATTGTGGCTGTGCTGACAAAGCTGAAACTGACACCATCCCAGCGCCAGGACGGGTATCCGTGGCAGGAACGAACCTGATGCTCGAGCGCAAACCTCTTTCTTAATTTCTGCGGAGTTCCCGATAACAGGCGATGTTGTTGATAGCGACCGATAAATGATTGTAAACCACCGCTATGATCCTGATCGACATGACTCACGATCAGTAAATCGGGCATATCGATTGCATGACGCCGCATCAACGGCAGCAATGCCTGGTCGGCGGCACTGAAAACACCCGGCTTGCCGGGGCCAAAATCGTAGACCAGACTATGGTAACGAGTCCGCAACAGCACCGATGTACCCATGCCGACATCGAGCACGGTAAACTCGTAATCGCCATGCTTAAGCCGCGCAGGCTGCCAGCTCACGAGCACTAAAAGCGACACCAGCGCGACTTTCCGATAACCGCGGCGATGAGGTAGCAAGAGTAATAATGTTGCGACGACAACTAACAGCAACAACGGCACCGGATAAACTAGCGCAATCGAATGCAAACCGGAAGTAACCAGTAATTCGAGATAACCGAGTAATACTGCGAGTAACCAGTCCGCGAAAAAGAACAGAGTTTGTGTTATGTCAGCTCCGCTTATGGAAAGCAGGCAGGCCGTAAAAATTACCGGCAGTACGGCACAGCTAATCAACGGAATAGCGACAATATTGGCGAGAAATCCAGCCGGATTCAACTGGTCAAATATCAGCATGCCAAACGGGGCGAACAGCAACGAGAAAAAACACTGCAACACCAGTAACTGCCGCCACCAGCCCAGCCTGACCGGCAATCGGAACTGTACGAAAGCGATCACCATTAATGCGCCTATGCTCAACCACAACGAAGTCGAGCCGACGGCTCGCGGATCGACGAGAACTATCACTGCAAGCGCGAGACTTATGGACTGCAGTAAATTTATCCGGCTTTTGCATAACAGCGCCAGCAATAGCAGGCTGAACATCGTCAGTGCGCGCACGGTGGGCAAACTGAAACCAGCCAGAGCCGCGTAGCCCAGGGCACTGCTAATTGCCAGTATCGATGCCGTTTGTGCGCGATTCAAACCCGTATGATACAAGCCCAGGCGCCAGCAGTAACGTCCGAGCCCATAAAACAATAGCGCCACCATCCCGATATGCAGTCCGGAAATAGCCAGTAGATGAGCGGTGCCACTGGACTGCAGCAATCTTTTTTCGGATTCGCTGATATCACCGCGAAACCCAAGCACTAACGCCTTGATCAAGCCCCGATGGTCACAGCTACTGCAATGTCGATCGATCGCCGATGCCAATGCTGCACGCCAATAGTTCACATTGATCACCGAGGCAGCGCGAATTTTCATGTTATGCGCCGAATCACGAATGTACCCGGTTGCGTCTATGCCGTTAACAAATTGCCAGGCAGCGAAATCAAAACCGGCTGGATTCGCCAATCCCCCCGGTTGCCTTAACTTCACTTCAAACTGCCAAAACTCCCCGGCACGCGGAACGACTTTATCCTGATACCAGTTAAGGCGGACCCTGCGCGGCATAGCCGCAGGATAATCAGCGATTTCGATCTCCCGCAGAGACAGGCGGACCCGACCATGATCGATCTGTGGAATATCGGCCACAATTCCACGCAGCAGCAGGATCCGGCCATCATACGCCGAAATAAGCCGATGGCCGAGATGATAATGGAACACGGCGCTGCTCCACAAAAAAGCAGCGATTAGTACCAGGATAAAGCGAAAACCGGGGTGGTAGCGGCACAGCAGCAGCGGTATCGGCAGCAGCGCCGACCAGGCCTGATCCGGCAGTTCATTACCGTAAAACGCCAGTAATGAACCAAGCACGATAGCAAGTGCGAGTTGAGGCATGCATTCCCTGCCCTGATTTCCATGTTTTGTGAGCCAACTCTTTGCAGAATATTAAATATGTGTCGATAATACAAACATCATGGCAAAGAAGCTTTTCAGAAAATATTTGCCGCATCCTGACGTCATCGTAAAAAATCGCTGGATCAAGTTACTCGGCCCGCGATTGCAGGAACCGTCACTGTGGCATATTAATCGACGAAGCTGCTCGGGAGCAGTTGCGCTGGGAATTTTCTGCGCCTTTATTCCGGTTCCGTTTCAAATGCTCATCGCAGCCATCCTGGCGATCTGGCTCAGGGTCAACATACTGATAGCCGTGCCCATGGTCTGGATCAGCAATCCATTCACATTGGGACCGATGTTTTATTTCTGTTATCTGCTTGGCGTCGAGATGCTGAGTCTCGAACCTCAGGGTTTCCATTTCGAGCTCAGTTTCGAGTGGCTGCTTAATAGCCTGGCCGCGATCTGGCAACCGTTTTTACTGGGTTGCTTCACCGCAGGCGCGGTAAGCGCGCTGGCATCATTTATCCTGGTCCGAATATTATGGCATCTACATATTCTGAATCACATCAAAGTGAGGGCAAAACGGCTGCATAACCGTAATCGACGCGCCCACCAGAATCACTGAACCTGTCACAGCTAGACATTTTTCGACAACGATATAGCGTAGGCGCCCAAAACCGCCTCACCAACGCAGACAAAGCCGTACTAAATCACCTGCCGTAAAAACCGGTCGCTGGCTGACTTACCCCCGCACCGGGGACGTTTGATCCCGGGCAGTAGCGAGCATAAGCAGGCATCTTTGGAATACAGCTTCAGCTTTCAGCAGTGAGAATGCCGTCGTGCATATGCCAGCGAAACTGCATGCGTTGTGCAATCGAAAGATCATGGGTGACGACTACCAGCGCCGTATTCATCTCCCGGTTCAGACCCAGCATCAGTTCCAGCATTTGCGTCGCGGTATGCTGATCGAGGTTTCCGGTGGGTTCGTCCGCAAGCAGGCAATCGGGTCGCGTCACCAGCGCGCGCGCCAGAGCGACCCGTTGACGCTCTCCGCCCGAAAGTTCTCCGGGCTTGTGACCTGCACGCGCGTCGAGCCCTATTTTAGTCAACCATTCCCGAGCTTCAGAGTAGGCCGACGCAAACCCCTGCCGACGGATCAGCAACGGCATCGCAATATTTTCGAGCGCGCTGAATTCAGGCAACAGGTGGTGGAACTGGTAAATAAATCCGAGATGTCGATTACGCAAATTTCCCAGACTGGCTTCAGAAAGCCTCGACAAATCACTATCGACAACCCTGATTTGGCCACTGCTGACATGATCCAGCCCGCCGAGCAGGTGCATAAGGGTCGACTTGCCAGCGCCTGATGCTCCCAGGATCGCATGGCTCTCTCCCGCGGCGACACTGAAATCGACCGCCTTCAGCACCTCTACATTAAGCTTACCCTGCTGAAACACCCTGGATACCGATTTGGCTTCTATAACGGCTGCCGACACTAGTATTCTCCTTTACTCATAGCTTAGCGCTTCCGCCGGCCTGGTTTTGGAGGCCCTTAATGCCGGATACAGGGTCGCTATCACGGAGATACCGAAAGACAACAATGAAATCTTGATAATATCTGCCTGCTTCATGTCAGAGGGTAGATCGGTAATCGGATATACTCCTCGCGGTAAGAACTGGGTCTGAAAAAATTGCTCCAGGGCCGGAATGATCACATCGATATGTGAGGCCACGGCGATGCCACTGACCAGGCCAAACAGGGTGCCTATCAAACCTATCAGCGTTCCCTGTACCATAAACACCCACATGACCGACAATGGCGACATGCCGAGGGTGCGTAATATTGCGATGTCGGCCTGCTTGTCAGTCACCACCATCATCAGTGTGGATACGATGTTGAATGCGGCGACCGCGACAATCAGTGAAAGAATTATGAACATTACCGTCTTTTCGGTACGCACCGCCTTGAAATAGTTACTATGCCTCAAGGTCCAGTCTGAAACCCAGTACTGCAGCCCTATAGTCTGCTTGAGTTCCTCCCGAACCTGCGGCGCCAGGTCCAGATCTTCGAGCTTTAAACGCAAGCCGGTAACCCCGCCATCAAGCCGAAACAGGCGACTGGCATCCTGGTGATGAATCAGCGCGCTGCTGCGGTCATACTCGTAAACACCGATTTCAAAAATACCGACGACCTTGAAACGACGTAAACGCGGCAGGAAACCCAGCGGTGACGAGGTCGCCTGAGGGGTCACCATGGTGACACGATCCCCAGGTACCACGTCCAGCGAATTGGCAAGCCCGCTGCCCAGAACTATGCCGTATTCACCCGCAACCAGATCGGTCAGCGCGCCGAATTCCATGTTGTCGTGAATCTCGGAAACACCATCTTCATAGGCCGGGTCGATACCACGTATCAGCGCACCACTCACCGACGACAAATTCGAAATCATCGCCTCAGCCTCTATATATGGAGCACCACCGATAACCTCAGGATGCTTCATGGTTTGATCACGTAAAGATTCCCAATCCTGCAGTGGGCCACCGAAACCGGATACCGTGACGTGTGAAACCATGCCGAGTATGCGTCCACGCAATTCGTTCTCAAAACCGTTCATTACCGACAGTACGACGATTAGCGCCATTACCCCGAGTGCAATTCCCAGCATCGATATCGCGGAAATAAACGAGATAAAATGGTTGCGCCGCTTGGCCCTGGTGTAACGCAGGCCAACAAAGATTTCGAGGGGTAATTTCATGCGGCGGATTAAACCATGAATGCAGGTCTCTCACCACCGTTGCGATGCAACGTGCTTCAACCTTGCCTAGTCACTAAGGCATGCTATAGTTAGAAGCATTATATTTGGGAGATCAACAACATGCGCACAGGACTTTATTTACTACTCCTGGGTAGTAGCATGATCCTGCAACCCGCGGTTGCGGGAGACCAGTTAACCATTCCTGGCAATATCGCGGTAATGGAAAAGCAGACCATGCCCAAACGGGGCATCAGCATGGACGATGTGCTCGGCGAATTCGGCGAACCCGACGAGCGTTTCGGTCCGGTCGGCGAACCACCTATTACCGAATGGGTCTACGGATCATTCAGAGTCTATTTTGAACATCAAATCGTCTTGCATACGATCGATTTAAACACAATAATAATGCCCAACTAGCACCACCTGAAGGTTTTCCGGTCCTGGACGGCCAGAAAAGCCGCCCATATTATAACGACCAGACTAATCGTGATCAGACACGACTGGCCAAACCGGAGTTGCGGACAATGAATACCCATCGATTTCTACCCGTTATTTTAACTGCACTGGGACTTTGCGTGAGCAGCATGAACCTGTCCGCGGCCGAAGTTAATATAGCGCCCGATATTGAAAGTGTCACCGTCAAACATGGCAATAATGATGTCAATATCATGCGCAATCAGAACCAGAAAAATACGGTGAATCCCGCTTTTGCGAAGACTTCGCGCAAGTGTCCTCCGTTTTGTATTCAACCGGCGATCCTCGCGCCTGGCGTCGAAACCATAGCCGAGCTGGAAGTGCTCAACTACCTCAAGCGCATGAGCGAAGGCGATGACAGTATCGTCGTCATCGACTCCCGCACCGAAGCCTGGGTCGCCAAGGGTACCATTCCCGGCGCGGTTAATATCCCCTGGGTTAATCTCAACCCCGCCAAGGGCGCAGATCCGATTTCGATCGGCGAGATTCTCGAAGAACGCTTCAATGCAAAAAACCTGGAAGGCTTATGGGACTTCAGGGATGCCCGCACCCTGGTGATGTTTTGTAACGGAATGTGGTGCGGCCAGTCACCGAACAATATCAAAAACCTGTTAGGTTTCGGTTATCCCGCGCATAAGATCAAATGGTATCGGGGCGGGATGCAGAACTGGGAAATTCTCGGCCTGACCACCGCCAAACCAGTTCAGGAATAGCCTTCAAAAAAAGGCAGTAATGCCCACCCAATTTCTGCAAACCCCGGCGCCTTCAGGCGCGCCAGCTCTGCGCGTTGGCCAACTGTATGGCAGTAGTCGCAGCTTATTGCTGAGCGAACAGGTTGCCCGGCACCACGGGCTGTCGGTAATCGTTTGTTGCGATATGACCGACGCCGAACAACTGGAACAGGAAATTCGCTTCTTCAGTTCCGAGCGCCCCAGGATTTACCGCTTTCCCGATCTGGAAACCCTGCCCTACGACCAGTTTTCACCCCACCAGGACATCGTTTCGGAGAGGATCAAGTGTCTCGCATCGATAGCGGACGCCAGGTCCGGCATCCTGTTCCTGCCGGTCAGTACACTGTTGCAGAAAATCGCGCCAGCCGATTTTATCCACCAACGTACATTAATGCTGCAGCTCGGCGATCGGCTCGACCCGGTGGTCCTGCGCGAAAAGCTGAGCCTGTACGGATATCGAGCCGTAGCGCAGGTAGAAGAACACGGAGAGTTCAGTGCACGCGGCTCGATCCTGGACTTGTTTCCGATGGGAAGTTCGACCCCTTTCCGTATCGACTTCTTCGACGATGAAGTGGAATCGATCCGCAGCTTTGACGCGGAGACCCAGCGCTCTATTGAAAAGATTGATGAAGTCAATCTGTTACCGGCTCAGGAATACCCGCTGGACGAGCCCGGAATAAAACGTTTCAGGCTCAGGTTCCGTGAATCCTTCGATATCGATCCCAACACCTGCCCGGTGTATGTCGATATTTCGGAAGGCATTTCGTCGCCAGGTGTCGAATACTACCTGCCACTGTTTTTTGATCAGCTGGCAAGTCTGTTTGATTATCTGCCAGCCGACAGTCGTTTGCTAGTCGATGACTCCGCCCTGACACAGGCGACTACGTTTACCAATCAGGTTGCCGAACGCTATGAATCGCGTCGTTATAATCTGGAGTGGCCGTTATTGCCTCCTGCCGAACTGTTTCTCGATATCGACGAGCTGAAGCAAAAAATGCAGGGCTTTTCGTGCCTGTATTTTTCGCCATTCAAGTTCGATAAAACCGACGGCTCGAACATCAACAGTGACTCCCAGTCGATACCACAACTTACCCTGCAGGCAAACGCCGAACAGCCCGACCGGGCGATGCGTAACTTTATCGACAAACCGGTGTTTAACAAGATCCTCTTTAGTGCGGAATCTGCCGGGCGACGCGAATTCCTCAACGAAATGCTGCGCCACTACTCGGTTCAGGCCAGCCCGGTGGAAAGCTGGGATGAATTTCTCGCACGCGACGATAACCGTTACTACCTGATTGCATCGGCGCTGGAAAATGGCATGACGCTGGCCAGCCAGGGGATTGCAATCGTCACCGAAAACCAGCTTTTCGGCGAACGTGCAGTGC
This sequence comes from uncultured Gammaproteobacteria bacterium, assembly GCA_937936805.1. Taxonomy (GTDB): domain Bacteria; phylum Pseudomonadota; class Gammaproteobacteria. The sequence goes on along the minus strand of CALDDP010000001.1, from coordinate 14,707 downwards.
AGCGGCGGCGACGCAAATACCGCAAGACCCGCGATGCAGAATCGACCATTCAAAGCCTCGCCGATTTACAGTTAGGCGCAGCGGTGGTCCACGAAGATCACGGGGTCGGACGCTATCAGGGTTTGAAGACGCTGACCGTTTCCGGTATCGCAACCGAGTTCCTTTGTATCGAGTATGCCAACCAGGACAAGCTTTATGTTCCCGTATCCTCGTTGCACCTGATCAGCCGTTATGCCGGCGCGAGTGACGACAATGCGCCCCTGCATCGCCTGGGCAGTGATCATTGGCAACGTTCACGCAAGAAAGCGCAGCAGAAAATTCACGACATCGCTGTTGAACTGCTCGATATCCAGGCGAGACGTGAAGCCATGCAGGGTTTCGCACACCAGATCACACTTGATGAATACCAGCAATTTGCGAGCGAGTTCCCGTTCGAGGAAACACCCGACCAGGAAACATCTATCGAAGCCGTAATTGCGGATATGCAGGCGCCACGACCGATGGACCGGATCGTTTGCGGTGACGTCGGATTCGGTAAGACTGAAGTCTGTATGCGAGCTGCTTTTATCGCTGCCAGTTCCGGATCCCAGGTGGCGGTGCTGGTACCTACCACTCTACTCGCGCAGCAGCACTACCAGAATTTTCTCGATCGCTTCGCCGACTGGCCGATCCGTATTGCCAGCCTGACCCGGTTTACCGCGAAGAAGAACCTCGATGACAGCCTCGCGCAAATCGCAGCCGGCAAGATCGATATCGTAATTGGCACTCACAAGCTTCTCTCGGACGCGATCAAGTACCGGAATCTTGGTCTGGTTATCGTCGATGAAGAACATCGATTTGGCGTACGCCATAAGGAAAAACTGAAAGCGCTGCGCGCCAGTGTCGATTTACTTACCATGACCGCCACACCGATACCACGCACGCTCAACATGTCGTTATCGGGTATGCGCGACCTGTCGATCATCGCGACCCCGCCGATGCAGCGGCATGCAATCAAGACCTTTGTTTCGCGCTGGAACAAGGACACCATCGTCGAGGGCTGTCAACGTGAACTCAAACGCGGCGGCCAGATTTACTTCCTGCACAATGAAATCAAGACCATTGAGAAAACAGCCGAGGAGTTACAACAATTGTTGCCCGAAGCTCGTATCGGTATCGTGCATGGCAGCATGAAAGAAAAAGAACTCGAGAGAGCAATGCTGGATTTCTATCACCATCGATGCAACCTGCTGGTTTGCACTACCATAATCGAAAGCGGGATCGACGTGCCCACGGCAAACACGATCTTCATCAACCGTGCCGATAAACTGGGACTTGCCCAGTTACACCAGATTCGAGGCCGGGTCGGTCGCTCGCACCACCGGGCCTACGCCTACCTGATCGTGCCGCCTGAACGCTCGATGACCAGCGACGCCCAGAAGCGATTGCTGGCTATAGAATCACTTGAAGAACTGGGCGTAGGATTTACCCTCGCCACCTATGATCTCGAGATCCGCGGAGCCGGAGAACTGCTCGGCGACGAACAAAGCGGCCAGATAACCGAGATCGGTTTTACACTCTACTCGGAGTTACTCGAGCGCGCGGTCCAGTCGCTTAAATCCAACTTACCGATCGATTTCGAGCAACCGATTATGCGTGCCTCTGAAGTCGATTTCCATATACCCGCATTGATTCCGGAAACCTATATTGCAGACATACACCGACGCCTGATCGAGTACAAGCGCATCGCTTCCGCGGCCGACGACAACAGTTTGAGGGAAATCGAAATGGAATTGATAGATCGATTTGGATTACTTCCTGAGCCACTCAAGCACCTGTTTAGAATTACGCGGATCAAATTGCAGACCATAGCGCTGGGGGTCGAAAAAATTGATATTGGCGAACAGAGCGGCAAAATTGTCTTTAACCGCAACCCCAATATCGATCCACTCAAGATTATCGAACTAATCCAGGCCGATCCGCTGCAGTATCGCTTCGACGGGAAACAAACCTTGCGTATTGCCTGTCAAAATGTTGAACTTGAATCCAGATTCCAGCAGGTAGAAAAACTGCTCAAGAAACTGACCGCAGAGTAAAATGAACCATAGATTTCTAACATTTCTGACGCTCGCAACGCTGCTGCCGGCTATCGGTCTTGCGCAAACCACAGCAACTTCGGGCAAGGCGATTCCCCGCTATGATGTCGAGATCATAGTATTCAAGAACATCAAGGCACCCACCAGCAAGGAATATATCCTGCCCCTCAGTTCTCCCAGCAAAGGCGACAAATTACTGGATCTGTCCTCTCCCGGGAGCCTGGCTGCAGCGGCGCCGCAGGGCTACGAGTTGATTTCCGATAAAGAGTTTCGCCTGCTTGATGTTGCCGCCAGACTAGTCGAATCTTCACGCTATGAATTACTGTTGCATACAGCATGGCGCCAGCCCGGACTGGAACGGAAGCAGGCCTTGCCTGTCTGGATCAGGGGTGGACGTATTTACGGTAACGAATACACCTCGATCGATAACGAGATCGATATTCTCGAAAGCATTCCACAACTGAACAGTAACCAGCCAAATGAAGAGCAGAATTTCGCCTTCGACGAGCAAACGCTGGAATCAATCGAGCTACAGTTGCAGGAGCAACAATCCAGAAAGAAACCGCATCAGGGCCTTTATGAGCTAGAGGGAAAAATAACGATCGCGTTGTCGCGTTACCTGCACACTTATACCGACCTGGTACTAAGAAGCCCACGCCTTAAAGTCGATCCAAAACTGCGTAATGCGGCACAGGATAGTTACCTCGCTGCCTATGCCGCCGATACCCGGATACTGAACAATCATAGTCTTAAGGAACATCGCCGTATGCGCAGTAAGAACCTGCACTACCTGGACAATCCCGAATTTGCGCTGCTAATCCTGATTACGCCTTACGAAGTACCCGAAGTTATCGAGGAGACGCCGCAGACCCAATCCTCAGAGAGCGAATAGCCTGGAAATACCGGCCCTGGGGAATAGCCTTTGCTTGCCGGGTTAATCTCCGGATCGTTGCCGCCACCTGATTTTGTCCTGAAATCGACGTTTGCAGAAATAAAATGCAAATGCAGTTGCAACTCACCGCAGGCATGTAAATAATGTCATTTGAAGACGATGTTTTTTCCGATAAAATTTGTCGGTCCACAGGTTATGGAGACCCGGGTGAAGAAGTCGATTTTTGCATCAGCGATACCCAACCAGCTCAAGCATGATTTTCATGGCAAAAACTTTGCCGGGCAGGCTTACCCGCAGCCCGCGGTTACTGTTTTGAAGCTGAAAAAATTCATTACCGGAAGCTTGCTTATGGCGCTGGTTTATCTTTGTGCATCCGGTCCATTGTATGCGCTAGAAACCAGGTACGTCACCGATGAATTCGAAATCACCATGCGCAGTGGAACCAGCACTTCTAACAGTATCGTACGCATGCTGAAAAGCGGTGAAGCGATAACCGTACTGGAGGACGACCTGACTTCCCAGTATTCACTGGTGGAAGCCGAAGGCGGCAAGCAGGGTTATGTATTAACCCGCTTCCTGATGGAAATACCTGCCGCCAAGCAAACTCTGCGGGAACTCGAGCAACGCTTCGCACAGCAGCAACAGCGGCTCGAGGCACAGGGCAGCGAGATGGCTGAACTAAAGCAGAAACTCGAGCAGGAAAAAAGCGATAACGGTGCGCTGAAAACCACCCTGCGCGCCTCGGAACAGGAACTGGCAGGGATTCGCGCCGCGGCGCAGGATACGTTGAATATCCAGGCTCAAAACGAGCAGTTGCAAACGATGGTCGAGCAACTGCGCGAGGAAAAAGCGACTCTCGTTGAAACCAATTCCGAACTCAGCGACAGTACCCGTCTCGACTGGTTTGTCCGCGGTGGCGCAGTAAGCCTGATCGCTTTCATCATCGGTATTGTAGTAACCCGGATTCGCTGGAAAAAACAGGATTCCTGGGGATCCTACTAAACCCAAACAGGCTTTCGCAGGCGCCTGGACAGGCGGCAGCGGGGCATTCAAAGCCCGAGGGGGTTGTTTGCGTCCACGGCGTCCATGAAAGGTCTGCGACGGTCAACATTGGTCACCTGGTAAATCAGGCCTAACCAGGTTCCTATAACTGCGCTTGCGGTGTCCTGCCAGGTATTTTGCAGGTTTTTCAGCACCAGGTGCTCTGGAAACCCGGGTAATTTCGACTGCTCGGCCATGCTTTTGACCACTCGTCCCTGGTATTCACGCAAAACTGCCGCATTGAATTCACTGATATAGTTTTCCGGCATCGGCGGGTAATCAGTTATTTCGCCATTGATGTACAGGTTCACGTCACGCTTGTACTCCTTTAACAGGGAGACCGTATCGTATTCCGGATGGCCCTGGAAGAATATGGTGCGAAAACCATCAGGACTGGTTGCAAGATGGACACAACCATCATCACCCGTTACCAGGACCTTCAGGCCCGCGGCAGCAAATTGTTGCGGGGAAACATCATTCCAGCGCGAATGGGGTACATCGAACACGGAATTGATATCGTCGACCAGTGGATGCGATACCTCCACTACCTGGTGCCGAAAAACACCCCATTTTTTAGATCTCTGCTTGGTGCGCTTCTGCCCATAGCGGAAATCCAGTACCGCATGAGTTGCGAGACAGGAACACAGTGTCGAGGTAACGTTATCGTGCGCCCAGTCGGCAACTTCTATCAGCGAATCCCAAAATACTTCGCGGGACAAATCCGGACCAATCACATTGGCCCCGGTTATTATCAAAGCGTCGAGCCCCTGTTCCTTGATCTGTGAAAATTTGTCATAGTACTTATCGATATGTGCCTGCGATGATGCGTCGCGTGGTAAGGCATCCAGCGTAAACGGGTGCACAAAAAACTGGGCAATCGGGTTACTCTCGCCAATCAGGCGCAGGAACTGTCTTTCGGTAGCCGCAAGCGCCGCGTCAGGCATCATGTTCAGTAAGCCGATATGTAATTCACGAATATCCTGCTGGTTGGCGAGACCGGGGCTTAGTACCTGCAGCCCTTCCTGTTTAAGCTTTGAAAACGTCGGCAAATCATTATGCGCAACCAGTGGCATCAGGCGTTGTCTCCCGGCTGTCTTGCGATCGCCATCTCCAGCATACTAATAAAGTCAGCATCATCTCTTACGCCATCGACTTCCTCGGAAGTAACCGTATAGCCTAGACTTGCAATCGCATCGTAACGCGGCAGGCGCGAGTGGAACAGATGCGGAAAGACCCAGCGCGCAAACTCATCCGGATCGATTTGCGCGGCGTACTCAAGCCCGGTTTCCTCAAAGTAAAGCTGCAGGTGTTGTTGCAGAAAATCCGCTCGATAATAAAGCGGCTTCGGATCAGTGACCGCACGCTCTATCAAGACCTGCTCCTGCTCAGCGTTGGTCACCTGAATGTACAGGATTAGCGTATTTTCGACCAGTATATCCATTACCCCCGGCTCATCCAGTTCGCACAGGCTACCGCCAACATCGTTGACGAAGTGTGGATAGCCGTAAATCTTCTGCGCTTTCTCGATAAAATGCGGGATGTCGTGCATGGCGTCGATTTCAGCCTGGCGATAAATAGCCTGGCGTTCGATAAACTCGCCAATTTCAACCCCGCCGAGTTCGGGGTTACCCAGTTTACCGACAAAACTCAGTACCGGGCCCAGATCATTGACGCGAATGTTGTTCTTTATGTAAATCCAGTCGTTGCGCAGCAATTCCTTGAGGAACGGGATCTTGATCGCCTGCTCCTTGATCATATCGATTATATGCTCATTGAGATAGCGCGTACCGATCCGATAGTCGCCTGAATAATGAAACCAGTTATTGCCGCGTAATTTCGCTGACAGATACGACTTGCCCACACCGGACATACCGACCAGGGTTACTCTCTTGTTTTCCCAGGCGCGGAATTCTTCGACACTAAATTTCAAAACTGGCTCCACTTGGCTTAGCGGTCAAATTATGCATGAACCCTTGGCCGGACGAAACCCGAAGTTCTACTTTACCCGCATCTTGTAGCGATTATAATCCACCATCATTTTCAACGGACAAACGCGTGGAGTTCGACTACGTCATCATTGGTGCAGGTTCCGCGGGCTGTGTACTGGCCAACCGCCTGAGCGCCAATGGCAGGTATCGTGTACTGGTGCTCGAAGCCGGTGGCAGCGACAGACGTTTCTGGATTCAAACGCCAATCGGCTATGGCAAAACATTTTTCGATAAATCAGTAAACTGGAAATACACGACTGAAGTCGAGCCTAATCTCGATAACCGCCGCAGCTACTGGCCACGCGGTAAGGTCGTGGGCGGATCCAGTTCGATAAACGCGATGGTTTATATCCGTGGCAATCACGGGGACTACGAAGACTGGCAGGCGCTGGGCAATCCGGGATGGGGCTGGCGGGATGTGCTGCCATACTTCAAAAAATCCGAAACTTTCGCCAACGGTGGCTCCGACTATCGTGGCGATAGCGGACCGCTTTACGTCAACGATGTCAGCTCGCAGTATCATCCCCTTTGCCGCAGGTTTTTTGCGGCAGCCAAACAACTGGGCTTTCCTTTCAACCCCGATTTTAATGGCGAATCCCAGGAGGGTGTCGGCTATTACCAGATTAACACCAGGAACGGGCGGCGTATGTCGGCAGCACGCGCCTACCTGCACCCTGCGCTGAAACGCAAAAACTGCGAACTGATCACCAGGGCACAGGTTACCCGGCTTCTGTTCGACGGCAAAACCGCGAGTGGTGTCGAATTTGTCGTTAATGGCAAAACTTCGCGGGTAAAGGCTAACTGCGAAGTGATTGTCAGCGCCGGCGCGATCAATTCGCCGCAGCTGCTGCAGCTATCCGGCATCGGCGAACCCGGGCTGCTGCAGGAATTTGGGATATCGCCGCTGGCGGATCTGCCCGGAGTGGGTCGCAACCTGCAGGATCACCTCGACTACAGCATCTATTATCGCTCACGTGTACCGACGCTGAATAATCGACTCTACCCCTGGTGGGGGAAATTGCTGGCTGGAATGCAGTATGTACTGCTTCGCAACGGCCTGCTGTCATTAAGCGTGAATCAATCTGGCGGATTTTTGCGCAGTCATCCGTCACGCCCGCGACCCAATCTGCAAATGTATTTTGCAGCCATTACCTACACCACATCGCCGCCGGGAGAGCGACCGCTGCTGCAGCCCGACCCCTATCCCGGCTTTCTGAACTCCGTAGGTCTGACCCGCCCGAGCAGTCGTGGTCACCTGCAAATCGATTCAGCCGACCCGCTTGCAGCGGTGAAGATCTATCCCAATTATCTATCCACTGATGACGATATCAGACAGATGCTGGAGGGCGCCCGTTTGCTACGGCAGATGTCCAGCACTCCAGCCCTGGCCGAAATTATCGAACAGGAGACAAGGCCGGGGCCCGCGGTGCAAACCGACGAGGAGTTTATAACCGATATTCGCCGCCGTGCAGATACGGTCTATCACCCTAGCTGTACCTGCATGATGGGCTCTGACCCCAAAACTGCAGTCGTCGATGCGCAATGCCGGGTTTACGGAGTAGATCGACTACGCGTCGTCGACGCTTCAATTTTTCCGACCGTGACTTCAGGCAACACCAATGGTCCGACCATCATGGTCGCCGAGAAAGCCTCCGACATGATTCTCGGCTAACCGGAGTATTGTCGTTTCCAGCAAACAATCCCCTGTAGTCTTACGCAAGATCGAAAATCCCATACTCGGTTTCGGCGCAATGCTGCTCAGCATCCTGCTGTTTTCACTGATGGATGCAAGCGTCAAATGGCTCGGGGCGACTTATCCCACGGCGCAGATAATGTTTTTCCGCTGCACCGTGGCGCTGGTGCCCGTGCTGGTAATTGTTGCCTTGCGCGGCGGTTTTGGCGTATTACGCACCAAACAGAAAAAACTGCATCTGCTGCGCAGCGTACTGGGTGTTGCCGCGATGGGCTTCGCATTTTACGCTTTTTCGTTGATGCCGCTGGCGGAAGCGGTATCGATACTGCACACAGCCCCGTTATTCATGACCGCACTATCGGTTATCCTGCTGCGGGAAACCGTAGGCGTACGCCGATGGTCAGCCGTCATCCTCGGATTTAGCGGCATGTTGCTGGTGGTCCGTCCGGGAAGCGGGATGCTGGAAAGCGGAAGCCTGTATATGCTTACAGCCGCCTTTTTTATCGGCTGCACCACGATCATTATTCGCCATCTCGGAAAACTGGACGATCCTGTTTGTATCACCTTTTATTTTACCGTCACCGGGGTACTGGCCAGCACACTGGGCATCTTCATCCAGGGTTGGCAACAGCCCCCGTTGATGGATCTGGGTCTGCTCGTCATGGTCGGTTTGCTGGGTGGTATGGCGCAATACCTGATGACCTTAAGCTACCAGCATCTCGCCGTTGGCACGCTGGCACCGTTAAAATATCTAACCATCGTCTTTGGCGGTGTTATCGCCTACCTTGTATGGGGCGAAGTTCCTGATCTGCAGAGTATTGCCGGCATAAGCATAATTATAATTAGCGGTCTGTATACCCTGCACCGTGAACTGATTCGCAGGAGCGCTGCATGACCGTCAGTCACAATCTTCGCGCTTACCTGTTACTCACTATCACGACCTGGTGCTGGGGCCTGAATGCGATTATCAGCCGGCTTGCAGTAGGTGAAATATCTCCGATGCAACTGGTAACTTTCCGCTGGCTTGGCGTGGTACTGATACTGGCGATAATCGCGCGCGACAATATTGTCCGGGACTGGCCGATTCTACGCCGTCATCTTTTATTTCTATGCCTTATGGGCACCTGCGGCTTTACCGCCTTCAATGCCCTGTTCTATGTTGCCGGCCATCATACCAGTGCGATCAACATAGGCATCCTGCAGGGTTCGATTCCAATTTTTGTGTTGCTTGGCAGCTTGCTGGTATTGCGCCATCCGATCAGCATCCTCCAGGGTACCGGCGTGGCGGTCACGCTATTAGGCGTTGCAATCGTGGCATCCGCAGGAGATCTGGACCAACTGCTGGCCACCTCGGTGAATCGCGGAGATCTGTTGATGTTGAGCGCCTGCTTTTTCTATGCCGCCTACTCGGTGGGCTTAAGTCGCCGACCCAACGTCAGCGCACTGGGTTTTTTCGCTATCATAGCCTCGGTGGCCTGGTTGGCATCGCTGCCGCTGGTTGCCATCGAGACCTATCAGCAGGGCTGGAGCGCACCAACAACGACGGGCTGGATACTGGCTCTGTTGGTAACCCTGTTACCATCTTTGATCGCGCAGATCTTTTTTATTCAGGGTGTAACATTGATTGGTCCAGGCCGTGCCGGAGTCTTCGTCAACCTGGTTCCGGTATTCGCTTCGATCATGGCGGTGATATTCCTGCAGGAAGTCTTCCAGCTGTACCATGCGCTGGCACTGACCCTGGTACTGAGCGGCATCTGGCTTTCCGAGATCGGCAAAACCAGACTGACAAAATAAACCAGCTGCTAGTCGCTGCTGATTTCGAGTGCGACCATGCCGAATGATTCCATAACTTCGAACACCATATCATCGGCATGCTGACAGGCGCTGGCGATCGTTTCGAGAGTAGCATAACCCATATCCCAGTTTTCGATCTCTTCCACAATATCCCTGGTTTCCGCGTCATCGATCGGTGGTACGTACTTACTCAGGTTGTTGGCCAGGTAAATCAGATGCGTGGCGGTACGGTGTGGTCCATCGTGCACCAATTCATGGTGATTGCGGGCACAATCAATCAGCAGTTGCGGCAATCCCCAGTGCTCCATCAGGGCCTCACCGACCGCGGTATGCGTGACGCCAATCTGTGCGAGTTCGGCAACCAGTATATCGACTCGTTTCTGGATCATGTATTCTTCCGCCGCGAGCATCCGCTCCGGGTACTTGTTAATCAGCAGCAGCTTACCGATATCGTGCAACAGGCCCGCGGTAAACATGGTCTCGGGTTCCTCGATCTCGCTGATCTGTCCGGCTAACTGGCGGGCAATAATTGCGGTCTTGATGCTGTGTTGCCAGAACTCCTGCATCGAAAAAGCCGGGTTGTCCTGTCCGCTGAACACGCCCCTCAATACCGACCCGATCAGAATATGCCTGAGCCTTTCGCGACCCAGCAGCGAAACCGACTGGGCGACAGAGGAGACCTGGTTTGGCAGGCCATAGTAGGCACTGTTGACCATCTTCAATACGCGGCTGGTAATAGCGGGATCGTGTTGCACGGTATTGCCTATCTGCTGGACAGTGGTGGCTTCATCTTCCAGTTGTTCGGAGACGCGCAGATAGATTTCCGGCAGGCTGGGCAGTTCCTGTCCCTTGCCGACAAGCTGCTCGAGGGTGACTGGCGGATCAATTTCAAGTTGGGCGTTTAGCGTCATGCCAAAGAGCATAGCAGAGATATTTCGAAATATAGTGCCGCCTATCTGATAGTATTCCGTGGCCTGGAAAACGGCCTGGCGGCTAAGTTTGCGGTGAGATTTATGCCGCTTCGAATGGCCAATTTAGTTGCCGGAGTGAAGCCTTTCGAAGGTGGATAGTTGCTTGCCGCTTACCCATTCCTGCACGGCTTCACTGAAATCGCGGAAGTGAGCTGATGCGAGGTGGACATCAAAAGCCGCTCTATCGCTATAGACCTCGTAGAGAAGAATTCTATTTTTTGTTTCAAAACAAATACATACATCAAAAACATGACAATTTACTTCAAGTTTGAGTGAATCCTTTGCCTGCTGTTTGACACGTGTCAGGAATAATTCGATGTATTCAGCCCGGACGGTAAACTCAACCACGACAACAAACATGACCTGCTCCATATAGTTCGCGGCCGGGAACAGCGACAATCCTGAAACCCGGGAAATTCATAGCAGAGACAGCAATTCGCTGGTGATTGCCGCAGTACCCATATCGCCACCAAATTCGACCGGCCTGAGCCGGTTATCGGCAAATCCCCGGTTTATCGCGGCATCAATCAGGCTGGCCGAATCCAGCAGCGAAGCCTGCCCGGTTTTGTCGGCCAGATACTCGAGCATCAATACCACGCTCAGAATAGCCGCCAGGGGGTTAGCCTTGTCCTGACCCATGATATCGGGCGCGCTGCCATGGGCAGGCTGAAATAGGCCGGTTTCATCGCCGATTTCCGCACAGGCCGCCATGCCCATACCACCGACCAGCCCACCAGCCAGGTCTGACAAAATGTCACCAAACATGTTTTCGGTTACCAGCACATCAAAATCCCAGGGACGCCGAATCAGATCAAGCGCCTGTGCGTCGACATAGTTGTAGTCTGTTTCGACATCGTCATATTGATCTGCGATTTCATCATAAATCCTGCGGAAAAAAGCCATCGAGGTGAACACGTTGGCTTTGTCGACACAGGTCAATCTGCCCTTGTTACCGCGGGCCTTGCGCTTACGCGCCAGCTCGAATCCGAAACGGTGCAGTTTTTCGGTGGTAGCGCGGGTTATGCGCAGCACATCCCGGACTTCCTCGTTATTGATGATTTCACTTCTGCCATGTACCGCCGCCGAATAGAAAAGCCCCTCGGTCGACTCACGCAGAATGACCAGATCAATTTCCTGCGCCCGCGGATCGGCGAGGCGCTGGGGAGCATTGGGGTAGGCCCTGACCGGTCGTATCCCGGCATAAAGCTGGTAGATGTCGCGTAATCGCAGATGCGGCGAGATTTCTGTTCCGTCCGGGTGCCTGATCGCGGGCAGTCCAATGGCGCCGAGAAATATGGCATCGGCTTTCCCCGCGGCCTCTTCACCACCTGGCTCAATATCACGACCGGTCTCGGTGAAATAACCAGCTCCCGCAAGAATCTCGTTGTAACTAAGCCTGACCCCGCTGGTTTTCCCTAGCGCCGCTTCGGCAACCGCCAGCGCGGCATCGCTCACATCGACACCGATACCGTCGCCCCTGATGAGTGCAATCCGAATTTTACTTTGGGTCATAGCTAATCTGCTGCATTTATCGACGAAATTGTAAACCATCTGCAAAATCTGTTGCGCCGGTTTTTACAGGTGTGCTTACGAGGCTATAACAGGCGACGGGCTGAGCCACTAATTCCCCGGTTTCAGCCCACCCCCGCGACAATTGCCCCGGGTAGTTGATCAATCGATAACAATCAGTTCCCGGGCAACATGACTCAGTCGTTCACCGCCGCTGTCCGTTACCACAAACGGTTCGGAAATCGCGGCACCGAAATCATCCAGCCACATACCGGATTGAAAATGAAAACACATGCCGGCCTGTAGCTCGGTGGTATCACCCGGACGCAGGCTGGCAGTGCGCTCGCCCCAGTCAGGGGGATAGTTCAGACCAATCGAATAGCCGACCCGGCTCTCCTTACTGTATCCGTAACGCTTCAGCACAGCCTGCCAGACCGCCTCGACTTCTGCGCAGGTAACGCCCGGTTTAGCCATGCTCAGCGCTTCATCTCCACCCTCGACGATGACCTCGGTCAGACGCACTATTTCATCGGGTGGAGGACCAATATGCATGGTTCGTGTTAACGGCGCATGATAATGCCGCCTGGCGGCACCTATTTCCATCACCACCAGGCCGCTATCCGGCAAGGCTTCATCGGTCCAGGTTAAATGCGGGGTACTGGTACCCTCGCCCACCTGGATCAGCGGGCAAAGACTGGTATAGTCGCCGAACCTGTTATCAAAGCCGGTAATCTGCGTATGGTAAACATCCGCAATCACTTCGAACTGGCGCACCCCCGGCCGCAGCCTGGATATCGCCTTGTTCATGGTATCGGTGACGATGCGACCGGCTTCCCGCATATAGACCAGCTCGGCTTCGGACTTGACCAGGCGCGCCCAGTTTACGATTTCATGATTATCGGAGATTGTGGCATTCGGCAGGCCGTCGGTAATATGCCGGTGCGCCCGGGCGGTGTAGTAATGCGCATCGAGTTCGACACCGATGCGCGACGACCCCCAGCCGCGAGCTATGACGAGATCGCATAGTTCGTCGAAAGGATGCTTGTCTGGATGATGTACCAGCGGTTCAGAGAAGCCGATGATATTGTGCTCGGGGATATCAGTGGTAATACGAGCCGACTTTGCATCCTGTGCCCGTCCGAACCATATCGGCGTACTTTCCTGCAAATGCAGCAGCACCGCCTGCGGCGTGTAAAAAGACCAGCCATCAAAACCGGTCAACCAGCCCATACTGGCCGGATCCTGGCAGATCAGCAGGTCGAATCCTGCACTCAGCATGCGCTCTTTGACGAGGTTGACACGGCGTTCGTATTCAGATTTTTGAAAGGGTTTGTTATAGCTCATCAGTAACTTCTCTTTTCAGACACCCAGGTAAGTAGCTTGTCCACCGGTAATGCGTCGGGTTCAGCCACAGGGGCCGAAGCACTTGATTATAACCAGCAAACCTCGTGCTCGATACGGATTTGCAAACCACAACGTTTACAGACAGAAGCTCACGACTTTTCAAGCAAGTACGAACACGAAAGTCACTGGCAAAACCGTTGCAGTGACGCTTCCTGTCGGCGTAAAAGGCAGTTCGAGTTCAATATGTTTTTTCGCCTCGAATATACACTGTGTTCGAAGCAGGCAGATAAAACTGCTAGTATTCATGTGTTTAACAACAGTACAGTAATAAAAGGTTGACCTGATAGTGAAGAATCTAATCCCCGGAATAATATTTTGTTTCTTTACGTTGCCCTTATGGGCGGCAAATCCTGCCTGGCTTGAGGGTAAAACAGATGCCCGACATGAAATTACCGTTTATCGCAGCGCTTCTTGCGGTTGCTGCAAAGGCTGGATAGACCATCTTAGAGATCATAACTTCGCCGTAACCGATGTAACTGTTGATGACGTCAACAAATTCAAACAGCAGTTCAACGTCCCGCCGCAAGCGGCATCCTGCCATACCGCAACGGTAAATGGAGTAACAATCGAGGGTCACGTGCCCGCGCAAGACATAAAACGCCTGCTGGCGGATAAAAGTGACATCAGATTACTGACGGTACCAGCGATGCCTTCCGGTACACCGGGCATGGACACACCAGGTGCGCCGAAAGACGAGTTTCGTGTTTATTCCGTGAGTCATGATGACCAGGTAGGCGTCTATAAGATTTATAGTGATTACTGATTTAAAGTTAAAGTAAATTATATATAAACTCGATAATTTATTGATTTATATAATTTTTCACGATGTAAAATTCGGAGTTCTTATCTGATCCCACATGGACACCATCCATAAAAAAACCCCGCTTTGCGGGGCTTTTTTATGAATGGCGTGCCTGGAGAGATTGTGCCGGGCGTCCCTGCCCGGCACCCCTTCGGGGCCGCGCTGGCGCGCGTCCAAAATCGCTCCCGTCGATTTTGTCGAACTCCCGACCGCTCGGTTCGTAGCTCCACTGTTAAAATGGTAAGTTCTTATAAATTAACAACTTGCGATCTTTATCAATCTCAAAATGTAGTAATAAAGAGTGTAAATGAGCCTTATTTAGTGACGTGTTGGTACATTATTGCTACATACGAGTAATGTGAGCGGGCATACCTACTCACTTCCTGAAAGCTGACGCTCAGAAATTCACGGTAGACGGCAGAAAACGACCCAAAGCGGAATCTTACTTCATCATCTTGAGCGTCTGTATATGGACTCCTCCTCGTTTGCAAGTAATCGGTTTGTGGCAGCTGGCTCGACTGCATACGTATATCCGGCC